>REBS01000084.1 GCA_007692605.1 Gemmatimonadales bacterium
GATCTCGTCGGTCCGGTTGCAGGCCACGAACAGGTGCGTTCCGTCGGCCGACGGGAGGGCCCAGGTGGGGGAGCACGTCTGTTCGGCGTGCCCCTCGTGACCCATGCCGGCATGGTCCATCATGGGGTGATCGTGGCCGGCGACCGCCCCCGTATCGATCGGCCCTTCGTGGCCCGACTCGACGGAAAAGCGCCGAGAGACCCTGAAGGTGCGCGTATCGACCTCCACGAGTTGATCATCCATCATGCAGGTCGTGTAGGCCCAGTTGCCCGTCGGGTGGGTGCGCACCCCGTGGGGCATCGTGCACAGCTCGATCCGGTCGACCTCGACCACGTCGGGTGTGTAGACGACCGACAGCGTCGACGGGGTCATCGAACCGTAGAGGTTGAAGTTGACGATCATCGCGTACAGCCCGTCGGGCGTCAGATCGATCGTCGCCGGGAAGTCCCCCAGCGGGATCGGGTCGGCCACGAGGGTGTCCGGCCCGACCGCGAACTTCCAGAAGTGTCCGTCGGGCGCGCCATGCCCCGTGCTCATGTAGAGGTACCGCCCGTCGGGCGAGACGGCCAGGCCATGGGGCCCCTCGACCTCGGTCGGAAGTCGGCCGATATTGCGGGTCTGCTCCACCTCGATGCCACTCGGCCCGAAGCGGACTCGGTGAATCTGGTCGGCCGATTCGGCTCCGACATAGATCCAGTAGTCGGCCTGCGGAGATTCGGAAGCGCCACTCGCCCCCCCGGCGCCCGAAGCTCCGGCCGCCCCTCCGCATGCGGTCAGCGCCACAGCCGCCACCGTCACAAGCCCCCCCAGCAGGATACGCACCCCCGTCGCCTTCTCCATCATCGGTCTTACCCCCATCTCGGAACACACGTGATTCCCCCGCACTGCTCCCGAAATTCTAGCCGGGCCGGCCTCCGGAGGCCAGCCTTCCGCCTGCCGCGGACCCCGGCGGGGATCGTCACTCCCCTGCTCGGGTACTCGTCACCCCCGGCCGCCGGAATCACCGGTCGACCCGGGCCGAATACAGCCTTGAGCAAGGAGATGCATCCGATGTCAGTTCGCAGCGCGAGTGCCGAGTGGAAGGGAAATCTGACCAAGGGGACCGGCGCGGTCTCGTCCGAGAGCGGAGTCCTGAATCAGGCGGGCTACACCTTCGCCTCGCGGTTCGAGTCGGGCGTGGGGACGAACCCCGAAGAGCTCCTCGCCGCCGCGCATGCCGGCTGCTACGCGATGGCGCTGTCCCACGAGCTCGACCAGGCGGGGCACACCCCGAAGAGCGTCGCTGCCGAGGCCCGGGTGCACCTGGGAGATACCGACGACGGTCCGGGGATCACGCACATCGAACTTAGCTGCCGGGCCGAAGTGCCGGACATCGACGAGGACACCTTCCAGTCGATCGCCGAGGGTGCGAAGACCGGCTGTCCGATCTCCCGCGCCCTCGCCTCGGTCGAGATCACCCTGGACGCCGAACTCGTCAGCTGAGCACGGCGAGCGCGGGGAAGCCCGGCCCCCGGTCCCGTGTCTTCCGCCTCCTGCCCCGACGGGTTGTGAGCCGGTGCACGAGGGGTGATACTGTGCCCTGATGGTTACACTCATTTGGGTTCTCGTCATCTCGATCGGCGTCTCCTTCATCTGCTCGATTCTGGAGGCGGTCCTCCTCTCGGCCAACCACGCCTTCGTGGGCGTGATGAAGGACGAGGGGAAGCGGGCCGGACAGTTCCTGCACGACATGCAGCAGAAGATCGACGAGCCGATTTCAGCGATCCTGACCCTGAACACCATCGCCCACACCATGGGGGCGGCGATCGGGGGTGGGCTTGCCCTTCAGGTCTTCGGCGAGGAATGGATCGCGATCTTCTCGGCCGGGCTCACCCTGGCGATCCTCCTCTTCTCCGAAATCGTTCCGAAGACGCTGGGGGCCACCTTCTGGAAGGAGCTCGCCACACCCACCGCCTGGTTTCTCCGGGGCCTCATCCTGGTCATGAAACCGGTCCTGATTCCCCTGTCCCTCTTCTCGGGACTGATTTCGAGGGGCCGACAGGCGGAGTCCACCGTGAGCCGGGCCGAGCTCGAGGTGATGGCCGAGATCGGACGACGCGAAGGCACCCTGGACGAAGCCGAGTGGCGCGTCGTGACCAACGTCATGAACCTGAGCGAGATCACGGTGGGCGAGGTCATGACGCCGCGCACCGACATGGTCGCCATCCCGGTCGATGCCGGCGTCGAGGAGGCCAAGGCGATGATGCTCGACGAGGGCCACCTCCGCCTACCCGTCTTCGAGGACTCCCTCGACCGGATCGTGGGAATCCTTGTCGCCCGGGAACTCTGGCAGGCCGATCGCGAGGGCCTCGAGGAGATCCGGGGGATCCTCCGCCCCCCGAAGTTCGTGCCGGCCTCGAAGCCCGTCGAGGATCTGATCGTCGAGATGCGCCGGGCGCGTGTGAAGATGGCCATGGTCGTCGACGAATTCGGGGGCATTGCCGGACTCATCACCCTCGAAGACCTGATCGAGGAGATCGTGGGCGAGATCCAGGACGAGCACGAACTGGATGAACCCGTGTTCTTTCAGCCCCTCGCCCGCGGGGTGACCCGCGTCTGGGGGGGCGTGACGGTCCGCGACGCCAACGAACGTCTCGACCTGGCGCTTCCGGAAGAGGATTTCGACACGGTGGGCGGCTTCGTGTTCGGGGGGCTAAACCGGATTCCGGTGGTCGGCGACGAGCTGTCGGTTCCGGGAGGACGATTCCGCGTCGTCAAGATGGCTGGGCGCCGCATCCAGTTCCTCCGCTTTTTCCCCGACTCCGAGCCGGAGGGCCGGTAACGGATGGCCGCCCGCACGCGACCCTTCGTCATCGTGGGTGGAGGGATGGCGGCCGACGCCGCCGCCCGCGGGATCCGAGCGGTGGATCCGGAGCGTCCGATCCTCCTGTTTTCCTCCGAGCCCCATCCCCCCTACGACCGGCCGCCACTCTCGAAGGGTCTCTGGCACGGCACCCCCGAGGAGAGGATCTGGCGAGACACCGCCGATGAATCGGTCACGGTTCGAGTCGACTCCATGGTCACCGCAATCGATCCCGAGTGCCGAGAGATCGAGCTTTCCAACGGCGAGCGGCAGGGGTACGAAGGCCTCGTTCTGGCCACCGGGTGCCGGCCCCGTCGGCTTCCCGGAGACCCGTCCGGAGTGGTCTACTTTCGGGACTTCGAGTCCTACCGCACGGTTCGCCGGGCGGCCGACGAGGGACGGCGGATCGCGATCATCGGAGGCGGCTTTATCGGCACGGAACTGGGAGCCTCGCTGCGTGACTCCGGCTCCTCGGTTTCGCTGCACTACCCCGAGGGTGCGCCCCTGGAGCGGATCCTTCCGGGCCCTCTCCCCCGTCGCATCGCCGAGGCCTTCGCCGATCGGGGTATCGAGCTCCATCCGCACCGGGAGGTCTCCGACGGTGCCCCCCTGCCCGATGCCGATCTCGTGGTGGCGGGGGTCGGGGTGGAACCCCGCGTCGGGCTGGCCCGGGACGCGGGACTCGAGGTCGATGGGGGGATCCGGGTCGACGCGAGCCTGCAATGCTCCGAGCCCGGGATTTTCGCCGCCGGTGACGTCGTCTCCTTTCCCCTCCCGCTGCGGGGGGGCCGCTACCTTCGCCTGGAGCACGAATCCCATGCGAACGAGAGCGGGATGCTCGCGGGGATGGGGGTGGCCGGCTCCCCGCAGCGCTACGATCCCGTGCCGACCTTCTACTCGGGCTTCTTCGGGGTCACGTGGGAGGTGGCCGGACTCCTGGAGTGCGATGACGAGGCCCCCGGCCTCCACCTGGGCGCGTCGATCGACGACCCGGGCGTGGGTATCTATCGAGTCGGGGGAGAGCTCGGCGGGCTGCTTCTCTGGAACCGACCCGGCATGATGGGCCGCGCGAAGACCCTGCTGCGAGACGCGCCGGGAAGCACCGACTCCGAGATTCTCGAACGGCTGAACGGCTGAACGGGAGAGGTCGGGTCTTTCGCCCCCGGTCAGCCGGCCCCGGAGGCCGGCGCGTCGGGAGAGGTCTTGCCCTTCGGCTCGTCGAGTTCCTCGGTCCAGAGCGAGATGGCCAGGAGAATGGCCCCCACCGTGATCGCCATGTCGGCGACATTGAAGATCGGCCAGAGCATGAACCCCAGGTCGATCGGTCCCAGGAAGTCCACGACCCCCCGGTCCCAGCGGACCCGATCGTACAGATTCCCGAGCGCCCCACCGATGACCAGCGAGGTGGAGACGATCCGGAGATGATCGTCCGCCTTCGCCTGAACCAGGAGGGTGCCCAGAAAGAGCACCGCGAAGATCGTGATCGGAATGAAGATCCACCGGGGGTCGTCGCCGATCGACAGCCCGAACGCCGCCCCGCGGTTGAACGCGAGGTTGATCGGAACCAGCCCCCCGAACCACTCCAGCGATCGGCCGCCGGAGAGGGTTCGCAGCGCCCAGCTCTTGCTCCACAGGTCGAGGGCCACCACGCCCCCGATCAAAACGATCCCGATGCTCCACTTCGCCTTCACCGCCACCTCGTGGTTGTTGAGATACCTTGTGTCCACGTGCAATCTGCCGCTTCGGGAGCGTCGGGTCCACCGCTCGGCGAGCACCGGGCCCGTCGCATCCGCTCGCCGACCGCCCTGCGCCCTCGGGATCCCCCCTGTTGACGGGGCGCCGCGGGGTGTGAGATTTCCATCGTCATTCCCAGTCTTTCCTTGCCATCTCCCGTCGGCGGACCCCATGTGCTCGATTCTCGGAATCTTCGATATCGCCGGATCCTCGTCCACCTTGCGGCCGCGGGCCCTCGAAGCCTCGCGTCGCCAGCGTCATCGCGGACCCGACTGGAGCGGGATCGAGGTGCGCGAGCGCGCGATCATCGCTCACGAGCGGCTCTCGATCGTCGATGTGGAGTCGGGGGCGCAGCCCCTCCTCAGCCCCGACGGCTCAAAGATCCTGGGGGTGAACGGCGAGATCTACAACCACCGGCAGCTCCGGGAAGAAACCCCGGACTTTCCCTACCGGACCGCATCGGACTGTGAGGTCATCCTTGCGCTGTACGAGGAGCACGGCCCCGACTTCATCGGTCGGCTGAACGGGATCTTCGCCTTCGTCCTCTGGGATGAGGCCCGCGGGCGCTATCTCATCGCCCGGGACCCGATCGGCGTCATGCCCCTCTACTACGGGCGAGACTCCGAAGGCCGCCTCTGGGTGGCGTCGGAGCTCAAGGCGATCGAGCCCGAGTGCACACAGGTGCGAAGCTTCCCTCCCGGCTGCTACCTCGACAGCGAGCAGGGCACGATCGAACGGTACTACCATCCCGCATGGACCTCGGCCTCCGAGGCCACCCGGCCCGGCGACGCGGGTGCTCTGCGCCGGGCGCTCGAAGGGGCGATCCAGCGGCAACTCATGTGCGACGTACCCTACGGCGTCCTGCTCAGCGGAGGCCTGGACTCTTCGCTCGTGGCAGCGATCGCCAAGGGATTCGCCGACCGACGGGTCGAAAGCGACGGCCGGGAGGCGGCCTGGTGGCCCCGCCTTCACTCCTTTGCCATCGGCCTGGAGGGTTCACCCGACCTGGCCGCGGCCCGAACCGCCGCCGACGGGATCGGGACCCAGCACCACGAATTTCGCTACACGATCGAGGAGGGCCTCGACGCGATCGACGACGTCGTCCGCCACGTCGAGACCTTCGACGTGACCACGATCCGGGCTTCGACCCCCATGTACCTCCTGGCCCGCCGGATCCGCGCCATGGGCATCAAGATGGTCCTGTCCGGCGAGGGGGCCGACGAGATCTTCGGAGGCTACCTGTACTTCCACAAGGCTCCGAACGCCCTCGCCTTCCACGACGAAACGGTGCGAAAGATCCAGGCGCTCCACCTCTACGACTGCCTTCGCGCCAACAAGTCCATGGCGGCCTGGGGCGTCGAGGCCAGGGTCCCCTTCCTCGATCTCGAATTCCTCGAGACGGCCATGCGCATCGATCCCGGCGCCCGCATGCCCGGACCGGATCGTCCGGAAAAGGCGATCCTGCGGGAAGCGGGCGAGGGGCTGCTCCCTCCCGAGATCCTCTGGCGCCAGAAGGAGCAGTTCTCCGACGGGGTGGGCTACGGTTGGATCGATGCGATCAAGGACCGGGCCGAGCGCCAGGTCTCCGACCGCGAACTCCTGGAGGCACCGGAGCGGTTCCCCCTGAATCCTCCGTTGACCAAGGAGGCCTACCTGTACCGATCGATCTTCGAGCGCCATTTCCCCTCGGCGTCGGCGGCGGCCACGGTGCCCTCGGGACCGAGCATCGCCTGCTCCTCTCCCGAGGCCCTGGCGTGGGACGAGGCCTTCGCCTCGCAGGCCGACCCTTCGGGACGAGCCGTGCGCGGCGTGCATCGAAGCGCCTGGTAGGTCCTCAGAGCGGCGAGTCGTCCCGTCGGTGCGCCAGGATGCCGTCGACGAAGGTCATGTCGACCTGCACATCACGGCCAAGCGCCTCGGGATCGACCTCGAACGGGTTTTCCGAGAGGACGATGAAATCCGCGAACTTCCCCGGATCGAGGCTCCCCGTCTCGGCCTCCCATCCCCCCGCGACGGCGCCTCCCCAGGTGTGCGCACGCAGCGCCGTCGCGAGATCGAGGCGCTCTCCGGGGTTCCAGACCCCGCCCTCGCCCGCTCCGACGCCCTCGGGCAGGATCCGCGTCATCGCTGTTCGGACCGCACCGAGGGGATCCATCGGTGCCACCGGCCAGTCCGAACCCAGCGCCACCCGCGCCCCACCGGCCGCCAGGCTGCCGAAGGCGTAGGAACGGCGTCCCCGGTCCTCCCCGATCTTCATCTCGATCCAGGGAGCGTCATCGAGGATGTGCAGGGGCTGCACCGAGGCGAAGCGCCGGGTGCGACCGAATTCTGCCAGCCCTGCCTCGGAAAGGTGCTGGGCGTGTTCGACCCGAAGGGACTCCGTGAGCCCCGGGGTCCGCCGCTCGAGCGTTGCGCACAGTTCCAGGAGCCAGTCGTTCGCCCGGTCACCGATGGCGTGCACCACCGGCTGAAGTCCGCTCTCCAGTGCGCCGGTCAGGTCGGCCTCGAGGCGTTTCAGGTCGCAGACCGGCCCCCCGCGGGAGTCCGGTTCATGCAGATACGGCTCGTCGAACCAGGCGGTCGAACTTCCGAAGGAGCCATCGACGAACGCCTTGACCCCACCCCAGCGGAGCCGCCCTCCCCCGTAGCCCTCGGCCTGGACGAGTTCCGCGGCCCGTCGCCAATGGCGAACCGGAAGAGCCGCATTCACCCGAAGGGGCAGGCGCCCCTCAGCCTCGAGCGTTCCGAGCACCCGCAGCGACTGCCAGCTCTCGCTCAGCTTCTGCACAGCCCCCATGTCATGGACCTGGGTGATCCCGAGCGCGAGGGCGCCGATTGCACCCGTCCGAATCGCGGCGATGCAGTCCTCGTCCGAAAGATCCGGAATCGCATCGTAGATGGGAAGCATCGCGCGCTCGCGCAGGATCCCCGTCGGCTCGCCGGTCTCCGGATCCCGGTCGATCCGCCCGTTCTCCGGGTCGGAGGTCTCCGCGGAGATCCCCGCCAGCTCGAGGGCCACCGAGTTGGCCAGTCCCATGTGCAGGTCCATCCGCTGCAGGAATACCGGGTGCTCTCCGGTCGCGCGGTCGAGCCAGCTCCGATCCGGGAACGCCCCTCCCCAGTCCTCTTGATTCCAGTCCCCTCCGAGGATCCACTCGCCGACCGGGGTGATCCGGGTGCGGTCGGCGACGCGCTGGTGGAACTCCTGGCGTGAGCTGGCGCCGCGAAGGTCGACCCGGAAGAGACGCAGACCTCCGGTCAGAAGGTGGACATGCGCATCGACAAAGCCCGGCATCACGAACCGCCCGCCGAGGGAAAAGATCGCGGTGTCCGGGCCGCGGTGCGCCATGACCTGGCTCGCCGCACCCAGGGCCAGTACGCGTCCCTCCCGGAGCGCGAGAGCCCCCTCCCTCACCCCGTGGGAGTCGGCATCCCCGGGAGCCGCCCCTTCCGGCCCGCCCCGCCAGATCCGCGCATCGGTGAAAATCCAGTCAGCTTCGGGCGCCATGTCACCCCTCATCGGTCGGTTCAGGATCGATCTCCCTCGATTTGCGCCGTGCCGCGGCGCCCCCCATGTTGACGTACAACACCCGACAGATCAACCGTCGGCGCCAGCCCCCGCAGCGCCCCGCTTTCCGGCGTGGAACTTGCTGGTTAACCGGGTGGTTTCACGAGTATTCCGGACGGCACGCGCCCTCACCCCGGTACGCCAAGGAGTCGGCCATGAGACGATCCATCTTCCCGGTCGCTGCGGTCCTGCCGCTCATTGCGACATTCGTGGCGTTTCCATCGACCCTGGCGGCGGCACAGAACGACGCGGGGGCCGCGGTGGGGATGCAGGCCCACCTCCTCTCGAGTCAGTTCAACGAGTCCGGCCACGCCGCCGTCGGGGGCGATCGTGTGCGCGAGCTGGCCCGGGCCCGACTCCAGGAGGACTTCCGGGCCATGTCGGAGTTCCGACCGGGCTATCCCTTCTGGCAGCATATCTTCACGATCCCCGACGGCTCGGTGGCCTTCGGCTCGGGGGTCGATGGCCGGCTGCTGGCCGTCTTTCCCAACGGAGGGGACTGGACCCGCGACGGACGCTGGGAGGACGCCTCGCTCTCGCAGGCCCTTCGCGGCCAGCGCCTGGAGAGTCGTCTCTCTCCCCGTCGCGACCAGGTCGCGGAGCTGCTCGAAGGAGCGGCCGGGCCGGTGCTGCACAACGCCACGCGGGGGCGCTTTCTCCTTCCCAATGTTCGGGCCTACGGAAGCTTTCTCGAGGAATGGGGCCACATCTACGAGCGCTTCGGGGTGCCCGCAGAGATCGGAATCGCACAGGCGATCCTCGAATCGGGGCTGAACGGCACGGTCCGCTCCGAAGCCGGGGCGATCGGGTTCTGCCAGTGGCTTCCCGCAAACTGGAACCGGATGAAGCAGATCTCCCCCTTCGAGATCGAGGGCCACAACCAGACGACGCAGGCCGCCTACTGCGCAGCGTACCTGACCATTCTCGCCACGAAGTACGGCAGCTTCATCCCGGCCCTCTCGGAGCACCATGCCGGAGGGTCGAACGTGGGCAGAACCGTCATCAACGGGAGTCGCCTCGGGGGAGAAACGATGCGGGAGCAGTACTTCCTGGGTGCGGAGTTCGCTCGTGACCTGCGCACCATCTCGCCCACCCGGTTCCGAGAAGTGGTACGGAGCTACGGTCCGCGATCCTTCCTCTACGCCGAGATGGTGTTCGGGAATACCTACAACGTGACCCGTCTGACCGCCGACATTCCCCAGCAGCCGGTGCACGCGATGCGAGCAGCGAGGAACCTGCCGCTCGCCGACATTGCGCAGCGCACCGGGCTCTCCGTCGACGAACTGCGCCGGTACAATCCGGCGCTGGTCCGCCAGGTGCCTCGGGGCGCCGCACTGTACCTGCCCTTCCAGGTCGATGCCTTCGGACCGGATATCGCCTTCTGGCATCGCCCCGCAGATCCCGACTTCGCCGCGGTCCTGACGGACTTCCTGCAGGTGGACCGGCCCCTCATCGAGTGGGAGGATCCGGGCTTCGCCGCGGTCCTGCGCGAGTTCCGTACCCGTTTCCTGCGCACGCAGAGCGAAGAGGGGATCGTGATGGCCACCGTGCTCGCCTATGTGATCGGCGAGTCCTACACGGGCGCACGCTCGGACATTCTTGCCGAGTTCCGCACCGACCCGAACATTCTTCGGCTCGTGCAGGATGCCATCCGGGAGCGGGAGTCGCTGCTCGGGGCCTCGCTCACCGCGCGGTGAGCCGAAGCCCATGGCCATCCCCGACGCCGTACTGTCGGATCTGCGTCAGGAACTCGAGAGGCAGAAGATCCGCCTGGAGAGGAGTATGAGTCTGACCGAAGAGGCGGTGCGCCCGGTCGAACTCGATCAGCAGGCGGTGGGTCGGCTCTCCCGCATGGATTCGATGCAGAACCAGCAGATGAGCCGCAACCTCCAGGACCGTGAGCAGGCCCGTTATGCCGCGATCCGGACCGCGCTGGAGCGAATGGATCGGGGGGAGTACGGGAGCTGTGCCGATTGTGGAGACGAGATCCAGGCCGGACGCCTCTTCGTCGTGCCCGAGATCGCACACTGCCCGGCGTGCTCCGGCTGAGCATCCCTGGGTCAGCCCTCTGCTTCGGCCGTTTCGATCACATCCCCCATCATCTCCGGCGTGACGCGACCGCCGGCTGACAGCGCTCCCGTGACCGCCTGGTACACACGGCCGTCCATCGCCCGTTTCGCATCGCTGCGCCGCGACAGATTCGCGAGTGGAAGCCGCATGCGGGCATTGTCTCCCAGTCGATCCCGATGCCGGTACAGGAAGGCCCAATACAGCGACGTGATCGGGCAGCTCGTCCCGGGGTCCAGCGCACATTCCCCGCAGTAGTCGCTCATCCGGTCGATGTAGGGGGTTCCCGAGACGTACGGCTTCGTCGTCATCAACGCTCCCGCCGCGAAGGTCCCCATTCCCAGCACATTGGGCTCCACCACCCAGTCGTAGGCATCGGTGTAGGCGACCCAGAACCAGTCGGTCAGCTCCCGCGGCGAGATCTCGAGCAGGGTCGCCAGATTCGAAAGCACCATCAGACGTGTGATGTGGTGCGAGTACCCCTGGTCCCAGACCTCACCGACCACCTGATCGAGGCACTTCAAACCCGACGGCTCCCCCCAGAACGCGGGGGGAAGAGACGTGGTCGCACCGAGGAACGAGGGGGCAGCCCCCCCGTCGGGCTCGCTCGCCGATTCTCCCCCGGGCTCCGGGGCCTCCGCGTCGGGCCGATCCTGGTCCGGATCCACCGTCCCCCCTTCGTCGGCTCGCCAGGGGTGGCCCCGCCAGCGCCGGTACCCCGCGTCACCGGGAGCCTCACGGTTCGGGATCACCGGTCCCCCGGGCCACCGGCGAAAGCCGTCGGTTCGCTCGTGGACATGCCGCACGAACTCGCGCCAGCCCAGCAGCTGCCGGACGAAGCCCTCTCGGCTCTGGAGCGGAACGTCGAGTCCGAGCACATCATCGATCAACTCCCCGGGAAGGAGTCGGTGCAGGTTGACGAGCTCCGACGTTCGGGTGTGGAAGAGCGTTGACGACTGGGTGCTCATCGCGTCTTCGAAGGGACCGAAGGTGGGGAGCGCCTCGGTCATGGCCCACCTCCATGCACGCTCCGCGTCGGCCTGGGTGGCCGGCAGTCGTTCGGGGCTCAGCCGTCCCGGATGCCCCGAGAAACGGGAACGCACCAGCTCCACCACTTCGTCCTTCAGGGGATCGAGCGGGAAGGTCGGAGGCGATGGCGCCGGGGGGGATCCGGGCCACCGCTCCCGATTTTCGGTGTCGAAGGAGAACTTCCCGCCCACCGGCCGGCCCTCCTCCATCAGAATGCCCGTGCGGCGGCGGACCTCCCGATAGAAGGCGTCCATTCGCCAGGGGGGACGGTCCTTCTGGCTTCGGGTGAAGTCTCCGTCGGTGGTCAGCCAGCCGTCATGGGGCACCACCTCGATCAGGTCGTCATCGACGAGGGGCTGCAGGTCGACCCGGAGCTCCCGTTCGGCGGCCCGCATCATCCGGAGGGGTCCCACCTCCCGTGTCACCGTGCGAAGGGCGGACGAGTATCGGTCCGAGGTCGTCCGATACCGAACCGCCACCCCCCGTTCGGCCTGTTCCAGCGCGAAGGAGCGCATCGCGGAGAGGAGCAGTGCCAGCTTCTGCCGGTGATAGGGGCGGCGCCGCGGCTTCCACAGACTCTCGACCAGAACGACCCCCGTCTCCTCGGGCGCGAGCCGGGAGAGGGGGCCAATCCGATCGGTGAGCTGATCGTAGGGCACATAGATCCACTGCCGATCACCCTCGGCGGGAGCGCGGCGAGCCAACTCGGAACGAAACCAGCTCACCGGTCACCCCTCAGCGTGCCGCGACCGGCTCCAGGCGCACGATGGGGGTCAGCTCTCCCCCCCGATGATCGATCGCGAGATAGATGTATCCGTCGGGGCCCTGGCGGACATCCCGGATCCGGCCGACGTCGCGCACCAGGAACTCGTCACTCGCGAAGCGCCCGTCGCGCAGGGTGACCCTCGAGAGGACCTGACCGGCGAGCCCGCCCGTGAAGACATTGCCCTGCCAGCGGGGAAACTGGTCCCCGGTGTAGATCATGAGGCCCGAGGTGGCGATCGACGGGGTCCATTGGTGCACCGGACCCTCCATTCCCTCCGCACGCACCGCTTCGTGGATCGGAGTCCCCGCACCGTAGTTGACCCCGAAGCCCACGACGGGCCAGCCGTAGTTCAGACCAGGCTCGATCCGGTTCAGCTCATCGCCCCCCTGCGGGCCGTGCTCATTGGACCACACCTCGTTGGTCTCCGGGTGAACGGCAAGCCCCTGCTGATTGCGGTGCCCGTAGCTCCAGATTTCCGGAAGGGCGTCCGCGTCATCGACAAAGGGGTTGTCGGACGGAACGGTCCCGTCATCGTGGAGCCGCAGGATGGTGCCGTAGTGGTTGGTCAGGTCCTGCGAGGGGTGCTCGTGCAGGTCGCCTGCCGGGCGCGCCTGGCGATCCCCGACCGTGACGAAGAGGTAGCCGTCGGCATCGAAGGCGAGTCGGGATCCGTGGTGTCCCCGACCGCCGGTCCACGCCACCGCCTCGAAAATCTCTTCCACATCGGTCAGCTGATCATCGACGAAACGCGCACGCGTCACCGCGGTCGTCCCCTCGGAATCATCCTCGTTCGGCTTGGCGTAGCTCAGGTAGATGAACTGGTTCGACTCGAACTCGGGATGCAGGATCACGTCGAGAAGGCCTCCCTGCCCTCCGGTCCTGATGTCGGGAAGCCCGGGGACCGGGTCAGGGTGGAGCGCCCCCTCGCGAATGATCCGGAGCCGCCCCGGGCGCTCCGTGACGAGCATGTCTCCGCCGGGCAGGAAGGCGATCCCCCAGGGGTGCTCCAGGCCATCGGCGACTGTAACGACCCGATAATCGTAAAGTTCCGAACGGAGGACGTCATCGTCCCCCAACGCCGGATCCGCGGTCTGGGCGGTCTGCGCCTCGCAGCCGGTACCGATCAGCACCAGGCTGAGCAGCGCGAGAGAGGTTCGCTTCAGGATCAGCTCCATTTCCGTCTCCATCCTTTTGGGGTGGCATCTTGGGCGCTCGGGGGAGTCCATCCAGAATGAACGGTCCCGACGCGTGCGGGCAAGGGCGTGGCACCACGGGTTCGGGCGACCGATCGACCGGGTGACAGGTCTCAGGTCCGGCCCCTACCCGAAGGACCGGGACATTGTCTTTCCCCTTCCGAGGCCGTAGTGTCCCGGCGGTCGATCCTCCGGTTCACGTTCACACCAGATCGAGCAACAACATGGACTCCGAAGACCAGATTAACCCTTCATGGCGCGAGAGGATCCGGGTCACCGACGTTCGGATCCTGGATCCCACCGAGGGTGAGGCCCGGAACGATGAATGTGAGGTCCACGTGGAACTGACCCTTGCCGGGAGTGCCCGCAGCCTGGGACAGGCAACGGGGGCGAACGATCCCGAGGGGAGGATGCGGGCGGGAGCGAATGCGACCCTCGATGCCCTGATCCCGGTCCTTCGGGGTCGGCTCGACCTCGAACTCCAGGGGATTCGGAGCCTGCGGGAATTCGACGCCTTCCTCGTCATTGCGGCCGTGAACGGTTCGGGAGGGGGGGAGTCCTACTTCCTGGTCGGGGCAGTCGCGGTCCCCGAGGCCGAGGCGGTCCGCGGAGCGGTCCTCGCCGTCCTGGATTCCGCGAATCGGGTCGTGGAGCACTTCGTGGGCATCCCCGGTTGAACGTGGCACGAATCCTTCTAGTCTGAAGCTCCGGTTGAGCCGGCGTTCCATGTCTCGCTTCCCGAGACCCGCCGACTCCATTCTCGCCCGAACCAGGACTCATACATGTCGAATTTCCAGGTGCCGGTCAGCCTGTATATGTCGAAGCCCGTGACCTCGATTTCCCACCATGCCTCACTGGAGGCCGCCTTTGAAACGATGATGGAAGGTGGGGTCTCGTCCCTTCCGGCGCTGGACGCGGACGGCCTGCTTGTCGGGATCATCACCCGAACGGATCTTCTCCGGGTCGGCAGGCGGGAGTCGGGCCGCCGGGCGGAGGCCGCGAATCTCGCCCTCCCCGAAGCCGCGGTTTCGGACGAAATGACCCCGGATGTGTACACCGTGTCCCCCGACGCCTTCCTGGAACACGCTGCCAACGAGATGGTCAAGCGACGGATCCACCGCGTCGTCGTGAGCGAGGACGGCCGGCCGCTCGGGGTGCTCTCGACCCGCGACGTGATGCGTGCCATCGAAGAAAAGCAGATGAACGATCCCGTCTCGGAGTTCATGTCCTCGCCGGTCTTCACCATCCGCGCCGAGGAGCCGCTCGCCATGGCGGTGGAGCGGCTCGAAAAGGCCCGCGTCTCGGGACTCGTGGTGGTTGAAGAGGACTGGCCGGTTGGAATCTTCACCCAGACCGAAGCACTCGAGGCGCGTGACGTGCGCCGCTCCACCCCGGTCGGTGATGTCATGAACACGCGGCTCCTCACCCTCTCCTCACGCACCCGGATCTTCCGGGCGGCCGCTCAGGCGGCCTCGACCGGAGTCCGTCGTGTGGTGGTGCAGGACGGAACCCGGCTCGTGGGAATTCTCTCCGGTCTCGATTTCGCTCGCGCGGTCCGCTGAGCGGAGATGTCGCGGTTTATGATGAATTCATGATATGATGTTTTTGTGATATCATGAACACGCACAGCCACCGGGTGCGGCAGAGTGCCGTGTTTTCGCACACTGCCGCACCCGGCCTCGACCCCGTCCCCGGGCGTCCATTCGACGACGCCGAGACCCGCACGACTCTTCCGCCCTGAACTGGAGGGTTTTTCACCGACTCCCCGCGGGGCGGATGGAATCCATTACGGATGGCACGAAAGTTGAGATTTTCACGAGTCTGGACTGGCCGTCTGCTTCGGAAGTACCAGCGGTACGGCTGCCACCGCTCGCAGTGGGCGGTTCATCCGGGATGAGGTGAAATGGGGAGGCGGTGTGCCGCGACGTCGGGTACGGATGATCATCTGGGGAGCGCTCGGAGTTCTGGTCGGCGTGACATGCCTGACCGGATCGCCGCTCAGCGCACAGGCCGGGGACGTGGGAGCGGTGGTCGCTGCCACGGCCCTCGACCCGGAGCGGGACCGCGCAGTGCGCCTCGCAAGAGAAGGCGCGTTCGACGAGGCGCTTGAGATCCTCCTTGCTCTCCACGCAGCGACGCCGGAGGACATCGGTCTGCGCGGCGACCTCGCGGCCGTTCTGAGCTGGTCGGGCCGCGACGCAGAGGCGCTCGAACTCGGTGGACACCTTCCCTTCCATTCGCTTCCTCCCATCGTCTCCGAAGCCGTCGCCCGTTCGGCCCGAAACCTGGATCACCCCAGCTTCGCGGCGGGCCTCTACCGGGATGTGCTCGATCGGGCGCCGGAACGGGTCGAGAGTCAGATCGGGTATGCCCTCTCCCTGGTGGAAGCCGCACAACCCAGCCGGGCGCTGGAGCGTCTTCCCATACTGAGGGCGCTCTCTGCGGAGCACCCGCAGGCCGGGGTCGCCGCCGGCCATGTGCTCGCGGCATCCGAGCGATGGACCGAGGCGGCGCTGGAGTACCGGATGGTGGGCATCCGGCCAGAGCCCCTGTCCGAAGCGTTCTCGCACGAGTCGATGAGCCTTCGCGTCCTGGGCGCGGACCACCTGGCGGTCGACGCCATGCGACGGTCCCCTTCCCCCTTCCCCGCGGAGCTTCACGCCGACCTCCTGGCGGGCCGCGCGGCGCGGACCGTGGAATGGGGCTCGAGCGTCCCCGAGCGCCGCGGCCCCTCCGACCGCTTCCTGGCGACCGATCATGCCCTCGCGACCGTCGATGCCGCCCTCGAGGAGATTGCGCATCTGCCCGGTTCCGAGGTGGACTTCCCCTCGCTGCGACTTCGGTTCGATCGACTGGTCGCGCTCAGGGAGCGGGAGCGCATGGTCGAGGTTCGTCAGGGCGTGCGGCAGCTCGAGGCGGAAGGCGTCGAGCTCCCACCGTACGTGCAGCGCGTCGCCGCCGACGCCGAGCTCGCCCTTCGAAACCCGACAGACGCCGTCGTCCGGTATCGCATCGCCCTCGAGGGCTGGCCCGGGCACCCTGAGACCACCCTGGGACTCTTCTACGCGCTGGTCGAGGAGCATCGCTTCCGCGAGGCCGACGAGCTTCTCGCCACGTTCATCGCGCAGCAACCCACCCGCCGCCGCTCCGACGGGATGAACGAGCCGATCTCCAACCCCGACCTGTTGCCTGCCGTCGTGGCCCGTCACCTCGGGTTCGCCTTCTCGGGCCAGCTCGCCCGGGCCGAAGCCGGCCTTGCCGATCTTCACGCGCGCGCCCCGATGAATGCCGACATCCGCCAGGAACTGGCATCGGTCCGGCTCTGGAGGGGATGGCCGCGCGATGCGGACGCGCTCTACCGCCGGACGCTGGCTGTGGACCCGGAGCGGGTGGGGGCGCGGGTGGGACGAGCCTCGGCGGCGCTCGCCACCCACGAGCGCGCGACCGCCCGGGCCGTGGTCGACACCCTCCTCTGGCTCGCTCCCGAGAGCGAGCATGTGCGCCGGGTTGCGCAGGATCTTCGCGTGGACGGGAGCTGGGCTTATTCCAGCCGGGCGGAGTCCGGACGCAGTACGGGAGGAGATCTCGGAACCCGTGATCGCATCCTCGAGACTCGACTCGTCTCGCCCCCGATCGCCGACCGCGTCCGGCTCGTCGCCGGAGCCCGGCGGGCCGATGCCCGCTATCCCGAGGGGTTGGGTGCGCACGACCGGGCCTTCGCCGGCCTGACCCTTTCGTCCCGGCCGATCGTGGCCGAACTCACGGGGCACGGCGATCGCGAGGGCGCCCTGAACCCCGGGGTCTCAGCGCGACTGGAGCTTCGTCCCGATGACCGCTGGACTCTCGAACTCTTCGGAGACTCGCGAACGACCGAGGTCCCCCTGCGAGCCGCGCGGGAGGCGATCAACGGCTGGATGCTTCGACTCGGCGTCAGCCGCCGCTCCCACGAAGCCCGGCAGTGGAGCGCCCAGGCCGCACATCTCGAGATGCAGGATGGTAACCGCAGGCACAGCGCCTATTTCAACATCGAACAGCAGGTGGCCCGCACCCCGGGACACCGCTTCGCACTCATGACGGAAGGATATGGTGCCACGAACAGTCGCGACGACGCGCCCTACTTCAATCCTCGACGCACCCTCTCGGCGAGTGGCTCCCTGCTCTGGGACTGGACGCTGATGGAGCGCCGGGAGCGCAGCTACGCGCAGCGGGTATCCCTGACGGGTGGAGCCATGGATCAGGCCGACTTCGACCTGCGGCCGATCCTCTCGGCCGCGGTGGAGCATCGGTGGGTGATGCATCAGCGATTCGAACTGGTCTATGGCGCGAGCTGGAGCCTTCCCGTCTACGACGGCGTCCGGGAGCGCAGAACCGCAGGCCACCTCGGAGTCACTTGGAGGATTCCATGAACCGCCACGCCTCCCGAGGCCCCCGGGGGCCTGGACTGCTCGGCGCGGTCGCCCTGGGCCTCCTGCTCTCCGGATGCCTTCCAGGTGTCGCACCGCCAACCCCCACGCCGATCCCCGGGCTCGAACCGTTGGCCGAGGGTGAGGCCCCCGTGCTCCGGGTTCTCTCCTACCACGACGTGCGCGACGACGTCGACGGCGACCTCGACCCGGATCGGTTCGCCGTCTCGACCGAACGCCTGGTCGAGCACTTCGAGTGGTTGCGCGAAAGCGGCTATACGCCCGTGAGCGTTGACGATCTCCTGGCCGCGGGACGAGGAGAGGTCGACCTCCCGGACCACCCGATTCTCCTGACCTTCGACGACGGGCTCCGGAGCGTGTACACGAAGGTATTCCCCCTTCTGCAGCTCTACGACTTTCCCGCGGTCGTGGCGGTCGTGGGCTCCTGGCAGGATGCGCCCGAGGGGTGGACCATCGACTACGACGGACTCGGAGAGCTCGGCCCCGAGGATTTCGTGAGCTGGGAGGAGCTGCGCGAGATGCAGGCGAGCGGGCTCGTCGAGGTGGCGACCCACTCCTGGGACCTGCATCGCGGAGTCCCGGGCAACCCCTTCGGCAACGAACAGCCTGCGGCCGTCACCCGGATCTACGACCCGGAGCGCGACCGCTACGAGTCCGACAGCGAGCACCGGGCGCGAATCCGGGCCGACCTGGAGCAGGCTTCGTCGCGCATCGAAGAGGAGCTCGGCCAGGCCCCGCGGGTCGTAGTCTGGCCCTACGGCGAGTTCAACGAGGTCACCGAACAGATCGCCGCGGAACTCGGGATGCCGGTGTCGCTGGGTCTGGTCCCCGGGGTGCAGCCCATCGACCGCCTGACCGGAGTTCGGCGCTACCTGGTCACCGCCAACCCCCGGGTCGAGTCGCTGGCATGGTTCCTCCGCCGGTCTTCGGATGCGACGTCGCCGATCCGGGTGGTGCACCTGGACCTGGACTACGTATACGACGACGACCCCGCCCAGATGGAGCGGAACCTCGATGCCCTCCTGGACCGCATCCAGGCGATCCGGCCCTCCGATGTCTACCTCCAGGCCTTCGCCGACCCCCAGGGCGACGGTACCGCCGCATCGCTCTATTTTCCGAACCGGCACCTCCCGATGCGGGCGGACCTGTTCAACCGGGTCGCGTGGCAGCTGCGGACCCGGGTGGGGGTGCGGGTGTTCGCCTGGATGCCCCTGCTGGCCTTCGACCTGGGAGACGCCGAGCGCAACGACGCCCTGTCGGTGAAGCGCTGGGAGGGCGATCGGGCCGTGCCGAGCCGTCCGGACTATCGCCGCCTCTCTCCGTGGGAGCCCGAGGCGCGCGAACTCATCGCCGAGATCTTCGAGGACCTGGCCGCACACGCGGCCTTCGATGGCATTCTCCTGCACGATGACGCCTACCTCAACGACCGGGAGGACGCCTCGGCCTTTCCCGACGAACCCGGTCGCCTTCCCTCGATGCGCGAGCGCACCCTCGCCCTCCTGGACTTCGGGGACGAGATGGCGGCGGTGGTACGGCGGCATCGGCCGGCGATCCAGACCGCGCGGAATCTCTACGCCCGGGTCGTCCTGGAACCCGAGAGCGAAGCCTGGTTCGCGCAGAACTTCGAGCTCTCGCTCGAGCGCTACGACCACACGGCCGTGATGGCCATGCCCTACATGGAGGAGGCCCGCAATCCGGATCGCTGGCTGGACCGGCTGGTGGACCGGGTGAGCGAGGTCCCCGGGGGACTCGAGGGCACGATCTTCGAGCTGCAGAGCATGGACTGGCGCGACCAGACCCATATCCCCGGTGAACAGATCGCCGACTGGATGCGGCGGCTCGAACGGCGCGGAGCGATCCATTTCGGATACTATCCCGACGACTTCATCCTCGGCCTCCCCGAGCTGGACCCGATCCGCGAGGCCCTCTCGGTCGAAACCGACCCGTGGAGGCAACGATGATCCCCGAGGCACTGGAGCTGTTCAGCCTGTCGAGCTACCTGCTCGACTTCGTCTTCTACTATCCCCTCTTCATGGCCTACCTGTGGATGATCGGGGGGATCTACTACTACTTCCACTGGGAACGGAAGGAGGGCCGTGAGGTCGATGATCCTCCCGAACTACCCGACGCCCCCTTCGTCTCGATCCTGATCCCCTGCTTCAACGAAGAAGACAACGTCCGCGAGACGGTTCACTGGGCCCACGCCCAGGAGTACCCGGACTTCGAGGTGATCGCGATCAACGACGGGAGCTCCGACCGCACCGGCGAGATCCTCGAGGAACTCCGGGCCACGCACGACCGGCTGAGGGTGATCCATCACGCATCGAACCAGGGGAAGGCGGTCGGGCTCCGCATGGGGGCCCTGGCCGCGAAGGGCGAGGTGCTCGTCTGCATCGACGGCGACGCCCTGCTCGACCCGCACGCAACGACCTGGATCGCCCGGCACTTCGTGAATGGACCTCGGGTGGGGGCCGTGACCGGTAATCCCCGCATCCGGACCCGCTCCACCCTGCTCGGAAAGGTGCAGGTCGGCGAGTTCTCGGCGATCATCGGGCTCATCAAGCGTACGCAGCGGATCTACGGTCGCGTCTTCACGGTCAGCGGAGTGGTCACGGGGATCCGCAAGGCCGCACTCCACCGGATCGGCTACTGGTCGACCGACATGGTGACCGAGGACATCGACGTGAGCTGGGCCCTGCAGCGCGATCACTGGGATGTCCGCTACGAGCCCCGCGCGCTCTGCTGGATCCTCATGCCCGAGACCCTCAAGGGACTGTGGAGCCAGCGACTGCGCTGGGCGCAGGGGGGCGTGGAAGTCCTCCTCAAGTACGGGTCGAGCCTGCTCAACTGGCGGCGACGCCGAATGTGGGGCGTACTGCTCGAGCACTCCCTCTCGCTGATCTGGTCCTACCTGATGGCCGCCACCATCGTCCTGTGGATCCTCGGGTTCTTCATGGTGCTCCCGGAGTCGGTCCGGGTCGTCTCGCTCCTGCCGGAGTGGTACGGCGTGCTGCTGGGCTTCACCTGCCTGCTCCAGTTCGCCGTGAGCCTGGCGATCGACGGGCGCTACGAGGGCGGCCTGGGTCGCTACTACTACTGGATGGTCTGGTATCCCATCGCGTTCTGGATGATCAACATGCTCACCACCGTGGTCGCGGTGCCCAAGGCACTCCTGCGTCGACGCGGCAAGCGGGCCGTCTGGGTGAGCCCCGACCGAGGACTGAAGCCGACATGAGCCGCTCCACCTCTCCCGCAGCCCGCACCGATCGCAGCGGCTCTCCGCTGATCGTGGACCAGCCCGAGCTCCAGAGGCGGCCGCATCGCATGCTCTACTCGATCCTGACGCTGATCGCGTGGGTGATCTGGGTCTATCTCTGGCTGCCTCTCGTCACGCTGCTTGCCTGGTACTTCGGGCTGAGGGTCTTCCTGCGCGAGATCGTGATTCCGGATCCGGCCACCATGCTCGCGGTCGGGCTCGTCTACGGCCTCGTGGTCCTGATCCTCGGGGGCTCGCTTCTCGTCTGGTCCCGCTACAATGTCCGGAGGTTCCGGGGCAAGGAGCGACGGGAGGAGGTCCCTCCCCTCTCCGATCAGGCGGTCTCGGAGTGGTTCGCCGTGGACCCGGAAACGCTGGCCCGCTTTCGCAGCCAGGGCTCGTTGACCGTCCAGTTGGACGAGCACGGCATGGTTCAGTCGCTGGAGGCCGAACCGGTGCGGAGCTGAGGGGCCCATCCGATCGAAAGCCGGGTGGCCCCGGTCGCCGGATCGAGAGCCCCGTCCACTCGAAGCGCCCCGACGGCCCCAAGGGGGCTGAATCGCAGTCCGACCCCAAGGTGCACCGCCCGACTCACCGGCGACGAGAACTCGCTCCCCCCGGACCGACCTCCGAAGCCGTGGACCGCATCGGCGAAGAGCGCCCCACTCGTCTCGATGGGACCGATCGCACCGATCGGCCGCAGCCACTCTGCGCCCGCATGCACCCACACCCGAGCGGGCCATCCGCGCAGCGCGCCGTCCCCCTCGAGATCCGAGCGCGCCCGCAGGAGGATGTCGACGTTCCGTCCGGAGCCGATGCGGGGCGCGAGGTCCGGGGGCGCGTTCGCGGTGATCCCTGTCACTCCTCCCCTCAGCACGATTCCGGCGGGAGGCGTGACGCGGTCGGGAGCCCGGGACTGGAACCCCGTATTGATCCCCCAGCGGGAGAACCCCGACGAGAGTCGCTCCCCGGTTCGGATCTCCGAAGGGGAACCGACCCGGGTCCACGTGCTACCCTCGACTTCGGCCAGGATCCGGGAGCCCCCGGAGAGGAAGCGGAGGCCGATCCGCGTGCCGGCGAAGTCGCCCCATCCCGGCCGTCGCTCGATCCCGGCTCCCACCGCAGCGTGCCAGGCGGCGCCGACCCACTCCGAGAGTTCCAGCCCGATCGCCGATCGCTCCACCGGCACCGCGTCGTCCGGTGAGTCCGGGAGCAGGTATCGGGCCCGGTGGTGCTCCGCACTCCATCGCCAGACCCCCGGGCCCAGGGGTGCTGGGTGGGCGAGATCGAGGGCCAGGTCCCGGCTGGTCCCCTCGACGCCCCCCCGAAGAGTCCAGCGCTCAAGCGCTCCCGCCGGATTCGACGACTCCACGAAGACCGAGCCCGTGAGCGCCCGGAGCACATGCGCCGGAATCTCCGCAGAGCGGACCGGTCTTCGGTGGGCGAGCAGGACGGAGCCCATGACGGCCGCCTCTCCCCCCCCGATGATCGCGTAGCGGAGTTGCGCCCGATCTGCGGCTGGGATCGACTCGAGGCGGCGCATCCCCAGGGTCAGGCTCCCCGGAAGAAGGGGTCGGCCGGGGGCGAGGCCCGCCTCCGCCTCGATGCGTTCGGTCCCGGCCGGCCCCGGACGCAGGCCCGCCGGACCGATGTCGATCCCGAGGTTCGCGATGATCGGGGGGGTTCCACGACTCCAGGCGTCGAGTGCGCCTTCGCGGTCGTCCTGCAGGTAACGGGACGCGGCCAGCAGATCCCACCCCTCGACGGACCCGGGCTCCGCTCGAAGGTGGCGGAGAGCCCACGCTTCGGCACCGGCATAATCGCCGAGCTGGAAGCGCAGACCCGCCAGTTCGAGTTCGAGGGCAGATTCCCCCGGGCATCGCTCGAGGGTCTCGACGAGGCGCGCCTCCGCACGTTCTGGCTCCCCCGCCTCGAAGTCCGCCCGCGCCCCGCTCAGGGCGGAGCGGGCCTCCTCCGGGCAGTCCCCGACGCCCTGGGCCACGAGAGCGCCCGGCAGAAGCAGGACCGTCAGGGCGAACCTCGCGGCTGCGCGACTCATCGTGCCCGGCCGGGGGGCCATTCCCTCCCGCCGGCCCGCCGGGGGGAGGGGTCCGGATCGCTCATGATCCTCAGGTGAGAAGGATCAGGAGCAGGAGGAAGATGATGATCGTGTAGACGCTGATCGTGATCGTGTTTCGCTGCTGCATCGCCTCGGACGCCTTCTCCACCAGGGGGTGCACCGCCGAGACCTCCTCGTCGGAGAGGGTCGACGCCGCGGCTTCGATGCGCGACAGGTCGAGCCCGCGGTCCTCGGCCACCTCGCGCACCTCGGGGGTGGCGAGGAAGTCGCCGAGCTGACCCCGCTGAAGCTCGGCTTTCGACGTGTGTCCGAGAACCGCTGCTTCGACGGCGCTTCGGTCGAGGATCACGGGGCCGGGGGCCTCTCCGGCCTGCTGCGCGGCGGCGGGTGCTGCGAGTACCATTCCGAACAGGAGTGTCGCTGCCAGCATTTTCAGGGTACGCATGAGCATTCCTTTCTGAATCGTCGAAAACCATGGGAGACGGGGACCCCGCGTGGATCGCAGTCCGTTGAAATTCCCCATTCGAAAGGCAATGTTCCCCGCCGGACCCGGTCTATCCCTTGGCGCGCGCGGCCTCCAGAGAAATCCGGATCTCTTCGTCGGAGATCACCGGCTCGCAGGGCGCCACATGATCCAGCTGCCCCGCACGCATCCACTCTTCGAGCCGGGTCACCTCGTCGAAGAGGTGGTCAAAGGAGTCCACCACGAAGAGCAGGGGTTGGAACCGATCGATCCGGAAGGACTGGTTGATCACCCACTCGAGCTGGAAGGGCACCCGCTGGGCGTGGGGACTGTCCACCGAGTGCTCAATCTCGCCGTACGAGCTCAGGAGCCCCGACCCGTAGACCTTCAGCCCGTCCCCCTCGGCCTCGCGCATGAGCCCGAACTCGATCGTGAACCAGAAGAAGCGCGCCATCGCCCGCATGTTGCTGGCCACCCGCTCCTCGAGATCGTCGGGATCCTCGGCCACGAGCCGCTCTACCGCCCCGGCCGCCGCCCGCCCGAAGCGCACCAGGGTCTCGGCGAAGGCCGGATCCGTGTGCATGGGCACGTGCCCGGCGATGTCGTGGAAGATGTCGGGCTCGGGCAGGTAGTCGGGGGTATCCACGTCCCGGATGGTGATCGTGGTGGGAAACTCCCGTCGCCCCAGGCAGTCGAAGAAGAGGTACGCCGGAACGTACCCACTCACCGGCTTGGCCTTGAAGCCCGTGAGCGGGGCCAGAAACCGGTTGACCTCCTCGAGCTTCGGCACCTGCTCCCCGCTCAGCCCCAGCGACCCCAGACCCTCGAGAAACCGGTGGTTCGCGTACCGCTCCCAGCGATCGGCCATGCGGGCATAGAGGTTCCTCCAGCTCTGATGATTCTCTTCGGAGTACTGCTCCCACGGCTGCGTGATAAACAACTCGCCCCGGCTCTTCGCACCCTCGATGAAGGGAGCCTTCGTGGTGGTCAGCCCTGCCGTCGCGTCGTCGTGCGCCTTCAATTCCATGCTGCCGTGCCCGCCTGTCGAATGTCGTCGGTTCCGGGCATGCGTTTCGCCGCCCGATTCAGATCGCCAACACCGACCCCTCACCCACTCCGAAGATCCGCCTCCCCCCGGAGCGGCGCACCCGCTGTCCACCGGTGAAGGTGCCGAAGGCCGGAAGGAGCAGCCGCCGCTCATCGACCACGAAACAGGGCATCCGAAGCCGATCCCCCCGGCCCCGAAGGACCACCACCGGATGCTCGTGCCCGCAGATCACCCCGTCGCGGGTCCCGTCATCGGCATGACGGAGGCGAAAGGGACCCAGCCGCATGCCCTCCTCCACCCGCTCGATCCCCAGTTCGGCAGGTGGAGGCCCATCAGGCCGGTCGTGGTTCCCGGGGACGAGCCACACCCGCAGCCTCTCGGCCTCCCCCTGCTCGGGGCTCCCGCGCTGCCCGGCTCCGAGCGCGGCGAAGGCCTCGACCACCTCGGGGGTCCACCCCCCGGCGCCGTGCACCAGGTCGCCCAGGATCACCAGCCTTCGGGCGCCGGTGAGATGGGCGACCCGGCGCAGGCGAGCCAGGTCGTCGGCCTCGGCCCCGTCGGGCACGGCCAGGCCGCGGTCCCGGAAGAGCGCCGCCTTCCCCAGGTGCAGGTCGGCCAGAAAGAGCGTCCGTTCCCGTGGCCAGTGCAGCACGCGCTCGGGCCGAAGCTCCAGCGCCTCGCCCTTCCACGTGAGCTTCACTCGCCCGCCTCGACCGAACGCTCCAGATGCTCCACCATGCGCGCCACCCGATCCCGCCAGCTCTCGGAGCTCACCCGGGCGTGGAGCCGATCGGCCCAGAGGGGGAAGGCCAGCGGGGTTAGCCGGGGCGTCACCCGCTCGTCCACCGCACGAGATTGCAGCGTCTCGAGCCCCCGGCGCAGCCGACGCAGATTGAGCTCGCCTTCCAGGACTTCGCGCCGGGCCTGGGTCAGCAGGAGGTTATCGGGGTCGTAGCGCGCCAGGACGTCGAAGAGGAGCCCGCTCGAGGCCTGCAGTTGCCGGTCCGACTTGCCTGATCCCGGATAGCCGGGAAACACCAGCCCCGCGACCCGGGCGATCTCGCGGAACTGCCGGCGCGCCAGCTCCGCGGCGTTGACCGCCTCGAGCAGGTGGGCCACCAGCCCCTCGGGACTCAGAAGGGGCCCCCAGCCATGAAGAGGCACCAGCGGCTCGTCGCTCACCAGTTCGAAACCGTAGTCGTTGACCGAGTACTCGATCGAGCGGGGCTCGGCCTGCGAGAAGCGCCAGGCCAGGATCGTTGCCATCCCCTCGTGCACCAGCCGCCCCAGGAAGGGATACACGAACAGGTGCGCGCCCTCGCGGGTCTCGGTCCGCTCCACCAGGAGGCGGTCCGGCGTCGGCAGGCCCGACCACCGCCCCTGGATCTCGAGGAGGGGGGCCAGCGCCTCGAGCTCGGCCATCGGCCCGCCCCGCGTTCCATTCGTCCCGGCGGCGGTTCGGTCAGGGCCGGTCTGAGTGCTTTCCCGACCGGCCCCTGACCCGGCCAGCGTCTCCAGCACTTCGGCGCCCAGCTCCGTCGACAGGGGGAGCCGCCCCCCCATCCAGCGGGGGACGCTGGCGGTCCGACTCCGAACCCGCCGCACCCAGGCGGTCATCTCGCGAATCCGCACGAGTCGCAGGGTGCGTCCCGCGAAGAGGAAGGTCTCGCCGGGCCGGAGACGGGCCAGGAAGGCCTCTTCGACCCGGCCCAGGGTTTTCCCTTTCAGGTAGCGAACCCGGAGCTGCGCGTCCGAGGTGATGGTGCCGATGCTCATGCGGTGCTGCCGCGCCACCCGGCGATCGGGCACCCGATGGATGCCTTCGTCGTCGGCCAGCACCTTGTGGTAGCGAGGATAGGCTTGGAGCGCGCTCCCCCCGCGGGTGACGAAGTCCAGCACCCAGCCCCACTCCGTCTCCGAGAGGTGCCGGTAGGCGTGGGTGGTGCGGACCTCGTCGAGCATCTCGGGGGCCCGAAAGCCCCCGCCCAGCGCCACCGTGACCAGGTGCTGGGCCAGCACGTCGAGGGGCTGCTCCAGGGGACGGCGCGGCTCCACCCGCCCCCGGGCCAGCCCCCGCCGCACGGCGTGGAACTCCACGATCTCGAAGGCGTGCGTCGGCACGCAGAGGATCCGGCTCCGCCCGTCGGGCGTGTGCCCGCTTCGGCCGGCACGCTGCAGGAGACGACCGATGCCCTTGGGCGAGCCCACCTGGATCACCCGGTCCACCGCGGGAAAGTCCACTCCCAAGTCGAGCGACGAGGTGCAGACGACGCACCGGATCGTCCCGGCCCGGAGCGCGTCCTCGACCTCGAGTCGGCGTTCTCGTTCGACCGATCCGTGGTGCAGCCCCAGTTCGCCCGCCTCGACCCATTCGGGACGGGCGTCGGCCAGGGCCCGGTGCCAGAGCTCGGCCTGCGAGCGGGTGTTGGTGAACAGGAGGGTGCTCCCGCCCCCGTCCAGCCGATCCAGCACCCGGGGCACGAGCTGGAGTCCCAGGTGCCCGGCCCAGGGAAATCGGCCCGCGTCATCGGGAAGGAGCGTCTCGAGCTCCGGCGGCGGTCGCTCGGGGCCCTGCACGATCCTGCCCCCCGCCCCACCGGTCAGCGTCTCGAGGGCCTCGTCCAGATTGCCCAGGGTGGCCGAGACGCCCCAGGTGGGCACCCCGGGGTTCCAGCGGCGCAGCCGGGCCAGCCCGAGCTCGGTCTGGGTCCCCCGCTTGCTCCCCATGAGCTCGTGCCACTCGTCGACCACGATGCCCCGCAGACCCCCGAACCAGCGCTGCGCGTCGGCGTACGACAGGAGCACCGAGAGCGACTCCGGCGTGGTCACGAGCGCGGTGGGCGGATGGGTCCGCTGACGCTGCCTGCGGTGGCTCGAGGTGTCTCCCGTCCGGAGCCCCACGCTCCAGTCCAGCCCCAGCGCCTCGAGGGGCGCTTCGAGCTGCGCGACGGTGTCGCGGGCCAGCGCCCGCAGCGGGGTGAGCCAGAGGTAGCGGAGGCGGCCCTCGGCCGGCCGGCCGTCTCTCAACGCTCCCCCCCACACGGCCAGCGTCTTTCCCGACCCGGTGGGGGCATGCAGGAGCCCGCTCTCTCCCCGACTCCATGCCTCCCAGAGCTCCTCCTGGAAGGGGAACGGGGCCCAGCCCCGGTGGCGGAACCACTCGGGGAGCGAGACGGGAGTCGAGATCATGGCCGCTCCGCGAGGAGGCGGCGGGCCGACTCGAGGGTGTCGGCCTCGTCCACCGGCTTGTCGGTCCGTTGTCGGACCATGCGGGGAAAGCGGAGCGCCAGCCCCGACTTGTGCCGGGTCGAGGGCCGGACCTGGTCGAAGGCCAGCTCGAAGACCAGCTCCGGCTCCACCGCACGCACCGGACCGAACCGCTCGGTGATGTTCCGGCGAATCCACGTATCGACCCGGCGGATCTCTCGATCGGTCAGCCCGGAGTATGCCTTTCCGATGGGGACCAGCTCCTCGCCGTCCCACACGCCGAAGGTGTAGTCGGTGTACAGCGAGGCCCGGCGGCCGTGGCCCTTCTGCGCGTATAGGAGAACCACGTCGAGCGTCAGGGGCTCCACCTTCCACTTCCACCAGGACCCCCGGGGCCGCCCGACCCCGTACTCGGCCTGCCGGTGCTTGAGCATGAAGCCCTCGACGCCCAGCTCGCGGGCCGATGCCCGGAGTTCGGCCAGCGCCTCCCACCCCGCCGCCTCGACCAGGGGCGAGAGCCCCAGGGGGAGCCCGCCGGCCCACCCCACGGGGATCGGCCCGTCATCGGGTTCCCGCACCCCAAGCTCCTCGAACAGTGCCTCGAGTAGGCGTCGCCGGGCCTCCTGCGGGAGCCTCCTCAGGTCCTCGCCCTCGGCCTCGAGCAGGTCGTAGGCCAGGAAGCGGGCCGGCACCTCGCGGCGGATCTTCGGACCCGGACGCTTCCGGCCCAGCCGTCGCTGCAGCTCGGCGAATCGCAGGGGACCGGTGCTCTCCCACGCCAGGAGCTCTCCGTCCAGAACCGTGCCCGAGGGGAGCGCCCCGGCGGCCTCGCCGATCTCGGGAAAGGCCGGGGTGATGACCTCCTCGCCCCGCGACCAGAGGAGCTGCTCCCCGTCGCGGTGGATGAGCTGGGCGCGGATCCCGTCCCACTTCCACTCCACCATCCACGCCTCCGGGCCCCCATCGAGCGCTTCGGGCCCATCGCTCAGGGGGTGGGCCAGGAAGAAGGGATAGGGCCGTCCGGCATCGCGCATCTCCGCGTCGGGAGAGATCAGTCGACGGTAGGTCTCGGGGGTCGGGGCCCATCGACCCGTGAGCCGGTGGGCCAGGATGGCGGGCTCCATTCCCACCTCCTGCGCCAGGGCACGGGTCACCAGCTTGCGGCCCACGCCCACCCGGAAGCCCCCGGTCAGGAGCTTGTGGAAGACCAGGCGCTCCGACTCGTCCATGCAGCCCCACGCACGCTCCACGACCCGGCGCTTTTCGGAGTCCTCGGCCCCGGGCAGGGGGGCCAGCCATTCGTCCATGATCGTGTGCAGCGACGGGGGTTCGGCGCCGGTGTCGGGATCGGGCAGGAGGAGCGCCAGCGTCTCGGCCAGGTCGCCCACCGTGTCGTAGCACTCCTCGACCAGCCAGAGCGGGTATCCCGAGCGCTCGGCCACCCACTCCCGGAGGCGGGCTCCGGGCACGGCCCGTCGGATGCGCCGGCCGGTGAGCACCGCGAGCGCCCAGGCCGCGTCGGCCGCGGGCGCCTCGGCGAAGTACCGCCTCAGTGCCGCCACCTTCTCGTTGGTGCGCGTGGTGCGGTCGAGCTCCATGAAGAGCCGGGTGAATCGCTTCACGTGTCGCCCTCGCGGGTGGCGATCGCGAAGGTGTCGAGGCCGCGCTCCTCGGTCAGATAGCGCAGCGCGGTGCCGGTCTGCCCGTGGGTCAGCCCCACCCGCTCGGCCCCGCTCTCGTCGATGGTGGCCATGAGGCCGTCCCAGTCCACGTGGTCGCTCAGGACGAACCCCCGATCCCCCGATCGGCGTCGACGACGTCCCCGGATCCGCATCCAGCCCGATGCGAAGCCCACCGACACCGGACCCAGCTTTCGCACCCATGCGGTGCCGGCGGCCGAGGGCGGGGCCACCACCAGGGCGGTGCCCCGGTGCTCGCGGGCCGTCTCGACCGACACCCGTTCGGTCGGGGGGAATGCGATCCCTTCGGCGCGATAGGCCGGCAGGAGCTCGTCGACGGCGCCATGCACCAGGATCGTGCCCGGTGCGCCTCCCCCCTGGACGAAGGGGAGGAGCCCCGCCAGGAGCCGCTGGGCCTTTCCCAGCGAGTACCCGCAGAGCAGGGTGGTGCGACCCTCGGCCGCGTTCTCGACCCACCAGCGCTCGATTTCGCCAAAAACCCCATCGGGCTCGGGCCAGCGATAGATCGGGAGCCCGAAGGTGCACTCCGAGATCAGGGTGTGGCAGCGGAGGGGCTCGAAGGTCTCCGCTGAAGCGTCGGGGGTGCGCTTGTAGTCGCCGGTCACCACCCACACCTCGCCTCCGACCTCGATCCGCACCTGGGCCGACCCCAGGATGTGTCCCGCCGGATGGAGGGAGAGGACTGCGCGCCCCAGGGTCCGACGCTCTCCGAAGGGGATCCCCTCGATGGGGGCCTCGTCCCCCAGCCGCTTCCTCAGGATCCCCACCCCCGACGACGCGGCCAGGTAGTGATCCGATCCCCGCCGGGCGTGATCCGCGTGCCCGTGGGTGACCACCGCGCGGTGCACCGGACGAAGCGGATCGACGTAGACATCGGCCTCGGGCACGTACAACCCGGCGTCGGTCCGGATCACCACGGGAGGCGTCGCCGGAGGTGAGGATGCAGGGGTGGAGGATGTCGGGGGTGGAGTCGCCACGGGCTCGGGCTGGGGAAAGGCGTTCGTGTCTGGGGCGCTGCGGGGTCCCTTCGACCCGGCGGGGGCACCCGGGTTCCGTGGCCCGGCCCCGATCGTTTGACCCCGGGGCTCCGGAGCGCCACCTTCGCCTCATGGCAAATCTTTCGAGAGCCTCGGTTGCCGCCGCCCTGATCCTGGGACTCGGCGCGACAAGCCCCGCGGGGCCCCTGTCCGATGCGGCAGGATGCCCCCTCTCGGTCCCCGTACCCACGGGCCATGCCGAGGCCACGACCGGCGTCCCCGAGCCGGCGTGGGACCTCCGCTGCATCGAACTCGTGCCCGTGCCGGGCGGGGGCGATGCCGCCGGTGTGGTCTCGATGCACCCGGTTCCCTCCCCCTTCGGCGTCTCGGTGACCCCCGAGGGACGCCATCGGTGGCAACTCTCGGTCCGGCTCGAGAACCTCCCCGACCCGGCCTCGCTCGGATCCTATACCACGTGGGTGGCCTGGGCCACGCCGCTGGAGCTGTACCCCGTGGTGAACCTGGGCGAGGTGGGTGAGGGCGAGTTCGATCTGGGCGAGGTGAGCTTCTCGAAGTTCATGGTCTGGATCTCGCCGGAACCGACGGCCGACGTCGAGGAACGCCAGGGCCCCCTGCTCCTTCGGGGGCGGTCTCCCTCGTCCCTAATGAAGCCGCACGACCTGATGACGCAGGCACCCTCGGCCGAGGAGCCCATGGGGGGAGCGCCCGGGCACGACGTGCACGACCAGCGGGTTCGGGACCATGGGGCTCATGGCCACGACCACGGCGACCCCGACCACCCGATCCCCCCCGCCGACCCCGAGAGCTGGCGGATGGTGCCCGGGTACCCCGGGGTGGCCATGCTTCCGGGAATGATGGCACTCGAACCCCGGGTCTCGCCCCTCACCGTGCGGGCGCCCGAGGGCGAGACGCCCCCGGCCGTGCGGCCGAGCGAGGTGGTCGCGCTGCCCGACGGGGGCACCCTGGACCTGACGGCGGACTTCGTCTCGAAGACCGTGGCCGGACGCGAGGTGCAGATGCTGGCCTTCAACGGTCAGCACCCCGGGCCGCTGCTCGAGGTGGCCGAGAACACCACCATCTTCGTGAACTTCCACAACCGGACCCCCTTCCCCACCGCGATCCACTGGCACGGGCTGAGACTCGACAACCGCTTCGACGGGGTGCCGGGAGTGACGCAGGATCCGGTGCTCCCCGGCGAAAGCTTCCGCTACACCGTGCACTTTCCCGACGCGGGGATCTACTGGTACCACCCGCACCACCGGGAAGACATCGGCCAGGAGCTGGGGCTCTACGGCAACCTGCTCGTCGAGCCCCTCGACCCCGACACCTACGGCCCGGTGAGCCGCGAGGAGGTCCTCATGCTCGACGACCTCCTCCTGGACGAACGCGGGATCGTCCCCTTCGGGCGCGAGGCCTCGAACTTCGCCCTCATGGGCCGCTTCGGGAACACCTTTCTTGTGAACGGGCGCACCGAGTACGAACTGTCCGTGGAACGGGGCGAAGTGGTCCGCTTCTACCTGACCAACGCCGCCAACACCCGGACCTTCAACCTGTCGTGGCAGTCGGAGGACTCCCCCGGAGAGGTGCTCCCGGTGAAGGTGGTCGGCACCGACGTGGGCCGCTTCGAGCGCGAGTCCCGGGCCCGCAGCGTGGTCCTGGCCCCGGCCGAGCGCTACATCGTCGAGGTGCTCTTCGACGAGCCGGGCCGGTGGGAGCTGGTCAACCATGTGCAGGGGGTCAACCACCGGGCCGGGGTCTTCATCGAGGAGCGCTCGGTCCTGGGGCGGGTCTCGGTCGAGGACGGGCCGGGCGACGCCGAGCTCCGGGCCTCGTTCGACCACCTGCGGGAGCACCCCGACGTGATCGCCGAGATCGATGCCTACCGCGACCGGTTCGACGATCCTCCGGAGCTGGAGCTGGTCCTGGCGCTCGAGGCCGACCACCTGCCCATGGTGGTCGAAGAGGCCATGCGCTGGGACTGGGTCTACCTGCACCCGGTGGAGTGGGCCGGGACCATGCCCATGATGAACTGGGCGGTCTCGGCCGACGACGTCCGCTGGACCCTGCGCGAGCCCGCCACCGGCGCCGAGAACATGGAGATCGACTGGCAGTTCCGGGTGGGCGACGTGGTGAAGCTCCGGATCCACAACGACCGGGGGGCCGTCCACGCCATGCACCACCCGATTCACATTCACGGGCAACGCTTCCTGGTGGTGGAACAGAACGGGATCAGAAACGCGCACCTGGCCTGGAAGGACACGGTGCTGTTGCCCCCGGGCTCCACCACCGACATTCTGCTGGAGATCTCGAACCCGGGCCACTGGATGGTCCACTGCCACATCGCCGAACACCTGGAGGCCGGAATGAAATTCGTCTTCGACGTGGAGGGATCATGACCCGCTTGACCCGGACCGCTCCCCTGCTCCTCGCATTTCTCGCCCTGGTGGCGCTCCCCGCCCCCGGTGAGGGCCAGCGGGTGGCCGAACGATTCCAGGACCTGGTGGCCGTCGACGAGCCCGCGGTGGTCCTCTCGGGGGTGACCCTGATCGATGGCACCGGCGCCCCGGCGCGCCCCGGGCAGACCGTGATCATCGTCGACGATCGGATCCACGCGGTGGGAGATGACGGGAGCCTTCCCATTCCCGACGGGGCCCGAATCCTCGAGCTCGATGGGCACACGGTGATTCCGGGCATCGTGGGCCTGCACAACCACAGCTACTACACGGGGGGTCGGGGGCGAGCGGCCCAGCTCTCCTTCAGCGGCTCCCGCATGTACCTGGGCTCCGGCGTGACCACCATCCGCACCACCGGGGCGAGGTATCCGTACGAGGAGCTGAACCTGCGGCGAGAAATCGAGGAGGGGCGCACGGTCGGCCCCACCATGTTCACGACCGGACCCTACCTGACCGGGGAGCAGGGCCCCACCACCATGACCCTCCTTGACGGCCCCGATCAGGCGCGCCGGGTCGTGCGGTACTGGAGTGAAGAGGGGGTGAGCTGGTTCAAGGCCTACACCTGGATCAGCCGGGCCGAGCTCGGCGCCGCGATCGAGGAAGCGCACCGCCACGGGGTAAAGGTCACCGCGCACCTCTGTTCGGTGGGCTACCGCGAGGCCGTCGCGCTCGGGATCGACAACCTGGAGCACGGCCTGTTCGCGAACAGCGAGTATGCGCCGGACAAGGAGCCCGACGACTGTCCTTCGGGCTTCCGCAACGGCTACGTGGACCTCGACGTGAACGGTCCCGAGGTCCAGGCGACCTTCCGCGACATGATCGACAACGACGTGGGCATGACCTCGACCCTGGTCGTCTACGAGATCTCGGTGGCGGACCGGCCCCCGATCGAGGAGCGGGTCTTCGAGATCCTGGCCCCCGAGATCGCCGCCGAGGTGCGCGAGATCGCCGAGGCCCGCCGGGCCGGACAGGGAGCCATCGACCCGGCCGTCTACCAGAAGGCGCTCGAGTACGAGTACGCCTTCGTGCAGGCCGGCGGACTCCTGGCGGCCGGGGTCGACCCGACCGGATACGGTGCCGCGCCTCCGGGCTTCGGAGACCAGCGCAACTACGAGCTCCTCCTGGAAGCGGGCTTCACCCCGGTCGAGGTGATTCAGATCATGACCCACAACGGGGCCCGGATCCTTGAGATCGATGACGAGGTGGGCACCGTCGAGCCCGGCAAGCTGGCCGACCTGGTGGTGATCGAGGGCGACGTGGAGTCGCAGGGTCACATCCGCGACACGCGCATCGTCTTCCGGCACGGGGTGGGGTGGGATTCGCGGGCGCTCATCGAGTCCGTCCGGGGGATCGTCGGTATCCGCTGAGCCTCTGAGCCACTGGGCGACTGGGCATCGGGGAGGCCTTTCGGGGGAATCGATGCCTCCGGAAGGCCTCCCTTATTTCACCGGCCCACACACCCTCAGGCCCGGTCGTAGCGCCCCGCCCAGTACGCGCAGAGCGCCAGAAAGGCGCCCAGCCAGAGGAGCATGGGACCCAGATCGTCGGGTTGGGCGGATGGAGCCAGCAAGAGGGTGCGCCCCGGTGCCCACTCTCCCAGGAAGAGCCACTGCT
>REBS01000066.1 GCA_007692605.1 Gemmatimonadales bacterium
TGGAACCCCGGGCCGACAGTCGCCCAATGAAACGGAACCGGTCGGATTCCAGAAGACGTCATCGAACAGGGCGTCGAAAAGCTTCGTGGTGACGCGGTCAAGGCTGCTCGTGCAGACGCCGAGATCGGAGTCCCCGCGTCAGATCAGGACGAGACCTCGGAGTCAGAGTTCGAACTGAAGGAACGGTGCCGGGCATTCCTTCAGCGCCTGCGAAATGTGGAGCATCGTCAGATCGCCAGCGAGGTCGAGGAGCTGGAGGAGCGAGTCACCGACGCGCTCCCCAAGGCTACCCTGAAGCTGGACCGATATGAACGAGTGACGAACGACCTGACGCGGCTGCGGGTGCGCCGAACCACGCGCCGCCGTGAAATGACCGAAGAGCTTCGAGGCGCGTCCAAGACCCGGCAGCGTGGAATCCCCACTCCCATCTACCTGGTTGCGATCTTCTTTCTCGGCCTGGTCGAGTTCTTCGCGAACGCTCCGGTATTCTCGGCGCTCCTGCCCCGGGACCCGCTCACCGAGCGTCAGATCCGGCTGATGTCCGAAACCTCGGAAGGCTGGTTCGCGGGGATCGAGCGAGTGTTCGCTCACATCTTTCTGAAGCCGGATGCCGCACTGCTCGCGGGGGGAGTGATCGTTTTTCTCATGGTGCTCGCCCACTTCTTCGGGCATTCCCTCAGAGAGCTCGTGATTCACTGGGACCCGCGCGGGCGAAAGGATCGTGTTGCCACGCGCAGCCCGCTTGAGAGCACGGTCCCCATCGTGATCACTGGAATCGGGCTCGCTCTGACTCTCGGTGTCCTGTTTGAGGCTCGGGTGATGCTCGGTGCCGTTGGAGAAGAGCGCTACGAACAGGACATCGCACAGGTCGAGGAACTCAGACGCGAGGCCGGCTGGCTGCGAGCCGACGGAGACCTGGTCGGCGCCAATCAACTCGAGAACCGCGCAGCAGACACAGAAGACGTGGCCGAGGAGCTCCGAGAGTACGCGACCTCCATGGCCCGCATGAGCTTTCCGATCCTGCTACTCAACCTGACCCTGGTGCTCTGCGCGATCGCAGCCGCCTATTTCCACAAGCAGGACTCGCGAATCGAGAAGTTCAACGAGGACGTATTCGAGGAGGACCGAACAACCCTTGTCGGGCAGGCGGAAGAGATCGCCGACGATATCAATATCCTGCTTGCCGGCATACTTCGAGACATCCGACGATTGCGAGCCGCGGTTTCCGATTCGGGCGGGAGTGAATGGCGCGCCGTGGTTCCCCAGTTGGAAGCCGTGGTTGCTCTCTACCGGTCAGAGAACGGACGGTCACGCGGTGTCGACTCGAGGTCGATCCCCTCATTCCAAAAGCCGATCCGACTCGCGGTGGACTTCGAGGGGGAGAACGGCAGCGGGCTTCAAGCCCGGTCCCCGGAGGACCTCGAGAAGGAGAGGCAGTCGGTCCAGGCTCGTTTCGACGAACTGCGACAGCGCTACAACGAAGAGGCCCGTGTATGAGTACGAGGCTGAACCGAGAAGTCCGTGGTTTTGGGGTGGCGGTGGCCACTGCAACCCTTCTGGTCACCGCCGCGTGCGGAGGGGACAGTTCTGCCAGCGAATATCAGGCGGAGCGGGTTCCCCAGCAGTTGATTCTCGTGTACGATCGGTCGACGAGCATTACCGCCGAGGAACTCGCAATGTACGAGCGCCTTGCCGCCAGCCAGCTCGAGACGCTGACCCACGGCGACCGTGTGGCGGCCATCGAACTCCTGCAGCTCTCGCTCGATGAGACGCCCAGCCGTTGGGCGCAAACGGTTCCGGAGCGAGAATTTCAGAACCGAGAGATGCAGCGCGATTCCGTCAGCCGAGCCCGGTTCGTTCGAGACGCAAGAGACTACCTGCGGCGCTTCACCGAGAATGAGGGCCGTGAAAATTACCTTGGCACCGACATTCTCTCCACGCTCTTCGATGTGGCCGAAGAGGTCTGGGCGTACCCCGATCATCGAACCACGGTGGTACTCTTTTCGGACATGCTCCAGGCCACTCAGGAAATGAATATGGAGGGGCTGATTCGGATGCCGGCACCGGACTGGGTGCAGCGGAGAGCAGCCGAAGGCCGCCTCCCAGACCTTTCGGGGGCCTGCATCGTGGTCGTTGGAGCCAGAACCGACACCGCTGCAGGACAACGGGTAAAGGACTTCTGGGAGGAGTACTTCGAGGCGACCGGAGCGACGCTCCACGAGCGCAATTACGCCTATCGCCCCGTCAACATACAGGAGCAGCCCTGCCCCGGGCGGAGCTGAGAAGTCGCCCAGCGAGAATGATCTCGCCATCTACCTTGAAGGGGGCCAACCGATGTCTCCACTTCTCAAGACCCCGAACCGCGTGGTCCGCGGCGGCTTGTTCCTTGTCCTCCTGGGTGTTGCGGCAGGATTCGGCTTCTTCCACGCCAACGTGGGGGACGAGGTCAGCTTCCTGCTCTTCTATCTACTCCCCGTAGCCGGAGCGACCTGGTTCGTGGGACGCACCGCCGGGGTGATTATGGCCGGCGTCTGCGGAATCATGGTCCTGGGGGCGGACATCGCGGTCGGCCGAGAGTATTCGCAGGCGTGGATCCCAGTCTACAATGCCCTCGTCGTGACCGGGTTCTTCATGATCTCCGCGTATGCGATCGCCTACCTCCGTGCCGCCCTGCAGCACGAGGCGAGGCTCGCTCGTGAGGACATCCTGACCAAGATTCCGAATCTACGGTCGTTCAAGGAACAGTTCCCCGAGACTCTGCGAGAAGCCAAGGCGCGCAAGGCTCCGATCACGATCGCTCTCGTAGACCTGTCAGATATCAGCTATGTCAACGACCGATGGGGAAACTCGGCCGGCGACCTCCTCCTGCGCGTGACCGCGCACACCCTCGAGAAGCACCTGCGGACCGGAGACCGCTTGGCCCGCGTGGGGGGAACCACTTTCGCACTGATCCTCCCCGGCCTCGGACAACCCGAGGCAGAGGACTTCCTCGACCGGGTCAGGACCCGTGTGCTGGGGGCCCTGAGCCAGTACGACCGCCCGGTCTCGATCGCGATGGCGGCCGTGACACACGACCGGGCGATCGGGGACAGCGAAGAACTCCTGGATCGAGCGACCTCCGTTCTGCGCACGATCAAGCTGGATGACGAGCAGCATCCCTTCCGGGTCGAAGGTGCGCTATTCCCCAAGGGGTGATGGCGACTCTCCCTCCATTGAAAGCCTCCGACGGCGACGTACCATCAGCCAGAGCAGAAGCGCGAACGCCACCAGCATGAGGCCCAGGAAGAACTCTCCTGTCACGATCAAGAGAAAAGCGACCACCAGCACTATGGCCGGGGCCCATGCCACCAGCTTTCCGAACCGGAATCCCTCTCCAAGCTTGGTCTCGCTCATTGAATCTCCCCTTCCTATGAGTGAACTCACCTGTAAAAACCCGCTCAATCTTGGATCTTATGATTGCGGCAGGTCCATTCCTCAACCCTAGAAATACGCGTCGAAGCTGAATTCCGCAATGTTAAAACGATAAGCGATTTCGCCACAGTCGTCCGATGCGTCCGCGCATGGCTCCACCACCGGAGCCGATTCGTCCCCGTTCAGGTTTGCAGCCGGGTTCTCGTCGCCTTCCAGAATACCGGAAAGCCCCGCCCACAGAAACGAAGCGATGGGGATGATCGTGAGGAGCGCACGGACCGGTGGGAGAGGCACGGCGGGAAGGATGTTCAGCACCGGGAGAAGTCGCCTCACCCATTCACCGAATCGACCGAACCGAAGAAATGGTTGAAGAAACATGTTCCGGGTGGCTTCGCCTGAAAGCGGTGGACGTACGGCAGACCATCTGAGTTGCTCACCGTCCTCAAAGTCGCCTTGCCGTCGGGTCGGGCACAACCCCCCGGAAACGATTACCCCCGGGAGCGTCGAGACCCCGTAGCCTAACAAACAACGGCCCGGAAGCTTCACGCTCCCGGGCCGCTGATCCTACTGCTCGATCCTACCCCGCGGGATTCACCCCTGCGGCATCTGCGCCCGGATCTCGTCGAGGCGGTCGAGGATCTCGCGAGCCTCGGGGTCGATCTCGATCATGCGGGCGTGCTGGGCCTCTTCGAAGTCATCGATCGACTCCGCGATGTCGGGGCGGGACAGCACCGACTGCTGCGCGGCCTGGATCTCCATCTGGGCCTGCTGGGCCTCCATGGCGATCGCCTGCACGCGCTCCTGGTCCCCCGCCTCCTGGGCCGCCATGTACTCGGCCTCGTACTCCTCCATCTGCGCGAGCAGCTCGGGAGCCTCCTCGCGAAGGCCGGCCTCGACCTCATCCTGGATCGAGGTGAGCTGGGCGGCGAGGGCCTCGTCCTGCATGGCCTCGTCCTGGATGGCAGCGAGGCGCTGCTGGAGCTCCTGCGCCTCCATCATCAGCGCCATCATCTCGGGGTCCATCTCCTGCTGACCCTGCTGCGGAGCGGGCTGCTCCATCGCGGGGTCATTCGCGGCGGGGGGCTGATCGACCTGCGGATCGCTGTCGCAGGCGGCGACACCGAGAAGGGCGATCAGGGCCAGCGCCGAAAGTGTCTTACTGCTCGTCATCAAATCCGTCCATGGTTGAGCTCTAGGTCAGACCTCCGCCCTCGTTGACGGATGCCCATGCTACAGGGCTAACCGTTCGGAGGGCTTTCGTTCCGATATCATGAATACGCATAACTGTTATGATCCATACGCATGGCCATCATGAATACGCATAACCGACCACGCCTCCGGCCCCGCACCCGTCCTGAACACCCGCCCCATCCCGCCACGCGACAATGACGGCCCCGCATCGTCGCGTGGCGGGCTTGGGCGATTCCGGGCTAATACGTGAAGGTGGTGATCACCTCACCCGCTCCCGAGGCGCCTCCGCTGCCGCTCCCGGTAAAGACCCCCTGGAACGTCCGCACCGGCTGACCGCGCACCTGGACCGTCACCACGTAATTCGTCCGGGTCTGCCCGCAGTTGGCCCAGTAGTTCACGCGCACCTGGTACGTCCCGCGGGGCGCCGGATCATCGGGCCAGGTGATGTTCTCGTTGCGCACGTCCTGGCCCCCGCACCCGGCATTCGAGTCCAGGTCGAGCCGGCCACCGGTCGCCGAGCTCCGGTTCCCGTAGAAGATCTCTTCACCCGAGGGCTCGACCACGTACAGGTCGACATCGCTGGGCACGTCCCACGACACGCTGACCTGCACATCGCCCGTCCCGACCGACACGACCTGAAGGTTGCTCGTGGTGGCCGAGCCGGCTCCCGAGCCGCTGCCGACCATGAAGCGGAAGGAGTAGTCCTCATCTTCGAGCGCCTCGCCGTAGGTCATCACGATCTCGGCCTCGGAACGCGGCGCACCAAAGTCGATCTCGTAGAATCCCTGCCGGCCCTCCATCCCGACGTAGACCACCGAGAAGTCGGAGTTCGCCGACACCGTGAATCCCGATCCACCACCCGGGATGATCGAGGTCCCCCCCTGCACCTGCGGGGTCGGGGCCGAGGGATCCTGATCGGGGGTGCCCGGCCGGGTCGACACCGAGGCCCCGGTGGCCGAAAGCGACTGGATCACATCCTGGAGCTGGAACTCGGGGTCGCCGTCCGCATCGGTCGACGACTCGCACCCGACCACCAGGAAGAGCGCCAGAACCGGGAGCGCCACCACCCGCAGGAATCCACCACGGGGGAACGGAAGGGGGCCACGGAAGCCGTTGCGGCGAATACTGGAGAGAACACCTGGAGCGTGCATTGGAAGATCCTTGTCACGGTTCGGATGGCGCCGACACTCTCGGAATCGAGAGTCCGGCCGAAGTCCGATGGGAGCTCGAGAGAGGGGGACGGACTCGCCGGCCCCGACCTCCTGTCCCCTGTAATGCGCAAAACCCCGCCGAATGCGACATTGGCGAACCGGCATCGCAGATGATATTCTGCGACACGGGATCCCATGACCGGGATCCGCCCGGCGGGAGCCCCCTCAAGATGGCGGCACCTGCCCGATGATTCCGCGTATAAGGATTCAGCACTGCGGTTCCATTCCGACACCCCCGGAGGGTCTCATGTCGATCGTACACTCCATGTTCCCGCGGATCTCCCGCGCCAGGCTCCTGGCGGCATCCGTGATTCTCGGCTTCCTCCTTCTTCCGGGCACCCTCGCCGCCCAGGACGCGCCCGCCGACGATCGTCCGGGAATCGCGGTCATTCCGCTTGATAATGGCGGCTCCTACGGGCCGGACCAGCAGGATGTCGAGGCGCTGCAGGTGGGGCTCCAGCAGATGCTGCTCACCGAGCTCGACCAGAGCACCGACCTGAGGATCGTGGAGCGCCAGCGCCTGCGCGAGATCCTCGACGAGCAGCAGCTCACGATCGATGGGCGGGTCGATCCGTCGACCGCCATGCAGATCGGGCAACTCGTCCAGGCCCGCTACATCGTGACCGGCGCCTTCATGGACCTGTGGGGCGACTTCCGGCTCGACGTGCGGATCTTCGACGGCGAGACCTCGGAGGTGATCACCACCGCGCGCCTCAACGCCGATCGCACCGATCTCTACCAGCTCGTCTTCGACATGGCCGGGCTGATCATGGAGGGCGTTGACCTGCCGCCCCTCTCCGGCGAAGTCCGCGAGGCGCGCCGCTCCCGCGAAATCTCGCCCGAGGCGATCACCCTGTACTCCCGGGCCCAGGTGCTCGAGGATGTGGGCCAGACCGATCAGGCCCGCGAGCTCTATCAGCGCATCGTGCAGGACTTTCCCGACATGACCGAGGCGGGCGAGGCGCTCGAGCAGCTCCAGGGGAACTGAGTCTTCGGGGAGGCCTTTCGGGGGCATAGAGGCCTTTCGGGGGCCGGGGAGGCCCTCTCCGGCCCGATGGGGTTTCGGCGCGCCGCAGTCTCGGGGCCCGCTCAGGGCACCCCGATTCCGGCCTCGGCCAGCAGCGCCCGCACGTCGGCGCTCGGGACCACGACCAGGATCCCGCCGCGTGCGGTGCGCTCGCCCCCCTGCACCACCCCCACCACGCGCCCGGCCTCGTCGAGCACGGGGCTCCCGCTGGCGCCCGGCTCCCCGTAGCCCTGCACCAGGAACTCCCGCAGCGACACCTCGCTGATCACCCCCGCCGAGAGCAGGGGGCGGGCCGGCGGGCGCGCACCCCCGAAGCCCGGCTCCACACTCCCCCCAAGGGGGAATCCCAGCACCGCCACGGGCATCCCGGACTGTAAAGGACCCGAGTTCGAGCCGATCCCCCGCACCGTGGGCACGGCACCCTCGATCGACGCCACCCGGAGCACCGCCAGGTCGACCGACTGAGAGGCCGCCACGACCTCGGCAGCCCAGACCTGCCGGGAGTCCGAAAACTGGACCGCCACCCGCCGGGGCTCGAGGCGCCCCCCCGCGTCTTCGAGGATGTGGCGGGCGGTCACCAGGTAGGCCTCTTCGGAAACACTGAATCCGGTCCCCGACACCACCCGCCCGTCGGCGTTCTCGACAAAGATCATCGCCACGGCCGGTCGGTTGGCCCCCTCGATCTCGGGAAAGTCGAGGGTGGCCGCGAGCTGCTGGCGGGCGAGCGCCTGGACGGCCTCTTCGAGCTCACGGTGCAGCTGATCGAGCTCGGCGTCGGTCCCCGCTCCCGCCCGCTCCTGGCCGGACTCGAGCTGGCCCCGGAGCCGCTCGACCTCGCCGCGCGAGAGGGCAAGGGCGTCGTCGAGCTCCGAGAGGGCGCCGGTGACCTGCGCCTCGCGCTCCAGGAGGCTGTCGACGAGCACATGCAGCTCGGTGCGCTCCTCGAACAGCCGGGCCCGCTCCCCCCGCTCCCGCTGCAGGAGGGAAAGGGCGACCAGCCCGACCGCGAGCAGGAGGACCCCGGCCGTCGTCGCCAGCCCCACGAGCTTCCTGCGGCCCTCCTGGCGGACCCTCCCCGTGTCGGACTCCCCCAGCTCGAAGCGCACCCGGGGACCATCGGCGGCGAAGCGCAGCACGCTTCCGCCCTTCAGAGGGGTGGGGCGCTCGATCCGCCTCCCGTCCACGAAGGTCCCGTTGCGGCTCTCGAGGTCCCGCACCCACCAGCGTCCGTCGCGAAACGAGAACTCGGCGTGGCGCCCCGAGACCGCCAGGTCGGCGTGAGGATCCAGGTGGATCTCGACCCCGGGCGCTCGGCCCAGCACCGAGGGGCGGTCCGGGTGCAGGGGGAAGCGGGCACCCGACCGCCCTCCGTCCCAGATCCGGAGATACGCCTTCATCGGCCGACGTCAGCCACCGGGCGGATCATGCCTCGGGAAAGGGGAAGGACTCCCGGCGCGCCGGCTCCCCCACCCCGGGCCCCCGAAGCCCGGGGCCCTCGGCGCGGGCGGCGACCACGGTGATGTTGTCGGGACCGCCGCGCGAGTTCGCCAGCTCCACCAGCGCCTCGCACAGGGCGGGAAGGGCCCGGAACTGGGCCTCGTACTCGGCCAGCTCCGTGTCTTCGACCACCCCCGAGAGCCCGTCGGAGCACAGGAGGACCAGATCGCCCTCGCGCAGCTGCTGATAGGTCACGTCGACCTGGACGCTCGCCGCGATTCCCAGCGCCTGCAGGATCACGTTGCGCTGGCTGCTGCGACGTGCCTCCTCTTCGGTCATCGCCCCGGAGTCGACCAGCTCCTGCACCATTGACTGGTCGCGGGTCAGCTGGACCACCCGCCCCTCGCGCACCAGGTAGGCGCGTGAGTCCCCCACCTGGGCCAGGTACACGAAGTCGTCGAGAAAGCCGGCCGCGGTCAGCGTCGTGCCCATCCCGTCAAGCCGCGGATTCGAGCGGGCCAGCTCGTACACGTGCCGGTTGGCCTCTTCGACCGCACGCCGCAGGTGACGCGCGTACCGCTCGGGGGTGCGCTCCCGCTCGTCGTCCCACCCCCCCACGAAGGCGCGGTGCAGCCGGCTCACCCCCTCGCGGCTCGCGGTCGCCCCCCCGGCTGCGCCCCCCATCCCGTCGGCCACCAGAAGCAGGGCCCCCCGCGAGCCGAGGTCGAACTCGGCATCGCCGTGAAGCTCGCGCCCCTCGCCTTCGGGTGAGTCCCCCCAGGCCGCCCCCGACCCGTCGCCCGCCCGATCGGCCGGCCGCAGCGCCCGCGCCGGCTCTCCGGGCCCATTGGGAAACTGCAGGATCAGGAAGGTGTCCTGGTTCTCGCGTCGGACCTGTCCGGGGTCGGTTCGGCCCCAGGTCTGGATCCGGATCGGTCGGCCCTCGAGTTCCCTCATGCTCATCGCCCACCTCCGCCCCGATGCAACTCGAGGAAATTGACATACGACGACAGTGGATTCAGCCGGACCGCCTCTTCGAGCCAGGCGACCCCCGCGACCGAGTCTCCGACCGGGATCATGCTGAAGCCGACAAGGTAGGCCGCCAGCGCGCTGTCGGCACGGTTCATGGTCAGATCCGACCAGACGGCGTAGGCGGTGTCTCGCACCGCGCGAAGCACCTCGGGCGAGGGATCGTCGGTGGCGAGCGCATACCCGGCCTGAACCCCCAGCAGATCCCTGGGCACCGCCCCACTCACGTCGATCCCCGGATGTCCCCCCGGAAAGGGGGGAGCCTCTGCCTCGGGAGGCGGGGTCTCGGCAGGCGCCGGGGCCGGCGAATCCGTCGGCACGGGATCCGTGGCCGGAGGGGGCGTCGGGTCGGGATCGGTCGGGGGCGGGGTGGTCTCCCGCTCGGTCCCGGCGGGATCCCCGGGCGGACCCGCGGGGTCCGGCTCCTCGGACACCACCGGTGGATCCGATCCCGCGGGGTCGAGGGCCCCCGTCTCGCCTGCGGCGGGCAGGTCACCGGGCGCCCCCTCGGGGATGTCCCGAGAGGCGGGCAGCAGGGCAATCCCGACGGCGATCAGAAGCGCGAGCCCGACCGCCGCCCCCCCACCGGCCACGAGCCAGCGCGGCGCTCCCGGCCTGTTCCCCCGATCGCCATCCTCCCCATCCCCACCGCCGGCCGCATCATCGCCCGACGACGACACCCGGGTGCGGGGGATCCACGCCGCCGTCGCGGAAGCTCCCGAACTGCCCGACGCGCCCCCACCACCCGCACCACCCGCAGCGGCCCCGCCGGACACCCCGGCCCCGACCCGACCTCCACCCC
>REBS01000073.1 GCA_007692605.1 Gemmatimonadales bacterium
GGTTGCCCCTCGACCTCGATCGCCGGAAAGCGGTGGTGGGTCGGGCCCCGCTTAAACATAAAGTGAGTTTGGTTTCTGTTATCGCAGAGGTGAGCGATCGAAACCCAATGCAGATCCGCCACCTCGGGCGAAGCGATCGTCGCGGCGGTGCCGGGTTCGACTCCGAACACGAAGGGTGCGACGGTCAGGGGAGGCAGCGTGGGGCTCGCCGGGGCCATCAGGTCGAGGCGTCCCAGACGGGTACCGGAGCGCTCCAGGTCCAGACCGACCTCTTCGCGGGTCTCCCGAATGGCGGTGCGGAGCAGCGAGTCGTCGGCGGGGTCCTTCCGGCCCCCGGGAAGCGCCATGTGTCCGGACCAGGGGTCACGCTCGTCGTCCGCGCGGCGAATGATGAGCAGCTCGGCTCCGGAGCGCGCCGGCCGGAGAATGAGGGCGACGGCGGCCAGCCAGCCTCCGGGCCGGGCCTCGGGGTCCGCCTGCGGTCCCGGGTACGGGTCCAGGAGGGCTCGGAGCGCTTCGGGTCGCATCCAGTCGGGTCTGAGGATGTCAGGGGGCATACGAACACCTACCCGGATCCGAACGGCCGGGTTCGCCTGGGCGGTCCATGGTGGGTGCTCGAGGGTCCGATCGAAGGTCGAGGTCGATCGCTGCGTAGGATACAGTGCGCCGGGGCGCGTTCGATCGCCCAACGGAGTGGCGGGTCCTCGTATTCACACTCAACCGCGAACGGGTGGCCATGAATCTCGTCCATACGCCGACCTTCAGGCTCAACTCGGCGCTCTTCGTGGCCTTCCTGATCCTGTCGGGGGTGCTCTGGGTGTACATGCCGGAGCGCTACCCGGTGCACTTCGACCTGTCCGGAACGCCAACCCGATGGGCGGAGCGCAATCCGGGGATGTGGGTGTTGATCGTGGCGCTCTTCGTGATCTCGTTCGGCAAGGTCCACCTCTTCCAGCGCTTCCTGATCAATGACCCGGACTCCACCCTCCTGAACGTGCCCTACAAGGACCACTTCCATCAGCTTCCGAGGGAGCGCAAGGTGCGGGTGCTCCGGCGGATGAACCGGTTTCTGGGGCTCGTGAACACGGGCGCGCTGCTGATCTACCTGGCCGTGCTCCTCATGATCTTCTTCGGCGCGCACAATCCCGAGTCTGCGTCATCTCTGGTCGCACGGTACGCCCTCTACATGGTTCTGGCGCTGATCCTGGTCGTGCCCCTCTTCGAAATCGTCGCCATGCGACGGATGGTCCGAACGAAGCTCCGAGAGGAGGGCCTCATGTCGGCGACGGAGTGAGACGGGGCGGCCCCCGGACTTCGGGCGCCGCCCTCCTCACGTCCGCAGGCCTGTCAGCGTCGGAAGCGCACCTCGCCGTCGACAATCGTCAGGTCGACCCGAGTGTTCGGGATCTCGGATTCCTCGATGGTGAGGATGTCCTGATCGAGAACCACCAGGTCCGCCAGCTTGCCCGGCGTCAGGGTGCCGAGATCGTTCTCGTGGAAACCCGCGAAGGCGCAGTTGATGGTGTAGCTTTCGAGGGCCTCCATGCGCGACATCGCCTGCTCGGGGAAAAACCGCTCCCCGTCGCGGGTCATGCGGGACACCGAGGCGTAGTAGGAAGCGATCGGCGAGATCGGCTCGACGGGCACGTCGGTCCCGTTGCAGATGGTGGCGCCGGAGTCGATCAGGGAGCGCCAGACGTAGGCGCCGGTCCGGGCTCGCTCCTCGCCCAGCCTGGGCTCGATCCAGGGGGCGTCCGAGGTGCCATGAATCGCCTGCATCGAAGCGATCACACCGAGCTCGGCGAAGCGCGGGATGTCGTCCGGGTGCAGGTGCTGGGCGTGCTCGATGCGCCACCGGTGGTCCGGGACCACGCCCCCGTTATCCGAGAGGACCCTCTCGTAGACGTTCAGCGTCTCGCGATTCCCGCGGTCCCCGATCGCATGGGTGTTGAACTGGTAGTCGTTGTCGAAGGCCACCTGGGCCTGAGCCTGGAGGTCCTCGGGGTCGGTCTGGGGGAGCCCCTCGGTGTCCGGCATGTCGGCGTAGGGCTCCAGGAGCCAGGCTCCGTGGGTCCCCAGCGCACCGTCGGCCCGACCCTTCACTGCGCGCACGGTCAGAAAGTGCCCGCCGTGGTTCACCAGCCGATGCTCGCCCAGCCCCTCCCGCATCGAGGAGAGGGACTCGCCGCTCACGGCGACATACAGCCGCACGGGGAGTTCACCCTCGTCGGCGAGCCTCCGGAACCGCTCGATGGTGGCGAAGCTGGATCCCGCGTCGTGGAATGACGTCACCCCGTGGAGGAGGGCCTCTTCGCCGGCGAGTTCCACCTGGCGCAACGCACGTTCCTCACGCTCCTCGGCTGTCATCCCTTCCTGGAACCGGCTGTGCGCCGCCCGGGCGCGGTTCTGGGCAGCCTGCCTCAGGAAGCCGGTCGGTTCACCATCGGCATCGCGCACGATCACCCCGCCGCTGGGGTCGGGAGTCTCTGCCGTGATGCCCGCCTCGTCGAGCGCGGCGGCATTCGCGAAGCTGCCGTGGCCGCTCGCGTGCGTCAGGAGAACGGGGTTGTCGGGGCTTACCGCACTCATCGCGTGGTGCGTGGGGACGCCGTCGAAGGTGTTCTCGGGCGCAGGGTCCCATCGCTCCTGGTGCCAGCCGCGACCGGTGATCCATTCGCCCGGAGCGGCCTCCGCGGCGGCCTCCTCGACCATGGCGACGATCTGCTCCCAACTCGTGGTCTCCATCAGGTCGAGGGTCAGGCGGGCCTCGCCCAGCCCCATGAAGTGTCCATGTCCCTCGATGAAGCCGGGGATCACGAGGCGTCCGTCGAGTTCGATGACCTCGGTGTCGTCACCGATCATGGCACGGATCTCGGCGTCGGTGCCCACGGCGGCGATCCGGTTTCCGTGCACCGCGACCGCCTCGACCTCACCGAGTGCGGGGTCGACCGTCGCCACCTTACCGCCCACGAGGACGAGATCCGCGATATCGTCAGGTGCCGGCGCCGGATCGGTCTCCTGGCAAGCGGTGGCGCCCAGGAGGAGGACGAGCACCGCCAGAAGGGGCAGGTGTCGCAGGAGGGAAGCCCCGGTGGCGAGAGCTGCGGTCGAAAAACGACCCTTCGGGGTCGGACGTGCCGATGTGCGACGTGCCATGGATGCCTCTCGGAATGATCTGAATTGGGAAGGGGTCAGCGTTCAAATGTGAGGGTTCGATCCGTTTCGTGCCACCGGAAGCCGGTCACGCCGCCGCACTCGCCTGGCCGATGCGGGATCGGACCGCACCCCGGTCCACCGGTCTCGCATCCGGTCGACCGCGGAATTCCGCCGGTTTGCGCGAACCCCGGCGGGGCCGTATTTCTAAACGACTCAGCCACAGATCCATATCGGTCCCGTACCGATGTCACGCTTCGACAACGTTCAGGAGGCATCATGAAGCTAAGGCTTCCGCTCCTTCTGGCGCTGCTGACGCTGCTCCCCGCCGAGGTCTTCTCGCAGACCGAACCGGTGCAGGGGCTCCGCGACAGCACGCCGGGCATCCACGCGCTCACCGGAGCCACCGTAGTGGTGGCCCCCGGAAACGTGATCAACAACGCCACCCTGGTCATTCGCAACGGGGTGATCGAGGCCGTGGGGGCCAACGTCACTCCGCCGGCCGACGCCGTGGTTCGCGACATGGCCGGCCGCACCATCTATGCGGGGTTCATCGACGCCTACTCGCACATCGGGCAGCGGGAAGAGCCCGTGGACGAAGACGAGCGGGGCCCCGTGAACTGGAACCCGCAGGTTCGCTCCTTCGTCGATGCCGCCGCGGAGTACGCACCGGACGGCGGACTGGCCGGAGAAATGCGTTCCCAGGGCTTCACCACTGCCCTGTCCATGCCCGAGCTGGGCATGTTCCGCGGGTCGGGGGCGCTGGTTAGCCTCGGGGGCGAGAGCGCACGACAGCAGGTGGTCCGGGCCGGAGTGGCCCAGGGGCTGGGACTCACGCGGGATACTTCGGTGGGTGCGACGTACCCCACCTCGGCCATGGGCGGCATGGTGTTCGTGCGCCAGACGCTTTCTGACGCCGAGTGGTACCGCGATGCACAGAGCCGGTACGCGTCGAACCCCCAGGGGCTGATGCGACCCGAGACGAACCTCGCGCTGGCGGCGCTCGAGGAGGTGGTCGAGGGACGCCAGCCGCTCCTGATCGAAGCGCGTGACGAAGAGGAGTTCCTGCGGGCCGCGAGCTTCGCGGGTGAATTCCCGGTCAATCTCTGGATCCGGGGCAGTGGGGCCGAATACCGGCTCCTGGACCAGGTGGCGGCCACCGGCCTCCCGGTGATCCTCCCCCTGAATTTCCCCGAGGCTCCGGACGTGGGCGATGACGAGGAGTCGGCGCTGAACGTCAGCGTCGGGCAACTCCTGCACTGGCGCCACGCTCCGGAAAACCCGGCACGTCTGGCTGGCGCAGGGGTGCAGTTCGCCCTGACCACCGCCGGGCTCGACGACGTCGACGACTTCCTGCCGAACCTGCGTGCCGCGGTCGAGCACGGCCTGGACCGCGACACCGCACTGGGCGCGCTCACCACCACCCCGGCCTCGTTCCTGGGGGTCGAGAGCACCCACGGCACCCTCGAGGTCGGCAAGGCTGCCAACCTGGTGGTCACCGACGGGGACCTGTTCGGGGACGACACCGAGGTCCTGGAGACCTGGGTGGACGGTGCCCGCTTCCTGGTCGACGGGACGAACGTGCTCGACGGCGGAAGCCAGATTCGCGCCGCCGCCGATCTGCCGGAGCCGCGTCGGGGACCGCCGTCCATTCAGGCGCTTCCGGTGCTGCTGGAGCACGGGCATGATGCGGTCGGTGGAGACACGCACGACCATGGCCACGATCACGAGAACGGTGACCAGGACCGCGCCGGCGGTGCGGAGCTTGTCACCAGCGACCAGCTCGAGGCGGTCGGGACGCTCCCGATCCTGCCGCGTCCGTCGGCTCAGCTCGACGACCTGATCTACCCGCTCATGGACTTCGGCCGGCCGGGCATTCCGGATCAGCCGGAGCATGTACTGGTGCGGGGAGCCACCCTCTGGACCCAGGGGCCTCAGGGGATCATCGAGAACGGTGACCTACTGGTGAGCAACGGCCAGGTGGCCGAGGTGGGACAGAACCTCGAGGCGCCGGCCGGCGCCACCATCATCGAAGCCGAAGGCCGGCACGTCACCCCGGGGCTCATCGATGCCCACCTCCACTCCGGGCTGAGTGGTGGGGTGAACGAGGGCGGAAATGCCATCGTTCCCGAGGTGCAGATTGGCGATGTCATCAGCGCCAACAACATCTGGATGTACCGGCAGATGGCCGGAGGGCTGACCACCGCGCATGTCATGCACGGATCGGCCAACCCCATCGGCGGGCAGAACCAGGTCGTGAAGATGCGCTGGGGAGCCTCGCCCGAGGAGCTCAAGATGGACGGCGCGCCCAGCACCGTGAAGTTCGCGCTGGGCGAGAACGTCACCCGGAATCCGAACCGCTACCCGAACACCCGTCAGGGAGTCGAGCAGATCATTCTCGACCACTTCCAGCAGGCCATGGATTACCAGCGGGGCTGGGATGCGTGGGAGGCCACCGGCGAGGGACTGCCCCCGCGCCGGGATTACCGGATGGAGGCCCTCCTCGGAATCAAGAATGGGGAAATCAGCATCCAGTCGCATAGCTATCGACAGGACGAGATCCTGATGCTGATGCGCCTGGCCGAGGAGCTCGACATGCAGGTCAAGGCCTTCCACCACGGGGTCGAGGCCTACCGGGTCGCGCCCGAACTGGCGGCCCACGGGGCCGGCGCGGTCGTGTGGAGCGACTGGTCGGGATTCAAGGCCGAGGCCTACAACGCTTCACTCTACAATGTTCGAGGCCTCCTGGATGCCGGAGTGGTGACCTCGCTGCACTCCGACAACAGCCAGATCGCGGCCCGCATGAACTGGGAGGCGGCCAAGATGCTCCGGACCGGAGTCTCCGAGGAGGAGGCCATGAGCCTCATCACCAACGCCACTGCCCAGCTGCTCGGGATCGACGATTGGGTCGGCTCGCTCGAGGTCGGCAAGGATGCCGACTTCGTGATCTGGCGTGACCACCCGTTTTCGGCCGTGACCACGCCCGAGCAGACATGGATCGACGGCCGGAAGTACTTCGACCTCGAGGAGGACCGCGAACACCGGAGCGAGGTGCAGCGGCTCCGCGACGAGCTCATCCAGCAGGTCCGTGACGGACGCTGAGACCCGGGAGATCTGACATGACGACACACATGAAACGCCTCAAGAGAGCGGGAGTCCCGGGGCTGGCCCTGGCATTCCTGATCCTGTTCGCCGTTCCAGGGCTCCACGCCCAGGTGCCGGCGGCCCCGCAGAGCGGCCCCATCGCTCTGGTCGGGGGAACCCTTCACACCGTCACCGACGGGGTCATCGAGAATGGGACCCTCGTCTTCGAAGACGGCCGCATCACCGCCATGGGAACCGACGTGTCCATCCCGTCGGGCGCCGAACAGATCGACATTGCCGGACTGCACGTCTACCCGGGGCTGATCAATGGCAACAGCCACGTGGGGCTCTTCGAAATCGGGGGCTGGGACGTGACGATCGACACCAACGAGTACGGCGACATCAACCCCAACATGCGGGCACAGGTCGCCGTCCATCCCGAGAGTCGACACATCGGCACCACCCGCAATTCCGGGGCGCTGGTGACGCTGGCCACCCCCAGCGGCGGCCGCATCTCGGGGCTCGCCGCCGCCCTGAACCTGGACGGCTGGACCTTCGAGCAGATGACGCTCCGAGGAGAGGTCGCACTCATGGTCAACTGGCCGGGTGGGGGTGGTAACCAGTATCGCAACGGGGTGCAGGAGATCCGCGAGGCCTTTGCTCGCGCCCGTGCCTACAAGACCGCCGCCGACGCCGCCGATGCGGGACAGGGGCCGGCGTTGAACTTCGACGCCCGCTGGGAGGCCATGCGCCCCGTCTTCGACGGAGAGATCCCGGTGATCGTGAGCGAGAGCCAGCCTGAGCGCATTCGTGACGCGGTCGAGTGGGCCGAGGAGGAAGGGGTCCGCATGATCCTGATGGGTGGGGGGGACGCGGATCTGATCGCGGACTTCCTGGTCGAAAACGACATCCCGGTGCTCCTCACCTCGGTTCAGACGTCTCCGAACCGTGACTGGGCCCCGTACGACGACCGCTACAACCTTCCCGCGCGCCTGGCCGACGCCGGTGTGCGCTTCGGGATCGTGGGCGGAACGAGCGCAGCCTACTCGAACCGGCTTCCATGGGAGGCTGGGGTGACAATGGCCTTCGGGCTTTCGCCGGACCAGGCCCTGCGCTCGGTCACGATCGACGTGGCCGAGATCCTCGGGATCGCCGATCGCGTGGGATCGCTCGCCGAGGGCAAGGACGCCACCCTCCTGATCACCACGGGACACCCCCTCGAGTACACCAGCGCCATCGAGCGGGCGTTCATCGAGGGTCGGGACATCGACCTGGTGGATGCGCACCGCGAGTTCTACGATCGTTACTCTGAGAAGCTGCGGCAGCTCGAGGGCGGTAACTGATCGAGGCGTGAGGCCGGCCGCGGATCCCGGACCCATCCGGGGCGAAACGGCCTGAAGTCGGCCTGGCCCCGCTCTCCTCTCGCAGGACCGCTCGGGGCCGAAGCGCAACGACCCCTCTCTCCGGCCACGCGCCGGGGGGAGGGGTTTTTCGTTGGCTCTCCCCTTTTTTCGCCCGTGGGGTTCAACCAACGAGCTCGCAACCGGTATCGTCCAGAACCCTCCAGGACACCGGCTGCCGGGCTGGCTCCAGGGGTGCCGGCGGTGCCACCCGACCCGTTCCGCCGCGGATTGGAACCGAAAGTCCACACGCGTGGGGTCCCCGAGGGACGGTGGCATGGAAACGCGTCGTATGGGAGACAAACTCCACAATCGCGGTTTTTCAAAATCGACGATTGTGGATTCAGCGGTCTATAAGGAGACGCAGATCGCAAGCGTCCGCAAAGGACCCGTCGAGTGTGGATAAACGGTTCCCTGCCGCGAAGGACCGCCCGCCTCCCGCCCGGACCGCCGCACTCGCCTCGACAAGCCCTGCCCGACGCCATTGCCGAGCGGCATCGAGTGGGGGCACTCCAGCAGCTCCGCCCAGCGGAGATCATCCGGCTTGAGATCCCTCGGCGGAACCCGAAACATATTCGGGTCGAAGCGCTCCTGTTCAGAAAAGAGTTCGGTTTCGGGCGTCCCGGGGCCTGTCCCACTGGGGCCGCGGGGGCGATCCCCATCGGCATCTGTTTTGCAACGCGTACTCCCCAAGCACCTGCCCATCACACCTGCCCATCCGCCCGACAGACGGAGGACCTCGATGTCCCGTTGCCGACCCGCTCCGACCCCGGGACCACGCACCTTCCCGGCCCTGCGCCACCCCCTCCTGCTACGCCTCTCCTTCCTCCTTCTCAGTATCGCGCTCCTGGCGCTCACGGCATGTGAGTCCGGGTCGGTGTCACCGATGGCTGCCGAGCTCGACGAGGACCGGGCGGGGACCCCGGAGCAGACCGCCGCACAGGTGGTCGACTCGCAGTGGGATAGGCTGGCGTCGACCGATCGGCTCGAGGCCGATGTGCGGGCCGCGGTGGCGAGCGCCTTCCCCGGCCAGATGTCCGAGCGGGTCGAAGAGCTGCTGACCACGGCCACCGAACTCTCGGTCCGGATGGCCGAGGCCGAAGAGACCGGGCGGGCCACCGACGACCTTTCGGTGGAGCGGGCGGGCGTGGTCGCCGATGCGGCCGTCGAGGTCTTCGGATCGACGCGTGCCGAGACCGCGCTCGAAGGTGTTCGCACCACGCTGGACCGGATCCGCGACGCCCTCGCGGCGGGATCGAACGACGCCGCGCCCACTCGTCTCGAGGCGGCGGGTGAGAAGGTGCTCCAGGCCGAGGCGCACCTCGAGGCGGGTGAAGCCACCGAATCGCTGACCGCGAGCTCGCTGGCATCCGAGGAGCTCGAGGCGATGGCACCCGAGCGCCAGGCCCGGCAGTCGATCGATCGTGCCGGAGCCCTTCTGGATCGGGGGGCCGAACTGCTCGCCGTGGCCGAGAATGCGCCCCCGGCGGCGACTTCGCTCCTGGAGTCCGCGGCCGCGTATCTGGAGCAGGCCGAGGGGGCCTTCGAGGCGGAGGCCTTCACGCGGGCGATCCCCCTGGCCCGTCGTTCCGCCGCCTTCTCACTGCGGGCCACCGCGCTCCTCGAGAGAACGGCCCGAAATGAGTCGGGCTCCACCGGCGATGAGAACGGCGATGAGAACGGCGATGAAAACGGCGAAGAGAATGGCGAGGAGAACGGCGACGACGAGAGCGAGAACGGAGACGAGAACGGAGACGAAGACGAGGGCTCGCAGGGCGCCCAGGGTGCCGCCGAGGCCGCGATCGCCGACGGGGAGCAGCTCCTCGAGCGCGTGCGCGAGTTGGCGGGAGACGAGCCCTCGGCGCGGGTGGCGGGGCTGATCGAATCGGCCGAAGATTTCCTGGCGCGCGCGGTCGAGGCCTACGAGGCCGAGGCCTTCACCGACGCGATCCCACTCGCGCGCCGCTCCGGAGCCTTTTCGCGCCAGGCGCTCGGCCAGCTGAACGGTAGGGATGACGACGGCGAGAACGGGGACGAGAACGGCGACGACGAGAACGGCGACGACGAGAATGGGGACGAAGACGGTGATGGCGAGGGAGCGGAGGGCGCCGCGGCCGCCGCGATTCAGGACGGCGAGGAGCTGCTGGAGCGTGCCCGCGAGATGGCGGGAGACGATCCGTCGGAGCGGGTGCTCGAACTGTTGACGTCGGCAGAAACATACCTCGACGCTGCAATCGAGGCCTACGAGGCCGAAACCTTCACCGACGCAATCCCTCTGGCGCGCCGATCGGGCGCCCTCTCGAGGCAGGCCATGGGCCTCGTGCGCGGCGGCCGGTGAGCCGCCGCACCAGTCGCTGAACCGCAGCGCCCGTCGCTCCGGGCTCCACCGTGCCGCCCCATCGACCCGAGCCCGGGCAATGGGCCGGCTCGACATTGACATGCGCGCGTCACGGTGTAACGTATTGTAAAGCACGATGCGTTTCGTCCGATCCTTACATGACGATCGGTCAGATACGGCAAGGGTCGGGGTTCTCCACCTGTTCAGGGGCGGAGCCCCACCCACGGGTGGTCGGGTGTGAGGCGGACGGGGCGCCAGTGTGCGTTAGCAGTCAGTGGCTCTCTGACCGGAGGACTTCTCATGGCTCGCCCACGTTCCGATTCCCGACCCTCCACCCCGCATCGAAAGTTCGGCCCACCGGGATCGCAGGCCGATGGTTCCCGCCGAACCCATGCGCAAATCCCCTTCCTCGTCGGCCTCATCACCTGCCTGGCGTTCGCGATCGCCGCCTGCGGCGAGGCCGTCGACCCCGATCCGGCCGAGATGGATCCCAGGGCGGAACACGTCCATGATGCCGAGGCCGAGCTCGGCGAGGTCGCCTTTCCCACCTCGTGCTCCGACGAGGTGCAGCCGCGAATCGAGCGGGGAGTGGCCCTCCTTCACCACATGATGTACGCGCAGGCTGGAACCGTCTTCGACGAGGTGACCGCGCAGGAGGCCGACTGTGCGATGGCCCACTGGGGTCTGGCGATGTCGAACTTCCAGCCCTTCTGGGGCAGTGCCGACATCGACGCCGGGAGGGAGCACGCCGAGCAGGCCGTGGCTCTCGAAGCCCCCACCGACCGGGAGCGGGCCCACGCTGCCGCGGCCCTCGCCTTCTTCGAGGGTGACGACGTGAGCTACGCCCAGCGGGTCCGTAACTGGGAGGCCGCCATGGAGGAATTCCACGAGGCCTTCCCCGACGACCGGGAAGGGGCGGCGTTCTACGCGCTGGCCCACCTCTCCGTCGACCCGGCCTCGGCTGAACACCAGGACCGTGCGGCCGCCATCCTCGAAGAGGTCTACACCGAGGAGCCCCGGCACCCGGGCGCCATCCACTACGCCATTCACGTGCACGACGTGGAGCGCCACGCCGAGGACGGCATCCAGTTCGCCCGCGCCTACGAGGACATCGCGCCCACGGTTCCCCACGCCCTTCACATGCCGAGCCACATCTACGTTCGGCTGGGCGAGTGGGACGAGGTGATCGAGTGGAACCGGGCGTCGGCCGACGCGGCCCTCCTGCACCCCGCCGGGGAGTACGTCTCGCTCCACTATCCCCACGCCCTCGACTACCTGATGTACGGCCACCTGCAGAAGGCCGAAGACGAACAGGCCCGCGCCGTGCTCGAGGAGCTCGCTTCCGAGGACCACTTCGAGCCTCACCTGGCCAGTGGCTACGCCCTTGCCGCGGTCCCCGCCCGCTGGTACGTGGAGCGTCGCGACTGGGCCGGTGCCGCACAGCTCGAGCCGGGGGTGCCCGAGAGCTTCCCCTGGGAGGACTTTCCGGGCGCCGAGGCCATGACGCACTTCGCAAGGGGGCTCGGAGCCGCCCGCACCGGTGATGTCGAGACGGCCCGGGCCGCCACCGAGCGACTTGCCGAGCTCGAGGCGGCCAGTGAAGCCGCCGAAGACTACTACTGGGCGCAACAGATCGAGGTCCAGCGCCTCAGCCTGGCCGCCTGGATCGACCTGGCCGAAGGCGATGCCGACGGAGCGGTGCAGACCATGACCGCAGCCGCCGAGACCGCGGGCGAAATGGAGAAGCATCCGATCACCCCCGGCGACCTCCAGCCCGCCTACGAGCTGCTCGGCGACATGCTGATGGAGGTCGATCGTCCCGAGGAGGCCTTTGACGCCTACCAGACTTCGCTCGAGGTGTGGCCGGAGCGGTACCACACCCTGCTGGGTGCCGCCCGTGCGGCCACCGCGGCCGGGATGGAGGAAGAGGCCCGGGAGTTCTACAACCAGCTGGCCATGCTCACCGCCGACGCCGATCCGGAGGAGCGCGAGGGGATCCGCGAGGCCCGGGAGCGGGTCGGGTCGGAGTAGTAGGGTCCCGGCCCGCCGCAGTCGGACACGGGGTCGGCCCGTCCGAGGACGCCCGCGGGGTAGCCCTGCCGGGGCCGCACGAGGCCGTCCCGTCGGGCCTCTCGCTCTCAGACGCCCTTGCGCATGGGGTCCCAGATGTGCTTGTGCAGCTGGGTCTGGAAGCGCACCGGGAGCCCGTCGTCGAGGATCCACTCGGCGAGCTCCTGGCGGTCGATCGCATCCCACACCGGCGAGAAGAGGATCGCGCGCAGCGTCCCCTCGTGCACCCGGCGATCCAGGCCTCGCTCGCGCACCACCTCGCGGGCCCACTCGTAGTCGGCACGATCGAGGATCACGAACTTGACCTCGTCGCGCTCGTCCAGGTGCTCGAGGTTCTCCCAGCGGTTGCGGGCCATCTCGCCCGAGCCGGGGCATTTCAGATCCATGATCACGTGCACCCGGGGGTCGAGGGTCCCGATGTCTTCGGAGCCCGAGGTCTCGACGAGTACGGTGAAGCCCTCTTCCAGAAGAAGATCGGCGAGCACGAAGGCGTTCTTGTGGATCAGCGGTTCGCCCCCCGTGATCTCGACCACCGGACACCCGATTTCGCGCACCCGCTCCATGATCGCGTCGAGCTCCATCCGCTCCCCGCCATGGAAGGAATACTCGGTGTCGCACCAGGAGCAGCGCAGGGGGCATCCCGTCAGGCGGATGAAAGTGCACGGGCTCCCGACCCACGTGGATTCTCCCTGGATCGAATGGAAGATCTCGGTGATCCGCAGGAAGGGGGCCTTCGTCGGGGCGGGGGTGGAGTCCGTGGCGGTCATCGGGGCGCGGAGGTCATCGGGGGCGGCCATCGTTCGAGCGGCCGTCGGGCCAGAGGAAGCCGAAGGGGGACTCCTTGATCACGCTCCCCATCATGAACATGAGGTTATCGGGGCGCTCGGCCAGTCGCCGCATCAGGTAGGGGTACCACTTCTCGCCGAAGGGGACGTAGACGCGCATGTTGTAGCCATCGTCGACCAGCTGCCGCTGGAGGTCTCTTCGAACCCCGTAGAGCATCTGGAATTCGAACCGATCGGAACCGATGCCCTCCCGCTGCACGAATTCGCAGGCGGCATCGAGGATCACCTCGTCGTGGGTGGCGATGCCCGGATAGTTCCCCTCGGAGATGAGCCACTTCATGCTCTCGATGAAGCTCTCGCGGATCTGCGCCATGTCCTGGTGGGCGACGGCCGGGGGCTCGGCGTAGGCTCCCTTGCAGAGGCGAACGCGGGCGCCCAGCTCGATCATGCGGCGCACATCACCCGGGGTTCGCTTGAGGTAGGCCTGAAGGACCACCCCGGTGTTGGTCCAGCCGTCGGCCCAGAGGCGCTCGAAGGCGTCGAGGGTGCGCTGGGTGTAGTCGGAGCCCTCCATGTCGAAGCGCAGGAAGACGCCCGCCTTGTCCGCGACCTCGAGGAGTCGGCCCAGGTTCTCGGCCAGGAAGGCCTCGGAGATGTCCTGGCCCATCTGGGTGAACTTGAGCGAACAGTTCGCGGGGAGGCTCTCGGCCTCGATCCGGCGGACGAGCTCGATGTAGGTGTCGGCGGCCTTGCGGGCATCGGCCTCGTTCTGGACCGCTTCGCCCAGGTAGTTGCCCGTGATCGTGAGGCCGAGCTCGCGGGCCTCGTGGGCGGCGCGGACGACATCGTCAACCGTCTCGCCCGGCACGAAGCGCTGGCTTGCGGACCGGGTGAGGGGCGTTCCGGTCAGCACCTTGCGGGCGCCCTTCGAGTCGCTGAGAAACAGCAGGCCGCGTCTGAGCATGGGGAGATCAGCCTTCGGGGTGGGGCGGCCCGGGGCCGCCGTCGTCATGGTCCAGCTCCGCCCTGCGGCGAAGCGCGTCGTCGAGCAGGGCCTTCACCTGCACGAGGGTGAGGTCGCCCAGCTCGGCCAGGACCTCGTCTCGGGTCTTTCCCTTCACGAGTGTAAGACTTTCGACGTGGCCCACCACGCCGACCCCGGTCTCCGCCCAGCGGGGGAAGACCAGGAACCCCTCGAAGGGGTGCCGCAGGTCGGGCGTCTTCTCGGTCTCCATCGAGACCGTGTAGGGCTGCCCGTCGAGCCCGTCGAACCCGGGAGGGCGCTCGTGTTCGGCGAAGTAGCCACCGAGGGTGGCGTCCGGGGCCCCGTGCACGTCCCAGTCCTCGGGGGTGGGGACCGTTGTGGAATCGTTCGAATTGGATGAATCGCCCATGGGGAAAAGGTAGAAGCGAAGGGGTCCGACAGGTAGGGCCTGCGGGGAGACGGGGGTGGACGTCGGGGGGGGGATGGGTCTGCGGTCTGACGGGTTGCCGGCGGCGGCCGGAGCGGGTGTCCTGGCTCCCCCCCGCCCGTTGCCCGGGCGAATCGTGGCGTGTACGATACCCTGAATGGTTGTTGACCTCTCCTGCCCCCTGTGTCTGGCGCCCGTGAGCGATCTTTTCGCGCGGGCGCACGGGCGCCGATATCGTCGGTGCGTCGGCTGCGGACTCATCTTCATGGAGCCCGCCGACCGGCTCGACCCTGCGGCGGAGCGCGCCCGGTACGAGACGCACCAGAACGACCCCGCAGACGCCGGGTATCGCGGCTTCCTGGACCGGCTGGCCGCCCCGCTGGTGGAGCGGGTGGTTGCCGAGATCCCGTCGGGCGCCGAGGGTCTCGATTTCGGGTCGGGGCCCGGGCCGACCCTCTCGATCATGCTCGAGGAGCGGGGGATGCAGATGTCGATCTACGACCCCTTCTTCGCCCCCGATCGGTCGGTGCTCGAGCGTACCCACGACTTCGTGACCTGCACCGAGACGGTGGAGCACTTCTTCGATCCCCGCCGGGAGTTCGAGCGCTTCGACCGGCTGGTGCGACCGGGGGGATGGCTCGCGATCATGACCGAGTGGCCCCCCGGGTCGGAGGCGGAGGGGAGCCCGGGCGAGAGTCCACGCGGGGACGGCCTGCGTGGCGAAAGGCCGCGTGGGGACGTGCCGCGCGGCGACAGATCACGCGGTCCCTTGGAGGCCGCGGCGGAAGATCCCGTTCCCGATCCGGCGGTGTTCGAGGGGTGGTATTACACGCGCGACCCCTCGCACACCTGCTTCTATGGCCCGCGGACGCTGCGATGGATCGCAGGGCACTTCGGGTGGGAGCTCGAACTGCCCCGCAGGAACGTGGCGATCTTCCGGGTCCCGGGTGGGACCGGGGTGGATTTCTGAGGGATTTCCCGGCAGATGAGTAGCCGGAAATCGAGCAAACGTCTCCGGAAATTCCGCCAAAGCGGGATTTCCGGTCATTATTACCGGGAAAAGAACACGGCTCGATGAGCCGTGACCATCCATGCGATATTTTCGGCAATTATCGCCGGAAATCGAGCAAACGTCGCTTTCGCGGCCACGTTTGCGATTTTTTCGGCGTTCTACAGCCCGCCCCGGAGCAGCGCCTCGCCCAGGGTGCCCAGGACCGACATCATCAATGCGCCGCCGAGGGCCCAGCCGAAGGAGTCGATCTCGAGGGCGTCGGTGAGGGCGTCGGTGATCTTGAGCAGGATCGCGTTGATGATCCAGCGGGTGATGAAGGCGAGCAGAAGGGCGATGCCCAGGGTCGCGATCGTGAAGAGGGTGAAGAAGATCCAGCCCAGAAGGAAGTTGAGGACGCCGAAGATGGCGGCCACCACGAAGGCGCTGCCGAAGTTCTTCACATGAAAGCCGGGCAGGGCGACCGCGGTGATCCAGACGGCGAGCGAGAGGATCAGCCAGGAGATCAGCATGCTCATGGGGCGACTCCAAAGGGTCGAGGGTCGAGGGAGGCTGGGTCGAGGGCGATCGGGTCGAGACTGCGGTAGGGTCGAGATCGCGGTCAGCTGACCCGAGGGCCCATGGTTCGGGGCGCGAGCGCTCGTGAATCTATCCCTCGAGTGCCAAGAATGCTCCGCAGCCGCGGTGGCTCCGAGGCCCACCAAGGACGCAGCGGCGTGAATGCCGACGCCCGCCCACAACGCAACCGGCCCGGCCCCGGGGCGGTGAAGCCCCGGAACCGGACCGGCTGGATGACAGTGACGTGCAAGGGGCCCCAGGGCCGATCAGAAGGCGATCACGCCCTCGATCATCAGCCCGTTGAACTTGCCCTGGTGCAGGATGTTGCCCTCGGTGAAGTCGTTGTAGTTCTGCTGGACGTACTCGGCCTTCATCAGGATCTGGGGGGTGACGAACCACCCGGCGCCGAGCTGGAAGCGGTCAATGCTCACCTCCTGCAGACTGCCCTGCAGGGGACCGCTCACCGTGTTGTAGCGCGCACCCACGAAGAGCGACTCGTCATCGTGGAAACGGTAGACCCCCTCGATCGCCTGCTGACTCCAGCTCCGGTCCTCGGCCTCGTTGGCGGCCTTCCCTTCGGCGCTCTCGAGGGTGGCGAAGAGCTCGAAGCCCTGGAACTTCACGAATGGGTTCAGGACCAGCGCAGTGACGTTGTCCCGCATGCCCGGGTTGAAGCGGCCCGAGGTGAAGTTGCCGTTCATCACGTCGTAGTAGCGCGATCCCGCGCGGTCCCCCCCGTACAGGGTGTTGTTGAGCGAGTTGCTCGTGTGGTACGCCGAGCCGGTCAGGCGTACGCGCAGGTCCTCGTTGACCTGCCGGTCGAAGCCGACCTTTCCGATGAAGGAGGGAGCGCGATCGTCGGGACGCTGTACCGTTCCCCGGATCTCTCCTCCCGTGATGGATCCCATGGCCAGGAATCCGCCCGGGGTCCGAACGTAGACCTCACCGCCGATCTCGGTGGTGAAGGCATCCATGATCAGGTTTCCGACGAACGGGTTGTGCATCGCGTTGGCGTTATCGGTGCGGCGAAAGTGGTTGTCGCCGTAGTTGATCTCGAAGTGGCCGGCCCGGACCGTCACCTACTCCATCAGGCGGTCGAGCGCTTCGTTTTCGAACATCGGCGCGGCGTCGATCAGCACGTAGCCGTCCTTCACCCACGCCTCGGGGTGGTGCCTCGAAGAGAGGTAGGTGGTCAGGTGCACCCGGATTCCCTCGGCCAGCTGGGCGCCCAGGTACAGGTTCGCGGTGGCCAGGTTGAAGCCGGCGCCGATCTCGTTCAGCACCAGGTCCTCGTTGCCGCCGGGCGCATTCTCATGGCTCAGCATCTGGAACTGCTGCGCGAACGACGCGCCCCAGTAGATCTGGAAGCCATCGAAGGGCACCCCGGCTTCCTTCGGGGTTTCGAACATGTGCAGGCCCCGCTGGTCATAGGGGCGGAAGTGCTGGAGGCCGGGCTCCTGGGCCGAGAGGGCCAGAGGGGCCAGGAAGGCGGCCAGAAGTCCGGCCGAAATCAGGCCCGAGATGCGGGCGGTGAGCTGCTTGGTCATGGAAATCTCCCGTTGGGTTCGTGCGTTTTCAAGAAGGTTGGAGTCGGCCGGGAGGATCGGGATCTCCCCGACCGGCTCCGTTGGATATCGAATCAGTGGTCGCTTCCGTTCACCCGCATGGTCAGGTCCCAGTGGACCTGCACATCTTCGTGCACTCTGAGGGTGCCCAGCATGAGCCTGGGTGGACGGATCCCCCAGTCGGTCATGTTGAGCTCGTGCATGCCCTTGAGCGCAAAGCTGCCATCCGCCTGCGCGGCCAGGGTGGCGTCGAGCACCACATCGCGGCGCTCCCCCTTCATCTCGAGCGTTCCGGAAATCCGGAGCCCGGTATCGGCCTCCTGCGACGGAGTGAGCTCGTAGCCGGTCATCCGGAACGAGATCCATCCGTGGTCGCGGGCGCCGAGAGCATCCCACATGTGGTCGTTCATGGTGTCGTTGTCGCAGTCCATCTCGGGCGCCGAGGCATGCAGTTCGACGCCGCGGACCCCGTTTTCGATCGTCTCGAGCCGGAGGTCATCCTGGCCTCCCGCCAGGTTCACGCGAACATCGAGCCGCTCGGCCTCACACTCCCAGGAGCGGACCGTGGAGCCGCCGGTGACCCAGAGGCGTCCGCTGACCACCACCTCGGGGGCAGGGGCCAGGGTGGTCGACGTCGGGTCCGGTGTTGCGGCCATGGCGTCGGTGGAAAAGGTGCCCAGCGCAAGGAGCACGAGCGCGGGGGCGAGGGTCGGGGTCCACCATCTATTCGGCTTCATCGAAGATCTCCTTCGGGAGTCGGTCGGTCGGGGTTCGGTGTGGACGACCGACGGCTGTCGTCGGTGCGTTGTGCGGTCCTCCATCCTTCTTTGAGCGAGAGGGTCAGGGAGCCGGCCACCGGCATCGCGGACTCGATCCGGACTGGGGTCCGAAACTCGTCATGGGCGAGGCTGAGGGTCACGCGCCCGTCTCCCCCGAAGCGCTCCGGGTCGGTCACGCGCATCTCGACCACGGTGACCGCGAATTCTCCCAGCGGAACCCGGATCGTGTCCTCTCTCAGGACGACGACCTCGACCGGACTGCGAGCCTGGTCGAAGTGGCGGTCCAGGGTGTGCCGTGTGCCCGGCTCCAGGTCGAGGGTGCGCAGGTAGAAGAGAAACGAGAGCTCGTCGAGCGGATCGGCCGAGGGGGTTTCTCCCGCGGGACCGTGCGCGTCTTCCCATCGTCGCTCCGCGGGGAAGATCCGAACGGACTCCTCTCGCGATCCGAGGGGATGGCGCTCGTTCTTCTCGTAGCGAAGGGAGGTCATGGTGCCCGGATCCATCCAGGACGAGGTGTGGTCACGCACACTCATCAGGGCCACTCGCCCTTCGAAGTCGAAGTCGAAGCGGAGCACCGGACGGCCTTCCATCTCCTCTTCGGAGATCATGAGCACTCCGATCCCGACCGATCCGAAGGCGCCGAAGCGGCCTTCGTAGACCAGCGTCTCGCCTGGGCCGAAGGGAAGGGCGCTCGGCTCCTGTGCGACGCCCGACGTGGGCGCCACCGCGACCATGGTCAGCAGGCCGATCGTCAGGACGACCGCGTCGGGGCTGAGGATATGGGAGAGCATGGTGGTCTCGGCGCGCAATCGGCGCTCCTCCGGTTCGGGTGTCATCGGTTCAAGGGGAAAGCTACCGGCGATGGGGGTCCGGGTCTGTCGGAGAAAGGGCTCGACCGGGTGTGGGGGAACTCCCTACAATCGGGCCCGGGGTTGTTCACGCGGCCTCGTGGCATCAAGGTTGTGGGGGTCCGTGCGGAGTGCGCGGCCGAATGAGGGCAGATGGTGCGGATTCTCGGGAGGCTCGCCGGCGGGGTGTTCCCGCGGGCGTCCCGAACCGACCGGGCTCGAGCTTCAAACTGCGGGAGGGTGTGTGAAGGCGGCGGTCTTCTCCGAACATGGCGGTCCCGAGGTGATCCGGACCGAAGAGGTCGAGGCTCCCGAAGCGGGCCCGGGCGAGGTCCGCATCCGGGTGCGGGCGTCGTCGCTCAACCATCTGGACCTGTGGGTGCGCCGGGGCCTTCCCTTCGAGATCCCGATGCCGCACATCGGGGGCTCCGACCTGGCGGGCGAGGTGGAGTCGGTGGGCCCCGGGGTCCACGGGGTCGAGCTCGGCACCCGCGTCGTGGTCGACCCGACGCTCGACTGGAACTGGATCGAGGGGGTGCGGCGCGGCGCCGGTCTCCGGGACCCCGAGTTCCGGGTGATCGGAGAGCACACCCAGGGAGGCTTCGCGGAGTACGCGGTGGTTCCGGCCGACAACCTCCTGGCGCTGCCCGACGAGGTGGACTGCGCTACCGCCGCGGCCGCCGGGCTGGTGGGGGTCACCGCCTGGCGGGCGCTGATGAGCCGGGGAGGTCTTCGCGCCGGCGAACGCGTCCTCGTCACCGGAGCCTCCGGGGGCGTCTCGACCATGGCGATCCAGTACGCGAAGGTTGCGGGCGCCACGGTCTTCGCGCTGACCTCGGGGGAGAGCAGCGTGGCTCGCGTGCGGGAGCTCGGCGCCGATGTCGTGATCGATCGGCTCGAGGGCGATCCGGCCAAGCTGCTGCGCGACGCCGTCGGTCGGCGCGGGGTCGACCTGGTCGTGGACTCGGTGGGCGAGGCGCTCTGGGGGGCGGTGCTCCGGACCCTGGCGCCGGGAGGCCGACTCGTCTGTTATGGGGCCACGACGGGGCCGAAGGTGACGACCGATCTGAGGCACGTCTTCTGGAAGCAGCTCTCGATCCTTGGCACGACCATGGGAAGCCCCTCGGAATTTCGCGAGGCCATGGGACTCGTCTTCAGCGGCCGGGTCCGTCCTGTGGTCGACGAGACGATCGGGCTCGATGACGTGCGGCAGGGCCACGAGCGTCTCGAGGCCGGCGGGGTGTTCGGGAAGATCGCGGTGGAGGTCGGGTGAGCCGATGGAGCTGAACGAAGCGCAGCGCAGGGTCGATCGCTGGATCTCGCAGTTCGAGGAGGGCTACTGGCCCCCGATGGTCAATTTGGCCCGACTGGTCGAAGAGGTGGGGGAATTGGCTCGGGAGCTGAACCATCGGCACGGCCCGAAGCGCAAGAAACCCGACGAGGCGGAAGGGGACCTGGCGCTCGAGATGGGAGACGTGCTCTTCGTGCTTCTGGCACTCGCCAACGAGCAGGGGGTGGATCTGGGCGACGCGCTCGACCGGACGCTTTCTAAGTACGAGTCCCGGGACTCCTTCCGCTGGGACCGCAAGGATGGGAGGACCGATCCCGATGCCTGATCGCAAGACTCCGCTGGGTCCCGCCGTTTCGCTGGATCTCGCCGAGTCCCCCCGACAGGTGCCACCCTTCGCCCGCGGGCTCCTGGTGCTGCTGCTCCTCTACCTCTTCCTGGTCGGGGTCGCGCTCCTGGAGTCCGGAATCGGAGCCATGGGCGAGGGCTTCCAGGCGGCCTTCCTGAGCTCCGTCTCGCACCCTATATCGGGGCTTTTTGCCGGGATCCTGGCCACGGTTCTCGTGCAGTCGTCGTCGGTGTCCACAGCCACGATCGTGGGGCTGGTGGGGGCGGGTACCCTGCCCCTGCCCCTGGCCATACCCATGGTCATGGGCGCGAATATCGGCACGACCGTCACCAACACCCTCGCCTCTCTCGGGAGCATCCGCCGTTCCGAGGAGTTCCAGCGTGGGTTCTCGGCGGCGATCGTGCACGACTTCTTCAACCTGATCGCGGTCGCGGTTCTTCTGCCTCTGGAACTGCTCACCGGCTTCCTGTCGCGATCTGCGGTATGGTTGACCGAGATCCTGAGGGGAGCGGACTTCGACCCCGCGGCCCCTGGTCGCAGTCCGATCCGGCAGGCCGTGCGGGTGCCGGTCGGAATCATCGAGGATGCCATCGGAGGGCTGATCCCGCTGGGCCCGGTGGTCGGGCTGATCTTCCTGGGGATGGGGCTCGCGCTGATCTTTCTGGCCCTCGGGTTCATAACGAAGAACATGCGACAGCTCGTGGCGGGGGGGGTCGAGCGGGTGATGAACCAGTTGATCGGTCGTGGTGGTGGATCCGTGGGCATCCTGGTCGGGATCCTGGTGACGGTGGCGGTCCAGTCATCGACGATCACGACCTCGATCCTGGTCCCCCTGGTGGCCGCCGGCGTACTCAAGCTGCGCAACGCCTATCCGATCACCGTGGGCGCCAACGTGGGGACCACGATCACGGCGCTGCTGGCCTCGCTCGCGGTCCTTCGGCCCGAGGGTCTGACCATTGCCCTGGTCCACACGCTCTTCAACCTGTCCGCGCTGGCGGTGATCTTTCCGGTTCCCGCGATCCGGATGATTCCCGTTCGGATGGCCGAGCGGATGTCGAAGATCGCCACTCGGCATCACGTGCTGGTGTTCGGGTATGTAGTTGGTATTTTCCTTGTTCTGCCCCTCGCGGGCATCTTCCTGATTCGGTAGGAGCCACGATGGTATTCAGGATCTTTCGCAGCGGTGGTCATGAGCGCCTCGAGCGCATCGAGGACAAGCTCCTCCAGATGCTGGCCGATGACCGGAAGGTGTTCGATATGGCCATGTCCGCGCTTCTGGGGGACGTGGATCCCCACGAGGTCAACGACCCTATCCGGTCGACCGACTCCCGGGTCAACGAGATGGAGCGCGAGATCCGGCGGGAGCTGGTGGTGCACGCCAGCGTGGCCGGAGCGATCGAGACCCCGGCGATCCTCATCTACATGTCGATCGTCAAGGACATCGAGCGCATCGGGGACTACGCCAAGAACCTGGTGGACCTGGCGCTCGACGGAGCGAACTTTGCGGACGGACCCGATCACGAGGAGTGGCGCGAGGTGACCGAGAAGCTCTCGGCCTTCATCTCCAGCACCGCCGAGGTCTTCAGGGACCGGGACCAGGGACGGGTCCGCCACCTGCTGACCGAGGGCGACGAGCTGTTGACTCGCTTCGACGACGCCGTGTCGGCGATGGTGAGCGGCGAGGACCAGCGGCCGTATGCCGTGGCTCGAGCCCTGGCCCTGCGCTATCTGAAGCGTGTGCTCGCCCACCTCATGAACGTCCTGACCTCGGTGGTCATGCCCGTCCACCTTCTGGACTACTTCGACGAAGATCCCGAGGACCGGGACGACCGCGGGGGAAGGAAGAAGGGGTAAGACGAACGAACGCCCTCCGACCTCACCTGGGGAGATCGGAGGGCGTCGGTGCCCCGGGAGCCGAAGTCGGCTCAGCCCTCGGAGGCCTCCACGGCCTGCACTTCGAGCGAAATCTTCACCTCGTCACCGACCAGTACACCACCGGTTTCGAGCGCCTGATTCCAGGTCAGTCCGAAGTCCTTGCGATTGATCTTCGTCTCGGCCTTGAAGCCCAGCCGCTGGTTCCCCCAGGGGTCCTCTCCACCACCCAGAAGCTCGGCGTCGAGGGTGACCTCGCGCGTCGTGCCCCGGATCGTGAGGTCGCCGGTGACCTTGAAGGACTCCGGTGTGCCCGTGACGTCGCGGCTCTTGAAGGTGATCGACGGGTGCTTCTCGGCGTTGAAGAAGTCCTCGCTCCTCAGGTGACCGTCGCGGTCGGCGTTGCGGGTGTCGATCGACTCGACGGGGATCTCGACCTCGACCACGGCGTCGTCGAGGTTCCCGTCGTCGTAGTGGATGGTCCCGCTGACATCGGTGAAGAGCCCCTTCACGGTCGAGAGCATCATGTGGCGGACCCCGAACTCGAGCTGCGAGTGGGCGGGGTCGAGGGACCATTTCGTTGTGGTGGTGGACGGTGCGTTGCTCATGGAGGCCTCCTTGAAGGTCGTTCGCGTCCCGGTTCGCTCCCGAACCGGCAGCGAAGGTATGGGCGACTAGTTAATGTTTGAATATTAAAATAATGTCGGGGCGTGAGGGTGTCAACCAAGGGGGCTCTGCGGGGAGCGAAGGCCTGGGCGCCGGCCTGAGTCGAGGGGAAGGCGAGATGGAGCCGAGTTCGCAGGGGATCGCTCTGTTCGCGAATCTCGAGATGTAGCCATGTGTTGACCCTGATGGCCCAGGGCAGGGCCGGTTCAGAGCGCCGCGATAAACGCGTCCACCTCGGACTCGGTGTTGTAGAAGTGGGGTGAGACGCGGACGTACCCGGGGCGGTGGTCCACGATGATCCCCTCGGCCGCGAGGGCCTCGACCGCCCCGGCTGGATCGTCGTGTCGGACCATGACGATCGCCGTGCGCTCCGAAGGGTCGTCGGCGACGCGGAGTTCGAACCCGGCGTCCAGCAGCCCGGACTCCAGCCGGCGTGTCAGATGGCGATTGCGGGCCTCGATCGCCGGCATCCCAACCTCGTCGATGATCTCCTGCCCCCCGAGCGCGGTGTGCACGGTGGGGAGTGCCGGCGTGCCCATCTCGAACCGAAGCGCGTCGTCGCGAAAGGCAAACCCCTCGAGATCGAACTCGAAGGGGGACTGCGTGGCGAACCACGAGGTGATCCTTGGGCGGAGCGATTCGATCAGCCCCTCGCGCACGTAGAGGTACGACAGCCCGGGCCCACCCAGGAGCCACTTGAGGGGCCCCGTGGTATAGAGGTCGATCCCGGCGTCCTTCACGTCGACGGCGATCTGGCCCGCTCCCTGGTACCCGTCGATCAGCGAGAGGGCGCCCGCGTCCCTCGCGATCCGGGCCAGCGCCTTCAGGTCCTGCCGGAAGCCGGTGGTGAAAAAGACGTGCGAGGTGGCCAGGAAGGCGGTGTGCTCGTCGACCACTTCGGCGTACTGCTCCGGGCGGATCCCCACTCCGTCCTCGCTGCGCAGCACCACGAGCTCGACCTCGGGCTTGACCGCGAACTGGTAGCCCAGGGTGGGAAAGTCGAGCTCGCTGATCACCACGCGGGGCCGCTTGCCGTAGTCGACCGACTCCGCGACGGACGAGAGCGCGACCGAGGTCGAGGGCGACAGGGCGATCTCACCGCGTTGCGCCCCCAGGAGGCCCTCGACGGCCTCGCGCAGCTCGTCGCAGGTCGCCAGCCAGTGCTCGTACCAGGCCGACGCGCCCATGGTGTGCCAGAGCTCCAGGAACCCCTGCAGGCGCCCTTCGGCCCGTCTCGACAGGGCGCCGAGCGAGCACGAGTTCAGGTAGATCCGGTCGCCCAGGATCGGGAACTCGGCGCGGAGGGCGTCGAGGGCGGGGCCCTCGGTGAGTGGGGGTCGGGGCATGTCGGGCGCGGGACTCGGGGTGTGTGGGGCCGGGCACATCGACTCGGTTCGATGCGGCGGAATCAACCCCGGCGGGTGCGGATTGTGCCGGGGTTCGGAGGTGAACGCGTGGCAACGATGCAGGCAATCAATATTGACATGCATGTGCATGCATGAAAGTTTGAGATATGCGAACGACCATCGAACTCAGAGACGACCAGAGGGCGAAACTGCTCGAGATGGCGGCCCGCCGTGGCGAGAAGGGCTTCTCTCGGCTGATCCAGGAGGCCGTCGACCGCTACCTCGACGAGGAGGCGCGCCGGGACCGGTCCGTCGAAGAAGCGCTGGCGGCGGTCGGCAGCCTCTCCGATGACGAGGCCGAAGCGCTCGAGCGCGCGGCTCGCCGGCTCAGAGAGAACTGGCGTTGATCGTCGCCGATACCGACGTGCTCATCGACGCCCTTCGGGGTCGGGCGCCCGCTGCACGGGCGATCGAGGATCTGCTCCGAAGCCGCCGGCTCGCCACGACGGCCATCACCCGGCTCGAGCTGGGGGTGGGCGCGCAGCTCGCGACCCAGCGCAGCGCGGTGACCGCGCTTCTCGCCACCATGCCCGTCCTGCCGCTCGATGCCGAAGCCGCAGCGGTCGCGGCCAGGGTCGGTGCGTCCCTGCGAACCGCAGGGAAGGCGATCCCCATGGCGGACCTTGCGATCGCGGGCATCTGCCTGACTCTCGACCTGTCGTTGTTCACCCGGAACCGTCGGCACTTCGAGCGCATCGACGGTCTGCGCCTGGTGGAGGCAGAGCGATTCGGCTGAGGGGGCCCGTGACCAGGGCAGCCCCTCCGCTGCGGGCCGGTATTCCTTAGATTTCCGCGTCCATCGGAACGCGGCCGCACCGAACCACCTTACGCCCGGATCCCGCCCATGCCCGAGCCCGTGCTCACCACCCGTGGAGTCACCCGGATCTACGAGATGGGCGAGATCGAGGTCCAGGCCCTGCGCGGGGTCGACTTCGAGCTGATGGAATCGGAGTTCCTGGTCCTGGTCGGCGCGTCGGGGAGTGGCAAGTCGACGCTCATGAACATCCTGGGGGGGCTGGACCGGCCCACCGACGGCACCGTCCACTTCCGCGACCGGGAGCTGACCCGGGCCAGCGACCGCGAGCTCACCGAGTACCGGCGCAACCACGTCGGCTTCATCTTCCAGTTCTACAACCTCATGCCCTCGCTCACGGCCCGCGAGAACGTCGCCCTCGTGACCGAGATCACCCGCGACCCCATGCCGGCCGACGAAGCGCTGGCCCTGGTCGGGCTCGAGCACCGCCTCGACCACTTTCCCTCGCAGCTCTCGGGGGGCGAGCAGCAGCGGGTGGCGGTGGCCCGCGCCATCGCGAAGCGCCCGGAGCTCCTCTTGTGCGACGAGCCGACGGGGGCGCTGGACTACCGCTCCGGGGTGGTCGTGCTCGAGGTGATCGAGCGGGTGAATCGCGAGCTGGGCACGGCGACCGCGGTGATCACCCACAACGCCCCGATCTCGGCGATGGCCTCGAGGGTCGTCACCCTGCATGACGGAGCCATCGACGAGGAGCGGCACAACGAGACCCGGGCCCCCGCATCCGAGATCCGCTGGTGAGGTTCTCGCCGAGCGCCCTCGACCGGAAGCTGATCCGTGACCTGAAGGGGATGCTGGGCCAGGGGATCACGATCTCGCTCGTGGTGGCGGCCGGGATCTCGGGCTTTTTGACCCTGCGGGCGACCTATTCCTCGCTCCTGGAATCGCGCGACCAGTACTACGAGGAGTACCGGTTCGGCGATGTCTTCGCCCAGCTCGATCGCGCCCCCGAGAGCGTGGCCGAGCGGCTGGAATCGGTGCCCGGGGTCGCCCTGGTGCACACCCGGGTGGCCGAGTCGGCCCGCATCCTGATGGAGGGGCCCGCCCAGACCCCGCAGGCGCTGATCCTGAGTCTGCCGCCCGGGGGCGACGCTCCGCTGAACCAGGTCCTGCTCCGTGAGGGTCGATGGCCCGGAGCCGGGGAGAGCGACGAAGCCCTCCTCCTGGATACCTTTGCCGAGCGATGGGAGGTGGCCGCGGGGGATACCCTGGGCGTGGTGATGAACGGCTCGCTCAGGTCGGTGCGGATCACGGGGCTCGCCACCTCGCCCGAGTTCATCTACCCGATGCCCCCGGGGGGCGCGCTGATTCCCGATGACGAGCGCTTCGCGGTGCTCTGGATGGATCGTCGGGGGATGGCGCCCATCTTCCGGATGGAGGGGGCCTTCAACGACGTGGTGGTCCGGATGAATCCGGGGGCGCTGGAGCGGGAGGTGCTCGCGGGGATCGACGGGGTGCTCGAGCCCTACGGAGGCCGGGGGGCGGTGGGACGCGACCTTCAGCCCTCGAACTTCATTCTGGACGGGGAACTCGAACAGCTCCGGCAGTTCTCGACGGTGGTGCCGATCATCTTTCTGGGGGTGGCGGCCTTCCTGCTGAACATGGTGCTCTCGCGGCTCCTTCACCTGCAGCGCACGCAGGTGGCGGCGCTCAAGGCGCTGGGCTACCACGATTCCGAGGTCGGGCTCCACTACCTGAAGATGACGCTGGGGGTGGTGATCGCCGGCTCGGTCCTGGGGGTGGTTCTGGGATGGTACCTGGGGCGCGCCATGACCCTCTTCTACGGCAACTTCTTCGGCTTTCCGATCCTCGGATTCCGGATGGGGTGGAGGGCGCCGCTGGCCGGGATCCTGATCGCGGGGGGCGCGGGGGTGATCGGGGCCTTCACGGCGCTGCGAAAGATCCTGGCCCTCTCGCCCGCCGAGGCGATGTCGCCCGAACCGCCGGCACGCTACCGGCCCACCCTGCCCGAGCGGATGGGGCTGGGGCGGCTCGTGGGGCCGATGGGGCGGATGGTCCTGCGGGAGCTGGGGCGGAGGCCTCTTCGGACCGGTCTCTCGGCGCTGGGGATCGCGCTGGCGATCGCGATCGTGGTGGTGGGGCGGTTCAGCGAGGACGCCATGAACTACCTGATGGAGGAGCAGTTCTACCGGGCCTGGCGGGAAAATGTGACGGTGGCCTTCACCGGGCCGACCCCCGAGCGGGCGATCCGCGAGATCGCGGCGCTGCCCGGGGTGGCGCACGCCGAGGGGATGCGGGTGACCTCGGTGCGGATGTACGCGGGGCACCGGTGGCGCGATGTGCCCCTGCAGGGGTATCCCGACGAGGTGCGGCTGCGGCAGCTGCTCGACGCCGACGGGCGGCTCCGGGCCTTTCCCGAAGAAGGAGTCGTGATCACCGAGAAGCTGGGCGAGGTGCTGGGGATCGCGCCGGGGGACTCGGTGCGGGTGACGCTCAGGGAGGGCCGGCCGGGCGAGGCGACGCTCCGGATCACCGGCACGGTCGACGAGATGCTCGGGATGCAGGGGCACATGCGGCTCGGTGATCTGAACGCCCTGCTCGCCGAGGGTCCGGTGGTGAGCCAGGCGCTGGTGCAGATCGATCCGCGCGATGTGGAGGCGCTCGAGGCCCGGCTGATGGAGTGGCCCGGGGTGCTCGATGTGGCGAGCCGCGACGCGCTGGTGGAGCGCTTTCGGGAGCAGAGCGCCGAGATGCTCACGGTCATGACGCTGATCCTGACCCTGTTCGCCTCGGTGATCGCGGCCGGGGTGGTCTACAACAACGCCCGGGTGGCGGTGTCGATGCGCGAGAGGGACCTGGCCTCGCTGCGGGTGCTGGGCTTCAGTCGCCGCGAGATCTCGACCGTGCTGCTCGGGGAGATGGGGGTGCAGGTGCTGATCGCGATCCCGCCGGGGCTCTGGATCGGCCACCGGCTCTGCGTGTGGATCGCGGGCACGGTGGACCCGGAGCGCTACCGGCTTCCGGTGGTGCTGAGTGCCGAGACCTACGGGTTCGCGGTGTCGGTGATCCTGGTGGCGGCGACCGCGAGCGCGCTCCTGGTGCGACGCAAGCTGGACCGGCTGGACCTGATCGGGGTCCTCAAGACGAGGGAGTAGAGGATGGCAGACAAGGGAGGCTCGAAGATGGGCTGGGAAGCCCCACGCTGGGTGCGGACCGGTGCGATGGTGCTGGGGGCGCTGGTGGTGGTGGCGGTCCTGGTCTTCGCCCTGCGACCCCAGCCGGTGCCGGTGGATCTGGCCACGGTGGATCGCGGCGAGATCGAGGTCGTGGTCGACGAGGATGGGCGGACCCAGGTGCGGGACCGCTACCGGATCACGGCGCCCGTGGCCGGCACCCTGCGGCGGGTGACCCTCGAGCCCGGAGACGAGGTGGCCGAGGGCGACCCGGTGGTGTGGCTCGATGGTCCCGAGGTGGGGGTCACGGACTCCCGGACCCGCGCCCAGCTCCAGACCCGGATCGCCGCCGCCGAGGCGGGGGTGGGTCGGGCCGAGGCGATGGTCGAGGCGGCCGAGGCGGGGCTGGTCGAGGCCCGCGACCAGTTGCGGCGCCAGGAGATCCTGCTCGAGCAGTCCGGGGGGTCGACGTCGGCCGTCGAACGGGCCCGGGCGATGCTGCGGGCCCGCGAGGCCGAGGTCCGCTCGGCGGAGTTCTCGGTGCGGGCGGCCGAGGGCGAGGTCGAGGACCTGCGCCTGGCGCTGGCCCGTCCGGGGGGCGCTGCGGGGGGCGCTGCCGAGGCGCCGCTCGAGCTGCGCTCCCCGGTGGCGGGCCGGGTGCTTCAGGTCCACCGCGAGAGCGCGGGGGCCGTGGCGCCGGGAGAGCTCATCCTGGAGGTGGGTGATCCGGGGCGTCTCGAGGTGGTCGTGGATCTGCTCTCGGGCGACGCGGTGCGCGTGGTGCCGGGGGCCGAGGCGGTGATCCGCCGTTGGGGAGGCGACGAGGACCTCCCTGCGGTGGTGCGTCGGGTCGATCCCTCGGGCTTCACCCGGGTCTCTGCGCTGGGGATCGAGGAGCAGCGGGTCAATGTGATCCTGGATCCGGAGGGGGCCTCGGAGCTCTGGGCCCGGCTGGGCGACGGCTTTCGGGTCGAGGCGCGCATCCGGATCGACCGGACGGACTCGGTGCTGAGGGTGCCCTCGGGGGCGCTCTTTCGCAACGACGAGGGGTGGGCGGTCTTCCTGGCGGGGGACGGGCGCATCGAGGAGCGCAATGTCGAGGTGGGCCGCCGAAGTCCCGCCATGGCCGAGGTGGTGTCGGGGGTCGACGAGGGGGACCGGGTGGTCGTGTTTCCGGGGGATCGGGTCGAGGCCGGCGTCCGGTACCGGGAGCGCTGAGGGGTGACCCTTCTGGCGCTGCTCGGCATCCTTCCCTGGGTGGCCCTCGGGGTGCTCATGGCCTTCTTCATCCGGGAGCCGCGGCCGCTCCCGTTGCGGACCGAGGTCCCCGGCCCCGGGCCCACCGGTGACGACGATGCGGTGCAGGTGTCCATTGTGGTCCCGGCCCGAAACGAGGCCCGGAACGTGGAGCGATGCCTGGAGAGCCTGGCCCGGATGGAGGGGGTGGCCTTCGAGGTGATCCTGGTCGACGATCGGTCCACCGACGACACGGCCCGGATTGCCCGAACGGTCGCGCCCGGTCGGGCGCGGGAGCTTCGGGTGATCGATGGGGAGCCCCTTCCCGAAGGTTGGTTCGGAAAACCCTGGGCGTGCCGGCAGGGAGCGAACGCGGCGCGGGGCCAACTCCTCCTGTTTACCGACGCCGACACCGAACACCACCCCGATCTGCTGGTCCGCTCGCTGGCCGCCATGCGCGAGGATGACGCCGCCGTCCTCTCCCTCCTGGGCCGCCAGGAGATGGGCACCGTGGGGGAGCGGCTGGTGCAGCCGCAGGTGTTCACCCTGATCGGGCTGCGATTTCGGAGCCTGGACCGGGTGATCGATCCGGAGCGGTGGACCGAGGCGATCGCCAACGGGCAGTTCGTGCTCGTGGAGCGCGACGCGTACGAGGCCATCGGGGGCCACGAGGCGGTGCGGGGCGAGGTGGTCGAGGATCTGCGCCTGGCCCAGGAGCTGGTGCGGGCCGGGCATCGGCTGACGGTGCGGCAGGGCGAAGACGTGTTCAGCACCCGCATGTACACCTCGCTCCGGGAGCTCGTCGACGGGTGGACCAAGAACGTGTCGGTGGGGGCCCGCCAGTCGGCCGACCGGTGGGGCCGGTGGGCGCTTCCCGGGATCGTGGCCTTTCTCGCCGTGGCGTGGATGGCCCCGGCGCTGGGGCTCGCGGCGGGTGCGGCCGCGGTGGGGGCCGGGTGGATCGGCCCGGCGCACCCCCTGCTGGTCTGGGCCGGGGTGACCTGGATCTTCGCGGTCTTCATCTGGATGGGGGCGTACGCCCGGTTCGGGGTTTCGCCCCTGTACGCCCTCCTCTACCCGCTGGGGACCGCGGTGCTGATCTATATCCTGATCCGAAGCGGGCTGCGGGGCACCCGGCGGATCGAATGGAAGGGACGGCGCTATGAGCGCGGAACCACGACACCCTGACGGTCGCCGCGAGGTCCTCCTCGAATGGGCCCGCGAGGAGGGGTTCGATCGGGTGGGGGTGGCGACCCCCGAGCCCTCGGAGCAGGCGGCGTTCCTGGAGCGCTGGGTGGACGAGGGGTACCACGGCGAGATGGAGTACCTGGCGCGGCCCGATGCCCTGGAGCGCCGGGGCGATCCGTCGCGGAATCTCGAGGGGCTCCGCTCGATCCTGGTCGTGGGGCACGACTATGCCCAGCCCGATCCCGAGGGGGTCCCCGACGATCCGGCGCGGGGTGTGATCGCGCGCTACGCCCGGGGGCGCGACTACCACCGGGTCATGAAAAAGGCGCTGGAGCGGATTCTTCGCCGCCTGGAGGCCTATGAGGGGCGATCGATCGCCGGGCGCGCCTACGTCGACACCGGCCCCCTGCTCGAGCGGGAGCTGGGCCGGCGGGCCGGGCTCGGTTGGTTCGGGCGCAACACCATGCTGATCGATCCCAAGGGGGGCTCGTACTTCTTTCTGGGTGCGCTGCTGCTCCCGGTCGAGGTCACCCCCGACGCGCCCTTCACTGCGGACCGCTGCGGGAGCTGCCGGGCGTGCCTCGTCGCCTGCCCCACCGGGGCGCTCCTGGGCCGCGACGAGGACGGCGCACCCGTGATGGATGCGCGCCGCTGCATCTCGTACCTGACGATCGAGAACCCCGGGCCCATCCCGCGCGAGCTCCGGCCGCTGATGGGCAACCGGGTGTACGGGTGTGATATCTGTCAGGAGGTGTGTCCATTTCCGCGTAAATTTTCCGAGCCCTCCACCGAACCCTCATACGCAGCCCGGGGGCCAGGCGACCGACCCGTCGGCGTCGAGCCAGATCCATCGGCTCCGGATGCGCCGCATCCGGGTACTGACGCCCCACCGCTCGTCGAGTTGCTGTCGATGGCCCTTTCGGAAGAATCCTGGGCGTCCTTCTCTCGGGGCTCGGCGATCCGGCGAGCGGGACGGTCCGGGTTCGCGCGGAATGTTTCCGTATCGTTGGGCAACTGGTTGTCGGAGGAGGAGGATCCCTCGCCCGAGGCACTTTCCGTGCTCATGGAAGCGCTCTCTGATCCCGTGGCGTTGGTACGGGGGCACGCCGCCTGGGCGCTGGGATGCGTTGGTTCGGTCGAGGTGGTCGAGGTGTTGTCGACGGCGTTGGAGGAAGAAGACGACGATTTCGTTCTCGGAGAGTTGGAGCTTGCCATTGCCCGATGCTTGCCGAGCCCGAAGTAACTTGGCGCATGGGGATCAGACCGCAGAATCACGACGGCCGTCTTCTCATTGGCTTTCTTCATGCCAGGGATCGGTTCTACCACGATCTGCAGATCCAGGACCCACCAGTCCAGCAGAAGGCGACGCTCATCCAAGCCGACCCTGTCCCACGTTTCGGCTAGGTTACGGGTCTCATCAATGACCGTGGAGAGACGGTCCCATGCGATCTCTCGGGAGCGCTGATACTCAACCGCCTTCTCGACCTCTGCGCGAGCAGCATCCAACTGCTGCTGGGTCGCCTCCAGTTCGTCCAGGTATGCCTCCTCATCGATGTTTCTCTCTTGCAGGCGAGCCAGGACACGGACCTGCTGGCTGTGTTGCTCCTCCAGAGTCTTGACCTGTCTCTCGGCCGAGGCCAACGCGGCGACGGCACCGCGCTCGAATTCTTCCTTCTCAAGGATCAGATCCCGGATTTCGCTCTCGTAGCTCGCCGACGCCCTCTCTTGGAGAATCAGGTCCTTGCAGGCGTCCTCGAGTTCACCCGCCTTTAGCGTCCAGCCTCGACACCCGTATTCGACGGAGGCCTCCCATACCTCGGGATGATTGACCTTGTGAGGCTTCGGGTGAACGTAGGTACGCTCGTTGCCCTGCGTCTTGCCGGTCCGCCCGCCGTGGTACTCGATCCCGCAGCGGGCGCAGACAGGCTTTAGGATAAATGTACCCTTCGAGGTCCGCTTCTTGTTTCGGGGTTCCCCCTTCCGGCGCTTTGCCTCCTGCACGACCTTGTCGAAGAGATTTCGGTCAACCAGAGCGTCCCATTGCGCCGGATGCCACGCCGCATTGCCTTCGGCGTCCCTCACTTTCACTTCCCCGATGAGGTGCCGATTTGTCAGGAAGTTCTTGATATGCCGGTGCCCAAGCGAGCCCCCCTGTGGCCCACGCAATCCGAGTTTGTACAGGTCCTCGCCGATTCCCTTGTATGACGCGCCGGCGATGAAATTCGGCGGCCTTGCTCCAGAATGGGAGAACGTCAGGATCCTCGACAAGCACAGTACCTCCCCCACCTGGCATCGAGTTCTCGCCAGGCTTGAGCACGCTCTGCTCCTTCGTGTCCATGCGCAGCGTTCCCCATGGGGCTTGCCCGTTCACCCACCAGCCGTTCCTGCCTTCGCTCCGGCGACCACGCGTCACGTTCTCAGAAAGGTCCTTCGAGTAGACCGCCGCAGCATAGGCATGAACGGCGATGTTGACCACATCGGCCAGGCCGTTACCAGTGCGGGGAACCGTCAGGAAATGGAGCTCCCAGTTGGCTTGCTCGAAATCGTTGTAGACACTGATGAAGGCCAAGATGTCCGGCTCCCCGTTGCGGTCGAGGATCCGACCGAACCGGTGCGGCGCCCACCATTCGACACGGCCCTTTCCGTTGGGGGGAGGGTTGGACTTGCAAAAATCAAGGAGATCCTGGAAGCCGGGGCGGTCGAAGCTGGTTCCGCTACGGCTCTCCTCCCAACACCAGGCGGGGTCGACCGATCCCCACTCCTTCTCCATGGCTGCGATCTGTTGGTCATGTGAGAATTGCTGTTTGTGGTTCTCTCGAGAGCTCTTTCGGGTGACTCTGACGCGGTCGGGAACCACGCCTCCCTGAGCTTCGAGGCGGTGTCTCCAGTTCGTGAACTCAGTCATATTCCTCCTTCGTTGGGTGTTGTTCCTCTTTCAGCGGGGGTATCACGCAGGCGTCTGCGATGCTACTGAGCATAGGCGGAGACGGCGAAGCGAATCACGTCGACCAGGCCGTTACCAGTGCGGGGAACCGTCAGGAAATGGAGCTCCCAGTTGGCTTG
>REBS01000056.1 GCA_007692605.1 Gemmatimonadales bacterium
GACCGCCAGGTCCAGGCTCTCGTCCCGCCAGCTCATCCCCGAGAACCGGGCCGCATCCGTGTGCAATGTGCGGATCGCGCCCGTCTCGGCATTGAAGAGGCGAACCCCGTTGCCCGCCATGTCATTCGCGTCGATCACCATCCCCAGGATCGGGTGATCGTCCGCCCAGGAAGCCTGCGCCACATTCCCGAAGTTGACATCGATGCCGGTCTCCAGCTCCCGGACGATCACGTCGCGCCCCGAACTCTCCCGATCTCCTCCCTGAGGAGGGTACCGGTTGAGAAGGACGAATCGCCCGTCATCGGAAAAGGAATGCCCCTGGACCTTCTCGACCTTCGTCTCCTCTCCGGTGTCCATATTCACGAGGAGGAGGTCGTTGCGGACCGGGGTGTTGTCCCGCTGCATCCGCCTCCGCTCCTCCTGAGGGGGGCCCGTGACGACCGCCATCCACGCCCCTGTGGGGGCCATCGAATGCCCGGTCGCCAGTTCGAAGACACGGGCCTCTCCTCCGTCGAGGGGGACGAGGCGGACCTCGCCGTCATCATCCACCCGTGAGACCGTAACGGCCAGATGCCGCGCGTCCGCCGAGAAGGAGGCCGAACCCAGCGATTCGAAACGCGCATAGTCCTCCGGGGTGATCAGCTCCTGCATCCCCTGGAGCCCGATGGGCATCAGAATTGCGAGCAACGCAACCGTGAGGACGCTGGGTACCGCCCCCGGGAATCGAACCGTCATGAATCCTCCGTTTCTGACATTTTACCTGCAGCCCCTGTACATGGCGCCGGAGATTCCGGTACCATCCGGCATCAACTTCCGGAGACAATAGGTGAACAGACCGCAGCCCGACAGACCCGCCGGCATCGGACGGGAGGACCCCGATCGCTTCCTCAACCGGGAGCTCTCGTGGCTCGCCTTCAACGAGCGGGTGCTCGACGAGGCCTCCAACGAGGATCACCCCCTCCTCGAACAACTCCGCTTCCTGTCGATCTCGGCCGACAACCTCGACGAGTTCTACATGGTGCGGGTGGCCGGGCTGCGAGCGCAGCTTCGGGGCGAGATCAGCCGACGGACTCAGGATGGCCGTACTCCCTTCGGGCAGCTTCGCGAGATCCGCACGGCCTCGGTGGCGCTCATGGAACGGCAGCAGGAGCGATGGGTGAGCCTCCGGAAAGCCCTCGAGGCGGAAGGGGTGACCGTCGTCTCGCCCGAGGGCCTCACCGCAAAGGAAACGATCTGGGCGCAATCCTTCTTCGAGGGTCAGCTCTTCCCGGTCCTCACTCCGCTCGCCTGCGATCCGGCGCACCCCTTCCCGTTTCTGCCGAACCTGGGATACTCGATGGTGCTCTCCCTGGTCCGTCGCAACACCGGTTCGCCGATGACGGCCCTGCTCCCGATTCCCGCGCAGGTGCCCCGCTTCATCCGCCTTCCGAGTCGTGAGGTCCGCTTTCTTCGTGTCGAGGAGCTTCTCGGATTCCACTTCGAGGAGCTCTTCCCCGGCTTCTCGCTTCAGGAGGCCGCCTACTTCCGGGTCATTCGGGATTCCGACGTCGAGATCGAGGACGAAGCCGAGGATCTGATGCGGGAGTTCGAGTCGGCGCTCCAGCGGAGACGGCGCGGTAGCGTGATCCACCTTCGCGTATCGGCAGGGATCTCACCGGTTCTCAGAGACTTCCTGGCGAACGAACTGGGCGTGCACAGCAACGAGATCTTCGAAACCGGAAACCTGCTCGGGCTCGGCGACCTGAGCCAGATCATCAGCGACGACCGTCCGGACCTCCTGTTCAAGGAGTACACCCCTCGCTACCCGGAACGAATCCGGGACTTCGGGGGGGACGCATTCGCCGCGATCCGCAACAAGGATATTCTCGTCCATCACCCGTACGAGAGCTTCGATGTGGTGGTCGAATTCCTGCGTCAGGCCGCTCGGGACCCCGACGTCGTCGCGATCAAGCAGACGCTCTACAGGACCAGCGAGGACTCGCCGATCGTGCGGGCGCTGATCGAGGGCGCCGAGGCCGGGAAGAACGTCACGGCCCTCGTCGAACTCAAGGCCCGTTTTGATGAAGAGGCGAACATCGGGTTTGCCCGGAACATGGAGCGGGCGGGAGTCCACGTCGTGTTCGGGTTCATCGAGCTCAAGACCCACGCGAAGCTGTCGCTCGTGGTCCGACGGGAGGGACAGGGGCTCCGCAGCTACGCGCATTTCGGAACCGGGAACTACCACCCGCTCACGGCCCGGGTCTACACCGACCTCTCCCTATTCACCTGCGATGCCGAATTCTGCAATGACGCCGCACGCGTCTTCAACTTCCTGACGGGGTACGCCCGCCCCGAGGTGATGTCGCGCCTCACCGTCGCACCCTTCGACCTGCGCTCCCGCCTGATGGAACTGATCGAAGGCGAGATCGAACACGTCCGCGCGGGCCGACCCGCCACGATCTGGGCCAAGATGAACTCGCTGGTGGATGGTGCAATCATCGATGCACTCTATCGAGCTTCGGGAGAGGGCGTGAAGATCCGACTCGTCGTGCGGGGCATCTGCTGCCTCCGACCCGGGGTCCCGGGCCTCTCCGAGAACATTCGGGTGCGCAGCATCGTGGGGCGCTTTCTCGAGCACTCCCGGATCATGGTCTTCGGAAACGGTCAGGCGCTCCCGTCGAGAGAAGCGAGCCTCTTCATCTCGTCGGCCGACTGGATGCCCCGCAACCTCGACCGGAGAGTCGAGTTCATGATTCCGATCCTGAATCCCACGGTCCACCGACAGATTCTCGATCAGATCATGGTGGCGAACCTGAAGGACAACACGCAGAGCTGGGAGCTGAAGTCCGACGGGTCCTACCGGCGCCGCACCCCGGGAAAGCGGGCGTTTTCGGCCCACACCTACTTCATGGCCAACCCGTCTCTTTCCGGGCGGGGTACGGCTGCGCTTCAGGATTCGGGTGTGATCCCCCGCCTTCGGCTCGAGGAGGGGTGACCGCGGGGGTGTCGAGCAGGCGCCTCACCTCGTCCCCAAGCCGCCGGATCGTCACCGGCTTCTCGACGAAGGCCGAGGGGCCGATCCCTTCGGCATCCAGCGAAAGCTCCCGTCGGTCGTACCCGGAAAGAAAGAGCACCCGCAGTCCGGCTCGGCGTTGCGCGAGTCGACCGGCCAGATCCACTCCGGAACGGTCGGGGAGGACGACATCGGCGACCAGGAGCTGAATCGACGCTCCCCGTTCCTCGAATACGCGCTCCGCCTCGGTCGCCGTCCGAGTCGGAAGGACTTCGTGCCCGTGCCACTCCAGAGCCCGCCGGAGCGCCATCCGGGCTTCATCGTCGTCCTCCACCAGGAGGATCATCGCCGTCCCTCGATATCGTTCATTCGTCGGTTCCCTTGTCTATCCGTCGGTCGATGCCGCAGGTTCATGCGTCAGTTCCCTTACACGTCGTCCTGACTCGCGAGGCGCTGCAGTGAAAACCCTGAGTACCCAGTTGGCCATCCTCATGGAAGAGGGCGAGGTCCGTCAGAATCTGGGCGTCCTGATCAAGTTCCTCGCCTTTCTCGCCGCGGTGATGGTCCTGTTCAGCGTCCTCTTCCATGTGATCATGATCCGCGTCGAGGGCCAGGAGCACTCCTGGTTCACCGGGTTTTACTGGACGCTGGTGACGATGTCGACGCTGGGCTTCGGCGATGTCACCTTTCAGACGGACCTCGGCCGTGTGTTCAGTGTCGTCGTCCTCTTCAGTGGTGTCATCCTGCTCCTCGTCGTCCTCCCCTTCATCTTCATCCGGTACTTCTACGCCCCGTGGTTCGAAGCGCAGGTCCGGTATCGCGCACCCCGTCAACTCAAAACGACGATCTCGGACCATGTGATCGTGTCCGACTACGACCTTCTGGGCCCCGGACTCGTGGCGCAGTTTCGGGCGCACGAGATCCCTTATGTCTTCCTGTGTCCCGACGCGGAGCGCGCGGCCTCCCTCTCCCGGGACGGCATCGAGGTTGTCTACGGGGATCTGGACGCGATCGACACGTACTACAAGATCCACGCCAACTCGGCCCGGCTGCTGGTCGCCAACCAGGACGACCGCACCAACACCAACGTCATCCTCACCGCTCGCGAGGTCGCCCCGGAGCTGCCGATCCTCGCGATCGCGAACTCCGAAGATGCGATCGACATCCTGCAGCTCGCGGGAGCGGACTCGGTGGTCCCCCTGCGGCGACAGCTCGGCGAGCAGCTCGCCAACCGCATCAATGCCGGCCACGCCCAGACCCATGTCATCGGCAGCTTCGGTGACCTGCTCATTGCGGAGTTCCCGATCCTCAACACGCCCCTGGTCGGAAAGACCGTGCGTCAGACCCGACTCCGCGAGTCCCTCGGCCTGAACCTGATCGGTCTCTGGGAGGGGGGGCGATTCAAGCCCACGAGCCCCGAACACGAGCTCACCGACCACTGCATCCTGGTCGTGGTCGGGTCCCGGGAGCGACTCGACGAACTCGACGAACTGCTGTACATCTACGACACCAACTGGAACCCGGTGATCGTCATCGGAGGGGGCAAGGTGGGCCGCTCCGCGACGCGGGCACTCCAGCGCAAGGGCGTCACGGTGCACCTCGTCGAACGTAACGCCGAACTCGCCCGCAAGTGGGAGGAGCTTCCGGACCGGATGGTGGTGGGGGACGCGGCGCATCGCGAGCTTCTCCTGGACGCGGGGATCGAAGAGGCGCCGTCCGTCCTGCTCACGACGAACGATGACGCCACCAACGTCTTCCTTGCGGTCTACTGCCGCAAGCTGAATCCGGACACCCGGATCGTGAGCCGCGTTACCCACGAGCGGAATGTGGACTCGATTCGCCGCGCCGGTGCCGACCTGGTGCTGAGCTACGCCTCGCTTGCGGTCCAGACCATCACCGCCCGCGCCCGCAGCCGGCCCCTCGTCCTACTCGGAGAGGGCGTCGAGTTGATTGAAGAGGATGTCCCCCCTTCCCTGGCCGGCAAGACGCTGGCGGAATCCGAGATCGGAGAAAGCACGGGCCTCACCGTCGTGGCGGTCCGGGATGGGGAGTCGATGCGCACGACCCACCGGGCGGATCAACGCCTCCCCGAGGGCGGCCGCCTCTTCCTGATCGGTTCACCCGAAGGGCTCGAGAAGTTTCACGACCGCTTCGTGAACCACGAGGACGACTGAGCTCACCCGTCCTCGACCGTGATCTCGATCGTTTCGCACAGCCCCTCCAGCGTCCGGTGGTCGTCATCCCCCGCCTGGACACTCAGGCGATGGACCCCGTGCTCCTCAATATCTGTGGTCCATGGTACAAGGATGCGGGCAAGATGGGCCGAACCGCTCGCGTCCGGGGGCGAGGACCCTTTACATTGCCACCCGTACCCCCATCCAAAGGAGGCTGGAATGCTTCGCGCGTTCCTCCATCTTCTCCCGGTCCTGGCCGTTTCCGCCGTCCCACTCGCTGCCCAGCAGACCACGAACGACCCCTTCCCCGATCCCATCCCGCAGGACGAGCCGGTGGTCGTCGACATCCGGGACTTCGCGACGCTACCGGATCACGCCGAGGGTGTGGCGAGGATGATGGTCCTGTTCGACGAACCGGCCACTGAACGCCTCTTCGTGAATGACATGTGGGGGCCGATCTACAGCGTCAGCTACGACGGCAGCGAGGTCGGGCTCTACGTCGACATCGACCGGGAGGTCGGAGTCGAGGCGTCGGGTCGGGAGCGGGGCTTCCAGAGCTTCGCCTTCCACCCGGAGTTCGGAGTGGAGGGAGCCGACGGGTACGGGAAGTTCTACACCTGGTCGGATGTCCGCGACAACACGCCCACCGCCGACTTTCGTCCGGAGGGGGGCGACAACACCCACCACACGGTGCTGCACGAGTGGACCGCTACATCGGCTCGGCGGATGGGGGAAGCGGGAGCGATCCGCTAGGGCTGGCGCAGGACCTGACGCAGCGGTTCGGGTGGGATCCGGCCAACGGAAACCTCTTCATGGCGGACATCGGCCAGAACATCGTGGAATGGGTCAGCCTGGTCCCCCCCGGGAGGCAACATGGGGTGGGCCGACTGGGAGGGGAGCTACCGCTTCATCAGCCGCTCCGAGGTCAGTCTCGAGGACCCTCGGGGGGATCCCCAGGTCCACTACCCCGTCGTCGAGTACTCACGCCACGATCCCCTCATGGCCGGCCGGGTCGCGGTCACGGGAATCCACGTCTTCCGCACCGACCACATCCCACAGCTTCGGGACCGGGTCCTCTTCGGGGACTTCGTGAGCGGCGAGATCCTGCATCCCACAAGGCGGAAACCAGGGGACCCGCCGGGTCCCGCTGCCCCACGAGGGTCAGCTACGGACCTTCCTGGAGCTGATCCAGGAACGGTACGATCCGCGAGATGGTGGCGCCCGGGGGCTGATCCCCCGGGCACCTCCCGATCAGTCCAGGTCGAAGCGGTCCAGGCTCATGACCTTGTCCCACACGGCCACGAAGTCGTCGACGAACTTCTCGTCCGCATCCGCGCTCGCGTAGACCTCGCAGAGCGCCCGGAGCTGCGAGTTCGAGCCGAAGACCAGATCGACCCGGGTGCCGGTCCAGCGGACCTGCCCCGAGGGGTCCCGGCCTTCGAACACCTCCTCATCCTCTCCCACGGCCTTCCACTCGATTCCCATGTCCAGAAGGTTGACGAAGAAGTCGTTGGTCAGGATGCCGGGGCGGTCCGTGAGCACACCGTCGGCGGACTCGTCGGCATGCACCCCCAGGACGCGCATCCCTCCCATCAGCACCGTCATCTCCGGCGCCGACAGGGTCAGCTTGTGCGCCTGGTCGAGGAGCAGGTGCTCGGACGGGATCCGGTTGCCCTCCTTCCGGTAGTTCCGGAATCCGTCGGCGGCCGGCTCCAGGTAGGAGAAGGAGTCGACGTCGGTCTGCTCCTGCGTGGCGTCCGTCCGGCCCGGCGTGAAGGGGACCTCGACGTCCCGCCCGGCCGCCTTCGCGGCCCGTTCGACCGCTGCGCACCCGCCCAGCACGATCAGGTCCGCCAGCGAGACCCGTTTGTCGCCGGCCTGCCGGTCATTGAATTCGGTCTGGACGCCCTCGAGCTGCGAGATCACGTGCTGGACACCGGAGCGGACGTTGACGTCCCACTCGGCCTGCGGTGACAGGCGGATACGCGCGCCGTTGGCGCCGCCCCGCTTGTCGGTGTCGCGGTAGGTGGATGCCGACGCCCAGGCGGCGGTCACGAGCTGCGCCACCGACAGTCCCGAATCCAGGATCTTGCCCTTCAGCGCGGCGATATCGGCGTCGTCGATCAGCTCGTGATCCACCGCAGGGACCGGATCCTGCCAGAGCAGCTCCTCATCCGGAACGAGCGGCCCGAGGTAGCGGTCGATCGGCCCCATGTCCCGATGCAGCAGCTTGTACCAGGCGCGGGCGAAGGCGTCGGCGAGCTGGTCGGGGTTCTCGTGAAACCGCTTCGAGATCTTGCGGTATTCAGGATCCCGGATCATCGACAGGTCCGTCGTCAGCATCATGGGGTGGACCTTCTTCGTCGGGTCGTGCGCGTCGATCACGAGGTCCTCGTACTCGACATCCTTCGGAGCCCACTGGCTCTTCCCGCCCGGGCCCGTCTGGAGCTCCCACTCGTACTTGAAGAGCATGTCGAAGTAGCCGTTGTCCCAACGGGTCGGCTCCGGGGTCCAGGCACCCTCGAGTCCGCTGCTGATCGTGTGCGGTCCCTTGCCGGTCCCGTAGTCGTTCTTCCAGCCCAGGCCCTGCTCCGCGAGGCCGGCCGCCTCGGGCTCGCGTGCGAGGTGCTCCTCGGGAGCGGCGCCGTGCACCTTGCCGAAGGTATGCCCCCCGGCGATGAGCGCGACCGTCTCCTCGTCATTCATCGCCATCCGGCTGAAGGTCTCCCGGATGTCGTGAGCCGCCGCCACCGGATCCGGGGTCCCGTTCGGGCCCTCGGGGTTGACGTAGATCAGACCCATCTGCACGGCGCCGAGGGGCCGGTCGAGCTCGCGGTCGCCGCTGTAGCGCTCATCGCCGAGCCATGTGCTCTCGGGTCCCCAGTAGATGTCCTCCTCGGGCGCCCAGATGTCCTGCCGGCCAAACCCGAAGCCAAAGGTCTTGAGCCCCATCGCGTCCATCGCCCGGTTGCCCGCAAAGACGAGCAGGTCGGCCCAGGAAAGCTTCTGACCGTACTTCTGCTTGATCGGCCAGAGGAGCCGGCGCGCCTTGTCCAGGTTCGCGTTGTCCGGCCAGCTGTTGAGAGGAGCGAATCGCTGCGCACCCGTGCCGCCCCCACCGCGTCCATCCTCGACGCGATAGGTACCCGCCGCATGCCACGACATCCGGATGAACAAGGGTCCGTAGTGGCCGTAGTCCGCCGGCCACCACTCCTGCGAATCTGTCATCAGGGCATCCAGATCCTTCGTCAACTCCTCGATGTCGAGCTTTGCGAACTCTTCGGAGTAGTCGAAATCGCCGCCCATCGGATCGGCGTCCGGATGGTTCTGGTGGAGGATCCTCAGGTTCAACTGATTCGGCCACCACTTTTCGGGCGAGGGTCCCTCGTGGGTCGTACGGGCTCCTGAGAACGGGCACTTGCTGGCGCTTTCTGACACGTCTTGCTCCTCGTACTGCGGTTGATGATGTGGGCGTCCTTCGGGGATTCGGACACTGAACAGAATCCAAAGTTCGTAATCGCGATCGGTGGATGCAAGGCCGTATCCCTCTCAATTTCAACCGGCCCGCCGACTCCTGTGCCAAATCCACCCGTAGATCGCCAGGTTGATCAAGGCGACCCCGACCCCCAGCAGCGTCCACCCCATGGGGCCGATGCCCTGGGGATAGATGATCGAGACCAGGTAGTGCTCGATGAAGCTGTCAGGGACCCCGGCCTGGCCCCCGAGCCGGCGGAAGTGATTCTCGAGCGGCGTGAGCGGGCATCGCCAACCGACCAGGGTGATGGATGTACCCCACAGGACGGTGGGGACATGGATCCACGCCAGCCGGGGTCTCAGCGCCACCAGAAGCCCTCCGAAGACCACGAAGAGGATGAATGCGAGGTGGACGGCCAGGGTCAGGTCGGCCAGGATCCGGTAGATCACGACTCGAGGAGCCGCCGGGTGTCAATTCTCTGATCCGCCGAGATGACCAGGAGGTCGCCGACCGCGACCGGTGTCCACTCGTCGGCGGGGGTGAGGGGCTCCGAACTCAGGAGAACCGAGGACTGGCCCTCCGGACAGGGGACCAGTCGGGCGACGCCCTCCTCCGCCTCGTACCGCTGTCCCTGGTGCAGGTAGAGGGTGTCCGCATGCTCGGGATCATCCGTGGTCAACCGGCAGGCCACGGCATCCCGACCATCGGTGACCACGCAGTTCAGGTAGATGTGATCCTCCGTCCCCGAGGCCTCCCAGAGCTCGATTGTGCGGATCAGGGCCGTCTCCAGGGCGTTGGCAAGGGGCAGACCGAGGCTCGCATCCCACAGCAGCGCAAGGAAGTGCTCCGAGTCGGTGGTCCCGCGCACGGCAGCGAATGCCTCGTCCGAAAGACCCTCGAGGAGCGGTCTCCGATATCGGGGAAAGCCACCCAGATCCCCATTGTGCATGAAGGTCAGGTCGCCCATCCGAAAAGGATGACAGTTGGCCTCGGCGACCCCGGTCCCCTGCGTCGCGGCCCGGATATGGGCAAGGATGCGCGGACTCTCGACCACGCGAGAGATCTCCTGGAGGTTCCGGCTGCTCCAGGCCGGAGTGATCGAGCGAAAGAGCCCCGGGCTCTCCCGGGCGTCCACATACCAGCTCACCCCGAACCCGTCCCCATTCAGAGGCTCGCGTCGTTCGCGTGCGTGGACGCTCTGATGGATGAGCGAGTGCTTCGGCTCGGTGATCAACTGGGCCATCCGGATCGGAAGGCCCTGGTAGTAGACGAATCGGCACATCGGTCCCGCCTCGCGAGGGTCACGTCGAACTCAACGAATATATCGTGCGTACCGGACGAACGATCCGTTCCCGGAGATCATGGATACGACGGATCGAGCGCCTCCTGAAAGCGCAGCCAGTTCTCGTCGGATACCTGACGC
>REBS01000071.1 GCA_007692605.1 Gemmatimonadales bacterium
ACGAGGACGAGGAGCGGCGCAAGAAGGTCGAAGCCCGCAACCAGCTCGACTCCCTCGTCTACCAGGTCGAGAAGGACTCGGCCGAGTGGGGCGACAAGATCGGAAGCGAGACGAAGGAGCGGCTCGAGGCCGCTACGACCAAGGCCAAGGAGACGCTCAAGGGCGACGATCACGAGGCCATGAACAGCGCTCGCGACGAGCTCATGCAGGCCTTCTCGGCCGCCGGGCAGGAGATGTACCAGGCCCAGGCCGCCGAGGCCGGAGCGACGGCGGAGGCCGAAACCGCCGGAGGACCCACGATGGAAGAGGAGCCGGCCGGCGCCACCGCCGACGACGACGTGGTCGAAGCCGACTACGAGATCGTCGACGAAGAGAAGTAACACCCGGGATCTCCCCGGAGGTCGGTCCGCCTCTGGCGGGTGTCCGACCCCGGGGGCCGGATCCGGCACGATGGGAACGAAGGGGTCCGGGGCAACGCTCCGGGCCCCTTTTCGCATCGAATCCACGGCAAGGCCCTGCCCAGCCGGGACCACTTCGATCCCGCGGCCCGATCGAGGAAGGCGCAGGGATCCCGCCACCGGGCCCACGGGTACGAAACCAGGAATCCCAAACCAGATCTTCCAGAGGGACGAACGATGCCAGACCCGCTTTCCACGAAACTCAAGATCCTCTTCGTCTCCGTCGTGCTCTTCGGAGCCGGGGTTGGAGCCGCCACCACCCTCGGCTGGACCTCGCTGTCGGCCGGGATCGTCTTTACCGAGCAGCCCCAGGTTGACGAGCAGGCCGTCCAGCCCGCGGTGGACCTGAGCAACGCCTTCATCAACATCTCCGAGGCGGTCACCCCCGCCGTCGTGCGCATCGAGGCCGACCGCGCCCGGCAGGTGGCCGGAGGACCGGGATCCCCCGACGACCTCTTCCGCCGCTTCTTCGGCATGCCCGAGGGCCAGGGTGAGGGCGCCCAGCCCAGAGAACGCCTCCAGGTGGCCGGGGGCAGCGGATTCATCGTCTCGAGCGAAGGCTACATCCTGACGAACGCCCACGTCGTCGACGGGGCGCGCGAAATCCGCGTCTTCCTGCCCGACCGACGCGAGTTCATGGCCGAGATCGTGGGCACCGACCCGACCACCGACGTGGCGGTCATCCAGATCGAGGGCAACGGCTTTCCGACCCTCAGCATGGGCCAGTCCGGTGACGTCCGGGTCGGCGAGTGGGTCATGGCGGTCGGAAGCCCCGGCTTCGGCGGGGGCGGCGGTGGCTCCGCGCTCGAGAACACGGTGACCGCGGGAATCGTGAGCGCCATCGGTCGTCCCCTGAGGCTCCTGCAACAGGAGCTCCAGCGGCAGGGACAGGACGCGAGCCTCGCGATCGAGAACTTCATCCAGACCGACGCGGTCATCAACCCGGGCAACTCCGGGGGGCCGCTGGTGAACGTGCGCGGCCAGGTGATCGGCATCAATGCCGCGATCGCCTCCCCCACCGGGTACTTCCAGGGCTACGGCTTCGCGATCCCGATCGATCTGGCGCAGCGGGTCATGGAGGACCTGGTGGAGTTCGGCCAGGTTCGGCGTCCCTACCTGGGGATCATAATGACCGACGTGGATCCGATCGAGGCCGAATACTACGGCCTGCCGCGCACCTCGGGCGCTCGCGTGGTCGAGGTCCCCGGCGACGGGCCCGCCACCGCGGCGGGAATCCGCCCCGACGACATCATCTACTCGATCGACGGTCGCGACGTCGAGGGCTCCTCGCACCTGCAGGCCACGATCGCCCAGCGCCGACCGGGCGACGAGGTCGACCTGCGCATCTTCCGCGACGGCCAGCCGCGTGACCTGACCGTGCGCCTCGGCGAGCGGGAGTCCGAGCGGGAGAGGCAGCCCGTCGCCCAGGCCGCCCCGTCGATCGACGAGCGCCTCGGGCTCGAACTCGGAGAGCTCACCCCCGAGTACGCCCGGCAGCTCGGCTACGACGAGCCGGGCGGTGTCGTGGTCCGAGGCGTCACGCCGAATGGGCCCGCCGATCGGCGAGACCTACGGGTGGGGGTCCGGATCGTCGAGATCGAGGGCGAGCCGGTGACCACCGTCGACGAGGCGCAGGCGCACCTCGACGCGCTCGAAGCCGGAGACCTGGTCGGGATCCGGGTCGAGGATCCGGACGGGAACCGCCGTCTCTTCGTCCTCCGGGTTCCGAGCTGACCCGATCGCGGGGCGAACGCTGACCGGGGCGAGTTCATCCGAACGCCCGGTTGGGGGGAATCCTCCTCCGACCGGGCGTTCGCGTTTCGTCACCCCCGGCTCGTGGCCCCCGGTCCCTCCGTGTTGATGCCCCCCCTGCCCTCGGTTATGTTTTTCGGCCCGCGGATGCGAAAGTGGCGGAACTGGTAGACGCGCGAGACTTAGGATCTCGTGGCCCCGTGCCGTGGGGGTTCGAGTCCCCCCTTTCGCACTTGATTCGCTCAATCGATCATCCCCCTCTCAACCCAATGGGTCCGAATGTCGTCCATGGATGTCTCCCGCCTGCAGGTTTCTCTCGAGGAAGGGGAACGGTGGCGCCGCACACTCAGCATCACCGTCCCTCAGGATCTGGTTCAGGCCGAACGCTCCGCCGCGATCCGGAAACTCGCCCGACGGGTTCAGCTCCCGGGCTTTCGCGACGGTAAGGTCCCCGCCTCGGTCATCGAGAAACGCTTCGGGCCGGCGATCGACCAGGAGCTTCTCGACCAGGTGGTCGGGGAGGCCTATCGGGGGGTCCTCGAGGAGCGCGGGCTGCGTCCGATCTCCGAGGGCGAGGTCGGCGAGGTCGAGTTCAAGCCCGACACCGACCTGACCTTCCAGATCTCCTTCGACGTGGCCCCCGAGGTGGAGCTCGCCCGTACGGGCGGCTTCGAGATCACCCGCCCCTCGCTCTCGGCCGGCGAGGACGAGGTCGACAAGGTCCTCGCACGCCTGCAGGAGCAGAAGGGCACCTGGGTCCCCGTCGAGGAGGGCACCCCGAATGAGGGCGACAAGGTGGCGGTGCGGATCCAGCGCCTCGCCGAGGAGGACGACGAGCCGCGTCCCTACGAGTTCACGATCGGCAAGGAGGAGGCGATCCCGGCCGTCGAGGAGGCGATCCAGACGCTCGAGGTCGGCGCGCAGGGTGACTTCACGGTCACCTTCCCCGACGACTTCCCGACCGAGGAGCGCCGCGGCGAGTCCGACGAGCTCCGGATCTTCCTCGACACCCGCAAGGTACTCGAGCTCCCCGAGCTCGACGACGCCTTCGCCAGCGAGGCCGGCGACTTCGAGTCGATCGAGGATCTGCGCAGCCGGATCCTCGAGGACCTCGAGAAGGAGGCGGCCGAAGAGGCGGAGTCGATGGTGCGCGCCCGCCTCCTCGACCAGCTCCTGGCGGCCAACCCCTTCCAGGTGCCGGTCTCGATGATCGACCAGTACATCCGGTCGATGGTCGGCGAAGAGCAGAAGCTGACCGAAGAGCAGATGGCCGAGGCCCGTGAGCAGGTCGGACCCCGCGCCGAGGTCGCCGTGAAGCGATTCATCGCGATCGAGGAGCTGGCGAAACAGAAGGAGCTGACGGCCACCGCGGACGAGATCGACGACCGGATCGAGGAGATCGCGGAACGCTCCGGTACCGAGCCGGGTGAACTGTACGCGCGCCTTCAGAAGGCGGGGCGCCTCGAGCAGCTGGAACGCGAGATCACCGAACGGAAGGTCTTCGAGTTCCTGAAATCCGAATCCACGATCAACGAGGAAAGCTGAGCATGTCGACCTACCCCCCGTACGTCATCGAGCGCACCAGCCGGGGAGAGCGCAGCTACGACATCTTCTCGCGGCTCCTCATGGACCGGATCATCTTCCTGGGAAGCCCGGTCAACGACACGGTCGCGAACATCATCGTGGCCCAGCTCCTCTTCCTCGACGCCGAGGATCCGGAACGGGACATCTACCTGTACATCAATTCGCCGGGCGGGAGCGTCTACGCCGGGCTGGCGATCTACGACACGATGCAGCACATGCGGGCCCCGGTGTCGACCTTCTGCGTCGGAATGGCCGCATCGATGGGCGCCTTCCTCCTGGCCGGAGGCGAGAAGGGCAACCGGGCGGCACTCCCCAACTCCCGCATCATGATCCACCAGCCCTCGTCGGGGTATCAGGGTACGGCGGCCGACATCGAGATCGCGGCCAAGGAGGTCCTGGGGATCCGCGAGCGGTTGAACCGGATCCTGGCCAAGCACACCGGTCGAAGCGAAGAGCAGATCGCGAAGGACGTCGATCGGGATTACTTTATGAGTCCCGAGGAGTCGGTCGAGTATGGTCTGATCGACAAGGTCCTGACCGATCGTGAAGCCGTGGGCACGCCCACCGACGCCGACATCCGACCCGCCGAGCCCGACGACGAAAGCCCGGCGGTGGAGCCCGAGTCCGACCCCGACTCCTCGTCCTGAATCCGAAGAGATGAGCGAAATGTCCAGCGACAAGCACCTACGATGCAGCTTCTGCGGGAAGTCCAAGGACTCCGTCCGCAAGTTCATCTCCGGGCCCAGCGTCTACATCTGCAACGAGTGCGTGGCCCTCTGCAACGAGATCCTGGCCGAGGAGGACGAGCAGGAGCAGGTGGAATCGCAGGTCCCCATGCTCACCCCGCGGGAGATCAAGTCGGTCCTGGACGAGTACGTGATCGGTCAGGAGGCCGCCAAGCGGTCCCTCTCGGTGGCGGTCTACAACCACTATCGCCGGGTCAATCACCAGGGTGTGCTGGACGATGTCGAGGTCGAGAAGGCCAACATCCTCCTCATGGGACCGACCGGGACCGGAAAGACGCTCCTGGCCCAGACGCTGGCGCGCACCCTGAACGTGCCCTTCACGATCGCCGACGCCACCACCCTGACCGAAGCCGGATACGTCGGAGAGGATGTCGAGAACATCCTCGTGCGGCTCCTGCAGGCGGCCGACTTCAATGTGACCGACTGCGAGCGCGGCATCATCTACATCGACGAGATCGACAAGATCTCGCGCAAGTCCGAGAACCCCTCGATCACCCGGGACGTCTCGGGCGAAGGGGTGCAGCAGGCGCTCCTCAAGATCCTCGAGGGAACGGTCGCCTCGGTGCCCCCGCAGGGTGGACGCAAGCACCCGCAGCAGGAATACATCCAGATCAACACCCGCAACATCCTCTTCGTCTGCGGAGGGGCCTTCGACGGGCTCGAGAAGATCGTGGAATCCCGCATCGGGAAGCGTCGGATCGGCTTCCTCGGGGAATCGACCGAGCCCGAGGAGGGCTCCGCGGCCACCACGGGCGCTCCGGCACGCATCGGTCAGCATCGCGACGACCTGATCCCGCAGGCCGAGCCCGAGGACCTGCAGCGCTTCGGGCTGATCCCCGAGCTGGTGGGCCGGCTTCCGATCACCGTCAGCCTCGACGAGCTCGACGAGGACGCGCTGGTGCGCATCCTCCAGGAGCCCAAGAACGCACTCGTGAAACAGTACCAGAAGGTCTTCGCGCTCGACGACATCGGGCTCACCTTCGACCCCGACGCGATCCGCGCCATCGCCCGCAAGGCGATCAAGCGCAAAACCGGCGCCCGGGGACTGCGCGCGGTGCTCGAGGCGATCATGCGCGACATCATGTTCGACATTCCATCGCGCGACGACGTGCGCGAGGTGGTCATCACCCCCGAATGCGTCGACCAGGACGTCGATCCGCTCCTCGTGCTGCATAACGAGCCGAGGAAGAAAGAGGCGTGACCCCGCTGCCGGAGCGGCTGCCCGTACTTCCACTCCGGGATCTGGTCTTCTTCCCCTCGATGGTCCTCCCCCTCCTGGTGGGTCGGCCGCGCTCCACCGCCGCCCTCGAGGAGGCCGAGACGACCCCGTCGGGCCTCCTTCTGCTCCTCACCCAGCGCGACCCCGAAACCGAGGATCCCGGTGCGGCCGACCTGCACCGGATCGGCACCGTGGTGCGGGTGGTCCAGTCGTCCGGCCTGGCCGACGGGACCGTGCGCGTCGTCTTCGAGGGAGTCGCGCGCGCGATCGTGGATCGCTTCGTGTCGGGGTCGGACTCGCTGCGTGCCCGAGTCCACGCCTTCCCCTATCCCGACGCCGTTCCGGACCCGGACGACCGTGACTCCGGTTCGGAGCGGGTGGCCCGCCTGCGGCGAGTCGAGCGGCGCGCCCGCGAGTACGTGCATCTCCACCCCGACCTGCCCGACGACCTGGCCGAAGCGCTCGGCGGCGTCGAGGATCCGGTCCGCCTCGTCCACCGGATCGCCGGTCACCTGATCGTGGGAGCGGCCGAAAAGCAGGAGTTTCTCGAGTGCGAGACGCTCGACGGCGCGGTGCGTGCCCTGCATGTGCTGCTCGAGCGCGAGCTCGAGATCATGGACATCGAGCGTCGGCTCGACCGGGAGATCCGCGAGCGCATGGGGGTGGGCCCCGGCGACGAATTCCTCCAGGAGCAGCTGCGATCGATGCAGCAGGGGATGGAGGCCGACGAAGAGGACTGGGCCGAGCTGCAGTCGCGCATCGAAGCGGCCGAGCTCCCTGCCCCGGCACGGGAGCGGGCGGATCGCGAGTTGAACCGCCTGCGGCGCCTCAACCCCGCGAGCCCGGAGTCCGGGGTGATCCGGGGCTACCTGGATTGGATCCTGGCGCTGCCATGGGCCCTCCGGAGCACCGACCTGGCCGACGTCGCCCGCGCACGCGAGCTCCTCGAGGCCGCGCACTACGGGCTCGACGAGGTCAAGGACCGGATCCTCGACCACATCGCGGTCCTCTCGCTCGTAGGTGAGCTGCAGGGGCCGATCCTCTGCCTGGTCGGGCCCCCGGGGGTCGGGAAGACCTCGCTCGGCCAGAGCATCGCCGAGGCCCTGGGCCGCGGCTTCGTGCGGATCTCGCTCGGCGGGGTCCGCGACGAGGCCGAGATCCGCGGGCACCGACGGACCTACGTGGGGAGCCTGCCCGGCCGGATCCTGCAGGGGATGCGGCGCGCGGGGACCCGCAACCCCGTCTTCCTTCTCGACGAGGTCGACAAGCTGACCCGCGACGCGCACGGCGATCCCGCCGCGGCGCTCCTCGAGGTGCTCGACCCCGAGCAGAATCGCACCTTCCAGGACCACTACCTGGAGCTCGACTTCGACCTCTCGGACGTGCTCTTCGTGGCCACCGCCAACAGCCTGCAGGGCATCCCCGACGCCCTGCGCGACCGCATGGAGATCATCCGGATCCCCGGCTACCTCGACACCGAGAAACGCGAGATCGCCCGGGCCTTTCTGGTCCCCTCGCAGCTGCGGCGGCACGGCTTCTCTCCCGATCGCTTCCGGCTCCAGGAGGCGGCCGCGGGCTGGCTCATCGAGAACTACACCCGCGAGGCCGGGGTCCGCGAGCTGGACCGATGTCTCGCCCGGGTCGCGCGCAAGCTCGCCCGCGACGTCGCCGAAGGGCAACGGGACCCCGACGAAGGGGGCGAGATCGACCAGGACCAGCTCCGCCGGCTCCTCGGCCCGCCCCCCCTCGTCCGCACCGAGCGGGACGGGGGCCCCGGACGGGTGGGGATCGCCACGGGGCTTGCCTGGACCTCGGCCGGGGGCGAGCTGCTCGAGGTCGAGGTGGCGGTCGTCCCCGGTCAGGGGGCCATCCAGCTCACCGGCACCCTCGGCGACGTCATGAAGGAGTCGGCGGTGGCCGCGCTGACCTTCGCCCGGTCGCGCGCCCGGCTCCTCGGCCTCGAGCCCCGCTTCCACCGCGACGTCGACGTCCACATCCACATGCCCGAGGGGGCGACCCCCAAGGATGGCCCTTCGGCCGGGAGCACGATCGCCCTGGCGCTCATCTCGGCACTCACCGGTCGTCCGACCCGGCGCGACGTCGCCATGACGGGCGAGATCACCCTGCGTGGACGGATTCTCCCGGTCGGGGGTATGAAGGAGAAGTCGGTGGCGGCGCTCCGCGGAGGCCTCACGACGATCCTCATCCCCGTCGGGAACGAGCCCGATATCCAGAGACTCCCCGCCGAAGTCCGCGAGCGACTCGAAATCCGGACCGTGACCGAGATGGACGAGGTCCTGGAGTACGGACTCGAGGGCGGCGCCGGCTGGCTCGGACAGAGCGGAGGCACCCCTCCCGGCGCACTGCACATGGAGAACCCGTGAAGATTCACACCGTCGAATACGTCGGCACCCTGGTCGACCCCTCAGCGCCCTTTCCGGACGCCCTCCCGCAGGTGGCGTTCGCCGGACGCTCGAACGTCGGGAAGTCCTCCCTGATCAACACGATCCTGAATCGTACGCGAAAGAAGATCGCCCACGTCTCGGCCACTCCCGGCAAGACGCAGGCGCTGAACTTCTTTCGGGTCAACGACGAGTTTCTCCTCGTGGACCTTCCCGGCTTCGGATTCGCCAAGGTCCCCATGGAGGTCAAGGGGGGCTGGAAGGCGCTGGTCGAGGGCTACCTGGCCCGGCCCGATGGACCGAAGGCCGTGGTCCACCTGCTCGACGTGCGGCGTGATCCCACCCCCGAGGACGTGCAGATGCTCGAGTACCTGGCGAAGCTCGGGGTTCCGGCGCTCCTGGTGCTGACGAAGGTCGACAAGTTCTCGAAGAGCCGAAAGATCAACCGGGTCCGGGAGCTGGTGAAGGAGTTCGGGCTGGACCCGGAGCAGGTGGTACCCTTCTCGTCGAAGACCGGGGAGGGTCGGGAGCTGCTCCTGGGGGCCCTCTCCGATCTCCTGGCGCAGGTCGAGAGTCCCGAAGGGGCCTGAAGGACCATGATCACGGCCGCGGGAGCGGGGGGAACGGGCGTACGGGGGACGACACGGGGGGCGGACCCGACCCATCGAGGGGCCCCCGGCCGGATCGGGAGGTCGCTCATCGCGCTCGGGCTCGCACTGGCGCTCGGAGGCTGCGGATTGATCTTCCAGGAGGGGGAGCCGTCGAGCGCCCCGGCGGTGCCGGTGGAAGACGTGGCCCCGGAGCAGGCAGAGGCTGAACCCGCTCCCGACTCCGCGGCCGACTTCCCCGGTGGATACGGCACCCTGCGGCAGGAAGAGATCTCGATGCGTCTGCGCAGGGGGGAACTCGAGGTCCTCGTCACCCCGCTCGCCGAATCCGTGACCCGAACCACCGCCCCCGACACCTGGGAGCGGCTCTCGGCGCTGGCCGGCACCCACCGCTCGAGTCTGCGGGACCGGACGGGCGCCGATGCGGTCCAGCTCTTCCTCGTCGCGCTCTACTCGGAGCACCAGGCGGTCCCCTTCGAGCCCGACGACCTCACCCTGGTGAGCCGGGGACTCCGGTTCCGGCCCCTCGAGATCCGGGGGCTGACCCCGGGCTGGGATCGGCTGCGGGTCGGGCCCCGCGAGACCCTCCTGGCGATCTATGCCTTTCCCGACCAGGTCGACCTGGAGCGCGAGGTCGAGGTGGAGTACCAGGAGGTCCGCAGTCGGGACTGGGAACAGGTGCTCCCGGTCATTCAGGCCGAGCGGGGCCGTGCGCGGGCTCGAGCGGGCGGAGGGCGGCCGAACTGACGGCGGTGCCGAACGCCGGTCGTCCGTGCGCCGACGGTTTTCAGGCGTCGATCTCGTACCGGCGAATCTTCCGGTACAGGGTGCGTTCGCCGATCCCGAGGCTCTCGGCGGCCTTTCTCCGGTTCCCCCCGTGCTCCTCGAGGACCGCAGCGATGGCGCGGGCCTCCATCTCGTCGATCGTCATGCCGGGGCGAAAAACGACCGTGTCGGGGGGGTCGAGTGCCGAATCGGACGGCTCGGCCCCCGGCTGGGTCGCCTCCTCGCGGGAGCCCTCCGACGCGGATCCGGGCGTCGCTCGGGGGTCCGACTCCGCGTCCGACTCCGACTCGGATTCCTGCCGGTGGTCGCCCCCCAGGGTACCGATCTCGATGCCCGAGGGAAGCGACCGGGAGCCCGCGATCGCGTCCTCGTCGAGCCGCTCATCGATCTCTTCCCGATAGGCCTCGAAGTCCCGGCGCAGATCCTCCATGTCGACCTTGAGGTCCATGAGCGTCCGGAAGACGAATTCCATCTCGGGCTGAAGGGTCCGATTCGACGACTCCTCGGACGGGTCGGGAACCATCGGAGCCCGCCGGGCGAGCGCGGTGCCCGGTCGGCGCGTCGGCGCGAGGAGGCCACTGCCGGCGCGTTCGGTCGACTCCCCCTCCCCCCCTTCGAGAGGGACCGGGCCCAGCCCCCGTGACCCCCCGCGCCGGACCTCGTCCGGGATGTCCTCGGGACCGATCTCGCGCCCGGGGGCCAGCACGACCATGCTCTCGACCAGGTTCTTGAGCTCCCGCACGTTCCCGGGCCAGCTGTGGCGTTTCAGGATCCGCATCGCCTCGCCCGAGATTCCCGGGAAGGGTCGATCCATCCGCTCCGAGATCTCGCGGATGAAGTAGCGGATCAGGCCGGGAAGATCCTCGGGACGATCCCGCAGGGGGGGGAGCCGCAGGTCGAGGATGTTCAGTCGGTAGTAGAGATCCCGCCGGAAGCTCCCCTTGCGGACCATCTCGCGCAGCTCCCGGTTCGTGGCGGCGACGATCCGCACGTCGACCCGGATCGGGCTCTCGCCCCCGACCCGCAGGAACTCCCGCTGCTCGAGCACTCGCAAGAGCTTGGTCTGGGTCGCGAGGGGCATCTCGCCGATCTCGTCGAGGAAGAGGGTGCCCCGATCCGCCAGCTCGAAGAAGCCTTTGCGACGATCGATCGCCCCGGTGAAGGCCCCCTTCTCGTGGCCGAAGAGCTCGCTTTCGAGCAGGGTGTCCGAGAGGGCGGCGACATTCACGGCGAGAAAGGCCTTGTGTCGCCGGGGAGAGAGGTAGTGGATCCCCCGGGCGACCAGCTCCTTGCCCGTCCCGCTCTCCCCCGTGATCAGGACGGTCGAATCGACGGGGGCGATCTGGACCACCCGCTGCAGCAGCTCCCGCATCGCCTCGGATTCGCCCACGATCCCGATCTGCTCCTGCAGCCGCCGCCGCTCCACCGTCCGCCGTCCCACCAGCGCCACCTCGGCGGGTTGGGGGTCGAGAGGGCCGAAGGACTCCTCCGCCCCCAGACGCTCTCCCCGGCCGATGGCGTCCTCCCCTGGAAAGACCGTGAAGAGGGGAATCTCGAGCTCGTCGCGAGCCCTGGCGACCCACGGCTGCGCACCATCGCTCCCGGTCAGGACCAGAAGCGCGGGGTCCCGATCGCCGACCTCTCCCCGGCCAGGGAGGTGATCGGGGCCCGGCACGAGCTCCACCCGGAAGCCCTCCTCGCGGAAGGCCTCGCGCAGCGCCCCCGCCACGGGGAGCCGATGGGTCGAAATGAAAACCGTATCGCTCATGCCGTTGGTCTCTGCCTCATCGACGGATCGAGCCGTCCCGGTAGAAGGGTGGTCGTGTCACCGTGCCGGGAACCGCCCGATCCCGGATCTCGACGGCGACCTCGGTGTCGGGACTCGCGAGCCCCGTCGGGAGGTATGCGAGGGCGATCCCCACCCCGAGCGACGGGCTGAGGGTGCCCGAGGTGACCTCCCCGACCCGCTTCCCGCCGGAAACCACGGGATAGCCGGGACGCGGAAACCCCCGGCCCTTCAGCCGAAGCCCCACCAGCCGCCGCTTGAGCCCGCTCTGCTTCTGGGCCGCGAGGGCGTCGCGTCCGATGAAGTCACCCTCCCGGTCGAACTTCACGATCCAGCCCAGCCCCGCTTCGAGGGCGGTATGCTCGCGATCCAGATCGTTTCCGTAGAGGGGATATCCCACCTCGAGTCGCAGCGAGTCGCGCGAGCCCAGGCCGCAGGGGATCAATCCGTGGTCCTCGCCCGCGCCCAGGACCCGGGTCCAGACTGCGGGGGCCTCATCGGCCGGAAGATAGAGCTCGAAGCCGTCCTCGCCGGTGTATCCGGTGCGGGCCACGATCATCGGGACCCCGTCGACCTCGCCCCGCACGAACCGGTAGTAGCCCACCGAATCGAGATCCAGATCGGTGATCTGCTCGAGGATCTCCGACGACCGGGGACCCTGGAGGGCGAGGAGGCCCCACGCATCGGACTGGTCCTCGAGCGAGACGTCGAAGGCCGACGTGTGCCCCTGGAGCCAGGCGAGGTCACCGGCGAGATTCGCGGCGTTGACCACCAGGAGGAACTCGGTGTCGGCCAGCCGATAGACGAGCAGGTCGTCGATCACCGTGCCGTCGTGATGACAGAGCGCCGAGTACTGGGCCTGGCCGATGTCGAGACGCCCCGCGTCGTTGACCGCCACCCGCTGCAGGAAGGCGACGGCGCCGGGCCCGGAGACGTGGAATTCTCCCATGTGCGAGACGTCGAAGAGCCCGGCCGCCGATCGGACCGCACGATGTTCGGCCTGGATCCCGGTCGGATACTGGACCGGCATCATCCATCCGGCGAAGGGGACCATCTTGGCTTCGAGTCTCACGTGCTCGGCGTACAGCGCGGTCCGGCGGAGTGCGTCGTCGTTCATCGGGTTCGTCCCGTTCAGGTCAGGAGTTCCAGAAGGAGCGCCTTCTGGGCGTGAAGTCGGTTCTCGGCCTCGCGATAGATGCGCGACTGCGGCCCGTCGATCACCTCGGCACTGACCTCCTCGCCCCGATGGGCTGGAAGGCAGTGCAGAAAGATCGCCTCGGGGGCCGCGAGCGCCATCAGCTTTGCGTCGACCTGGTAGCGGCGGAGGGCATCGCTGCGGGCCTCGGACTCCCCCTCCTGTCCCATCGAGGCCCAGACGTCGGTGTTCACGGCGTGGGCACCCTCGACCGCCTCGCGGGGGTCGCGGACCAGGTGCACGGGTGCGGCCGAGGCGGCGCGCCGCACGAGCTCCGGGTCGGGGTCGAACCCCTCGGGCACGGCGAGCCGCAGCTCGAAGCCCAGCCGGTAGGCCGCGTTCAGCCAGGAGTGGGCCATGTTGTTGCCGTCGCCCACCCAGGCCACCCGGAGCTTCGACAGGTCGGTGCCGAACTCCTCCCGAAGGGTCATCAGATCCGCCAGGAGCTGGCAGGGATGAAAGCGATCGGTGAGACCGTTGATCACGGGGACGGCGGCCCAGCGCGCCAGCTCCTCGACCTCGGCGTGCTGGAAGGTCCGGATCATGATTCCGTCCACGTAGCCCGACAGCACCCGCGAGGTATCCATGATCGGCTCGCCCCTCCCCAGCTGGGTGTCACGATCCGAAAGGAAGATGCCCGCGCCCCCCAGCTGCTGGATTCCCACCTCGAAGGACACCCGGGTCCGGGTCGAGCTCTTCCGGAAGATCAGGGCCAGGGTGGTGCCCGCCAGTGGACGGTCTGTCCCCTCCTCTCCTGCCTTGAGTCGCGCGGCCCGGGCAAGCAGCCCCCGAAGCTCCCCGCTGTCGAGGTCGGGGATCTCGAGGAAGTGGCGCGGTGATGCGGTCATTCGGATGTCTCCGCTCATGATGGGCAAATCAGAGAATGTACTTCCTGAGGTCCTCGTCTTCCACGATGCCCTCGAGATGCGTGCGCACATAATCCGCGTCGACCACAACTTCGTCGTGCGATCCCTCGGGCAGCGTGAAGAGCACGCTCTCGAGAAGGGTGGTCATGACCGTCTGCAGCCGTCGGGCCCCGATATTTTCCATCCGCTGGTTCAGCGAGGCGGCGATCCGGGCGATCTCGGCCACCCCCTCGTCGGTGAAGCGGACCGACGCCCCTTCGGTCTCGACCAGGGCGCTGTACTGGGTGAGAAGCGCATTGCGCGGCTCCGTCAGGATCCGCACGAACTCCTCTTCGCCCAGCGAGGTGAGCTCGACCCGGATCGGGAAGCGCCCCTGAAGCTCGGGAATCAGGTCCGAGGGCTTCGACACGTGGAAGGCCCCCGCCGCCACGAAGAGGATGTGATCCGTGCGGACCATCCCGTACTTGGTCTGGACATTCGACCCCTCGACGATGGGGAGCAGGTCGCGCTGCACGCCCTCGCGGCTGACATCGGGGCCCCCGCCCTTCCCACCCCGCTCACCGGCCACCTTGTCGATCTCGTCAAGGAAGACGATCCCCATGTCTTCGGCCCGGTCCATGGCCTCGGAGACCACCTCGTCCATGTCGACGAGCTGATCGAGCTCCATCTGGACCAGAACGCGCCGGGCGTCGGAGACCTTCATCACCCGCCGCTTCTTCTTCGAGGGGAGCATGTCCTGCAGCATCTCGGTGAAGCTGTGGTCCATCCCCTCCATCCCCATCGGCACCATCATGCCGTCGAGATTCGCGCTCTGCTCCATCTCGATCTCGACCTCGCGGTCCTCGAGCTTCCCGTCGTTGAGGAGTCCGCGCAGCTTCTCGCGGGTCCGGGCGCGGCGCGCCTCGATCGTCTCGGGCGACTCCGGCCCTGCGTCGCCCTCGCCGGCTTCCGAGCCCGGGGAGGTCGTGCCGGGCGCCGAATCCGTCCCCGCCGTATCCTCCTCGCGGGCCTGAACCCCGGAGCTGCCCGCCACGAAGACGCGAGCCGTCTCGACCCGCGCGGCGTTCGGGGGGAGCGGGCCGTCGGGTCCTCCGCTCTGATCGGGAACTCCGGGCCGGGGCTTCCGCCGGGCAGATTTCGGGGCCCTGGACTCCGCCCCCGGAGGGAAGAGGAGATCCAGCAGACGTTCCTCGGCGCGTTCCTCGGCCCGATCCTGCACCTCGTCCTCGCGCTCGGCCCGCACCAGGTTCACGGCCACATCCACCAGGTCACGGATCATCGATTCCACGTCGCGCCCGACGTAGCCGACCTCGGTGAATTTCGAGGCCTCGACCTTCGTGAACGGGGCATTCGCCAGCCGTGCCAGCCGTCGGGCCACCTCGGTCTTTCCGACCCCGGTGGGTCCGATCAGGATGATGTTCGAGGGAAGGATCTCGTCACGCAGATCCTCGGCCACCCGCTGCCGACGCCACCGGTTGCGAAGGGCGATCGCGACCGCCTTCTTCGCGTTCTTCTGCCCGATGATGTAGCGGTCGAGCTCCTCGACGATCTGACGCGGGGTCAGGTCGTCGAGCGATTCCACCTCGGCCGAGTCGTCCGGCACGGCTTCGGCCGCTGACACCTCGGTCAACTCCCGGTCCAGCCCTTCGGCGCTCGCCTCATCCCCATCGCTCACCCCGTCCTTCACCCTGTCACTCATTGCGTCCCGCCTCCGGCATCGGCCCCGAGTTCCAGGACGGTGATGCGGTCGTTGGTGTAGATGCAGATGTCGGCCGCGATCAGGAGCGACTCCCGCGCGATCTCGAGCGCCGACATCTCCGTATGGGTCCTGAGAGCCCGGGCGGCCGCCTGAGCGAAGGACCCGCCGGAGCCGATCGCCGCCACGTCCTCGTCGGGCTCGAGCACGTTTCCGTCGCCGCTCACCACGAACAGGTGGTCGCGGTCGGCCACCAGGAGGAGCGCCTCGAGCCGGCGAAGGTACCGATCCATCCGCCACTCCTTGGCCAGCTCGACGCAGGCCCGCGTCAGGTTACCCGGATAGCGCTCCAGCTTCTCCTCGAGTTTCTCGAAGAGGGTGAAGGCATCGGCCACCCCTCCGGCGAAGCCCGCCAGGATCCGATCGCCCTTGAGTCGGCGGACCTTCACCGCCGTCCCCTTCACGACCGTGTCGCCCATCGTCACCTGTCCGTCGGCGGCCATCGCCACTCCGCCCGGACCCCGCACGGCCACCACGGTCGTGCTGCGCACCTTTTCTCTGCTCATCTTGATCGCCTTTCGTTGCGTATCTCAGGACCTCGGGTGAGCGTCGCGGTAGATCCTGCGCAGACGCTCCTTCGAGGTGTGGGTGTAGATCTGTGTCGTCGACAACGAGATGTGACCGAGCAGCTCCTTGACCGCCATCAGGTCCGCCCCGGAGTCGAGCAGGTGTGTGGCGAAGGAATGTCGGAGGGAGTGGACGCTGATCCCCTCTGCCTCGCCCGCTCGCTGGAGCAGGTTTCTCACATCCTTCTGGACCGAGCGCCGGGAGAGCCGCTCCCCCCGCGGGTTGACCAACAGGGGTCCGCGGCTCGGCGAGGCGCCCGTCTCCTCGCGCCGGGGCTGGTAGCGGCGCAGCGCGACGATCGACGACCCGGTCAGGGGCACGATCCGCTCCTTGCGTCCCTTTCCCATGACCCGGGCCTGCTCTCCCACCGGGTCGATCCGGCCGACGTCGAGCCCGTGCAGCTCGGCCAGACGCAGGCCACTCCCGTAGAGGAGCTCGAGGGCCAGGAGGGTGCGGGTCCCCTTCAGGGTGTTTTCGGCGGCCTCGGATTCGGCGAGCGCGAAGACGCGGTCGATCCCGCCCCGACCCAGGTGCCCCGGAAGGTGTCGTTCCTTCCGGGGCGCCCGGAGCGCGCGGGCCGGGTTGCCGTCGACCTGCCCCTCCATGTGGAGAAACCGGAAGAAGGTGCGGACCCCCGACAGCTTGCGGGCGAGGGTCCGCCGCGCCAGCCCCTTCCGGGTTCCCCACCCCATGAAGCTGCGCAGGGTGAGGCGGTCGACATGGGTCCAGTTCCAGTCGGGGGTGCCATAGTAGCCGGTCAGGAACTCCGACAGGTCTCCGAGATCGCGGCGATAGGCGTCGACGGTGTTCGGCGACAGCTGCCGCTCGTCGGCCAGGTGACGCAGGAACTCCTCGGCCGCGGTCTGCGGTTCGATCGTCGAATCGGTGGGCGCCACCGAACGGCCCGGGCCACTCCCGCCCTCGAATCCGCTCACGACGCGGCCGGCGCCGGCTGCCGAGCAGCCTCTTCGGGCCCGGCCAGTCCGACCGTCCCCATCCACTCCCGGAAGGCCGCTTCCGCTCTCTCGGCAAGAAGCTCCCTGCGGCGGCTCTTGTTTCGCACCTTCCGCTCGAGCGGGTCCACCAGCCCCCAGTTCGAGTTCATCGGCTGGAAGTGCTTCGGGTCGCTCTCGGCCAGGTAGCGGTAGAGTCCCCCCAGCATCGTGGTGGGCGGAGGGATCACCGGTTCCCTCCCCTCGAGGATGCGGGCAAGGTTGATCCCCGACAGGATCCCCGACGCCGCCGACTCGGTGTATCCCTCGACCCCGGTGAGCTGCCCCGCGAAGATCAGTTCCGGGCGGTCGGGCAGCGCGCCGTGCGGGGTGAGATGCCCGGGAAAATTCAGGTACGAGTTCCGGTGGATCGAGCCGAACCGCAGGAATTCCGCGTTTTCGAGACCGGGGATCGTACGAAAGACCCGTTTCTGTTCGCCGATTCGAAGGCGGGTCTGGAACCCGACCAGATTCCACATCTGCCCCGCGCGGTCTTCGCGCCGGAGCTGCACCACCGCCCAGGGTCGCTCCCCCGTGCGGGGATCCACCAGGCCCACGGGCTTCATCGGACCGAAGCGCAGGGTGTCGAGGCCCCGTTCCGCCATCACCTCGATCGGCAGGCATCCCTCGAAGTAGGGGACCTGGTCCCAGTCGTGCCCGCCCTCGTGGACATCGGCCGCGCGCACGGCGGCGATGAAGGCCTCGTACTCCTCTGGCGTCATCGGGCAGTTCAGGTAGTCGGCGTCCTGGTCCCACCGCCCCTGGGCGAAGGCGATCGACTCGTCGATCGAGTCGCGCTCCACGATCGGCGCGATCGCGTCGAAGAAGGCCAGGCCCTCCTCGCCGAGCACGCCCCGAATGCTCTCCGAGAGCGCATCGGAGGTCAGGGGGCCGGTGGCCACGATCGCGGGGCCTTCGGGGATCGATGTAACCTCGTCGCGCACGAGCTCGATCGCGGGATGGGACTCCACCGCCCGGGTCATGGCGGCGGCGAAGAGACTCCGGTCGACGGCCAGGGCCCCACCCGCGGGAACCCTCGAGATGGCGGCCGAGTCCAGGAGGATCGACCCGAGTGCGGCCATCTCCCGCTTCAGCTGACCATGTGCGTTCGCCGGGTCCTCGGCCTTGAAGGAGTTGGTGCAGACCAGCTCCCCGAGCATCTCGGTCTGATGCGCCGGCGTGGGCTGCACGGGGCGCATCTCGACGAGCCGGACCCGGCGGCCGCGCACGGCCAACTGCAGCGCCGCCTCGCACCCGGCGAGTCCGCCACCCACGACGGTGACCTCGGGACCCCGATCCTCAGCCACGCTTCGTTCCCGAAGGCTTCGAGGCCTTCTTCCGGCCTCCGCCCCTGCCGCCCTTGCGCCCCTTGCCCCGCTTCTTCTTCGCCTCGAGTAGCTTCAGCGCCCCCTCGAGATCCATCTCGGCCGGATCCGTCCCCTTCGGCAGGCTCGCGTTGATCTTGCCATCGGTCACGTATGGGCCGTATCGCCCGTCCAGCACATTCAGCTCCTTGCCCGTGTCCGGATGGGTCCCCAGCGACTTGAGCACCCCCGGCCCCTGCTTGGTGGCGAGCAGCTCGAGTGCCTCCTTCAGGGTAATCGTGAAGGCGTCGTCGAGCGTCTTCAGGTTCCGATAGGTCCGCTCCCGGTTCACGTAGGGACCGTAGCGGCCCAGCCCGGCCTGGACGTCCTTGCCCGTCTTCGGGTCGGTGCCGAGCAACCGCGGCAGGCTCAGGAGCTTGAGCGCGAACTCCAGGCTCACGGCGTCCGGATCCTGCCCGTCGGGGAGCGACGAGCGCGGGGGCTTGCCCCCACCCTCCTCCTTCTCTCCGAGCTGCACGTAGGGGCCATAGGGGCCGTCCTTGAGCCATACCGGCTTGCCGGTCTCCGGGTCGGTCCCCAGCTCCACATCCTGGTCGGCCTCGCCGGGCCCGTCCATCGACCGGGTGCTCCTGCACTCCGGATACGACGAGCACCCGAGGAAGCGGCCGAACTTGTTCCACTTGACCATCATCGGGCTCCCGCACTTCTCGCAGGTCTCCCCCTCGGCCGCCAGAAGCTCCTTCACCAGCTCGTCGGACGACGCCTTGCCGGCCTCGAGGCGCTCTCGGAAGTTCGGGTAGAAGCCCTCGATCAGCTCCCTCCAGCCCACCTCGCCCGCCTCCACCCGGTCCAGCTCCCCCTCCATCTTCGAGGTGAAGTCGGACTCGAACAGATCCGGAAAGACGCGGACCAGGAGCTTCACGACGGTGTCGCCGAGCGCCGTGGGCACGAAGCGGCGCTCCTCCTGCTCCACGTACCCCCGGTCCTGGATCGTCGAGAGGATCTGTGCGTAGGTCGACGGCCGCCCGATCCCCCGCTTCTCGAGCTCCTTGACCAGGCTGGCCTCGGAGTAGCGCGGCGGCGGCTGCGTGAAGTGCTGCCTCGGCTCGAGCTTCTTCAACCCGGCACGATCCCCCTCGTTCATGTCGGGGAGGGGCTCGAGGTCCCCGAGCCGACGGGGGTCTCCCCCTTCGGTCGCCTCGCTGTAGAGGCGCGCGAATCCGTCGAACTTCACGATCGATCCGGTCGAGCGGAATCGGTATTCCCGGCCGGACGCCCCCTTCAGGTCGAAGTCGACCGTGGTGGTGTCGTAGACGGTCGGAGACATCTGGCTCGCCACGAAGCGCAGCCAGATGAGCTCGTAGAGGCGCGCCTCGGCGTTGCCGAGGTAGCGTCGGGCCTCGTCGGGGTGCAGGGAGGGATCCGTGGGCCGGATCGCCTCGTGGGCCTCCTGGGCCCCCTTCTGCTGCTTCCCTCCCCAGGGGCGGGGGCCGCTCGGCGTGTAGCGATCCCCGAATTCGGAGCGCACCCATCGCTGCGCGACTCCGGCGGCCTCGGCCGAGACCCGGGTCGAGTCGGTCCGCATGTAGGTGATCAGCCCGATGGTGCCGCGCGACCCCACGTCGGTGCCCTCGTAGAGCCGCTGGGCCGTCGACATCGTCATGCGGGCCGGGAAGCGCAGCCGCTTCGCCGCCTCCTGCTGCAGGGTCGAGGTCGTGAAGGGGGCGTAGGGGTTCTTGCGCCTCTCCTTGCGTTTGACGCTCGTCACCTCGAAGGGGACCGAGTCGATGTCGTCCAGGACCTGTTGGGTCGAGGACTCGTCGCCCAGGGTGAACTTCTTGCGCTCGATCTTCTGCAGCTTGGCCTCGAACCCCTGCGCGTCCTTCTCGAGATGCGCCGTGATCGACCAGTACTCCTCGGCCTCGAAGGCCGTGATCTCGTCCTCGCGCTCGCAGATCAGTCGGAGAGCCACCGTCTGGACGCGCCCGGCGGAGAGGCCCGGCCGGATCGGCTTCCAGAGGAAGGGCGAGGCCTGGTAGCCCACCAGACGGTCCAGGATCCGGCGGGCCTGCTGAGCCTCGACCTTGTGCATGTCGAGAGAGCCCGGCGTCTCGAGTGCCTTTTCCACCGCCCGCTTCGTGATCTCGCGAAACTCGACGCGATGAAAGCGCTCGGGGTCCTTCGCGAAGCCCAGCTCGTCGGCCACATGGTACGCGATCGCCTCACCCTCGCGATCGGGGTCGGTGGCCAGGATGATCGACGACGCGTTCTTCGCCTTCTTCCGGAGGTCGCGAAGAACAGTCCCCTTTCCCCGGATCACCACCCATTCCGGGGTGAAGTCCCCCTCCACATCGACCCCGAGCTTCTTCTTCGGAAGGTCCTTCACGTGCCCCACCGAGGCGTCCACATCGAAGCCACGCCCCAGGTACTTTCCGATGGTTCGCGCCTTGGCGGGCGACTCCACGATGATCAGCTGTTTTCCGTTCTGCTTCGATGCCATTCAGTTGTCCCGCTTGGTACCTGCGATAAAATAGGAAAGCGGCCCGACCATCACTCGCGGATCGGCCGCTCCGGATCAGTTCGGATCTGGCGTGCCAGGCGCTCGGCCAGAAACTCGGGATCGCCGGCGGTGCTGTCGAGGCTCCAGTCGGCCTGTTCGTAAAAGACTCGGCGCTCCTCCAGGAGTGCCGTCGCGGCCGCGACCGGATCGTCCCCTTCGAGGAGTGGCCGCACGGCACCGCTCTGCCGGCAGCGTTCCACCGCGACCTCGGGCGACACCCTCAGCCAGACCGAAAGCGTACTTTGGGACAATCCCTCCATCCGTCCCCTCCGACAGGGCCAGCCGCCACCCGACGACAGCACCGCACGGTCCGCGCCGAGAAGTTCGACCGCGATCCGCTCCTCCTGGATGCGGAACACCTCCTCACCGTAGTCCTCGAAGATCCGGTGTACGGGCAGCCCGATCCGTCGGGCCACCTCCTGATCGAAGTCACGGAAGCGCCATCCGAGCTGGCGTGCCAGGTGCTCTCCCACCGCGCTCTTTCCGGCACCCATGAACCCGACCAGGAGCACCCGTCTGAAGCGGATGTTCGGCTCGGATTCGGACGTCATCAGTGGTCCTCCCTCTCCCCCCAGCCTCGCTCCGAAAGGTACGCGAGGTAGGCATCGAAGTTCCGGCGAATCTCGGTGATCGAGTCCCCCCCGAACTTCTCGAGAAAGGCGTCGGCCAGCACCAGCGCGACCATCGCCTCGCCGACCACCGCAGCCGCCGGCACAGCGCACACATCACTGCGCTCGGTGGCCGCCTCGGTCGGCGAACCGTCGCGCAGGTCCACCGAGGGGAGCCGACGCTTCAGAAGGGTGGAGATCGGCTTCATCGCACCCGAGACCACCAGGGGAGCGCCGGTGGTCACCCCCCCCTCGAGGCCGCCGGCGCCATTCGAACTGCGCAGGAAGCCCCCGGTCCGGGACTCGGCGTCCTCGCGGTGGATGGCGTCGTGAACCCGCGATCCCTCGCGGCGGGCTCCCTCGAATCCGAGGCCGATCTCGACCCCCTTGATCGCCTGGATCGACATCATGGCGCCCGCAAGCCGACCGTCGAGCTTCCGGTCCCACGAGATATGACTTCCCAGGCCCACCGGAACCCCGCGGGCCACCACGTCGAAGATCCCGCCCAGGGTGTCGCCGTCCTCGCGGGCCTGATCGATCGCCTCGATCATCTGCTCGGCGGCCTCGGGGTCGAGGGTGCGCACCGGAGAGGCGTCGGACACCGCATTCAGGTCCTCGGGCAACTCGAGCGGCTCCTCGGCGATCACCGGACCGATCGAGCGCACGAAGGAGCCGATCGTGATTCCGAACTCGGCCAGGAGCCGGCGAGCGACGGCCCCACAGGCCACCCGCGCCGCGGTCTCGCGGGCCGAGGCACGCTCCAGGATGTCTCGCGTGTCCCGACGGTCGTACTTGAGGACCCCGACCAGATCCGCGTGTCCGGGGCGCGGCAGATACATCGGGCGCAGCGCCTTGGGGTTGCCCTCGGGATCCGGGGGCAGGTGGCTCATCGCCGTGGTCCAGTTCTCCCAGTCCCGGTTCCAGACGATCATCGAGAGGGGGGAGCCCAGTGTCTCGCCCAGGCGCACGCCCGAGAGGAGCTCCGCACGATCGGACTCGATCTGCATCCGGCGGCCCCGGCCGTATCCGCCCTGGCGCCGCTTCAGCTCGGGATCGACGTCGCGCTCCATCTCGAGAGAGAGCCCGGCGGGCATCCCTTCGAGGAGCGCGGTGAGCCCCTTTCCGTGGGATTCACCGGCCGTGTGGAACGAGAGCACGCGAAGAAAACTCATGGGCATCGGGTCGAGAGGAGTGGACGACAGGGAGCGCCCAAAGGTGACGCCCGGTCCGGACGCTGTCCAGACCGGGCGCGAGAAGGCCGTAGCAGAAGTACAGGGCCCACCGGGGCGGGGTCGTGCGTGTTCGACTCCGTTCGGATCAGAACTGCAGTTCCTCCTCGGGGTCCGGATCCTCCTCCAGCCGGACACGCACGGTGTCGGCGCCCACGTTCCCCGCCAGATCCGTCGCGGTGACGATCACGAACGCCGGCTCCACGGTGGTGTCTCCACCCGATGTGCGCAGGTACCGGGTCAGCGTGGTGTCGGCGACCGGCTGGTTCAGGTTGATGGTCCAGGGATCGAAGCGCTGAACCGTCTGGGCCGTCCCCAGGTCCGGATCTCCGCGGTAGCTCAGCCCCTCGATCCGGACGGTCTGGAAGCGGTGTTCGTCCTGCACCCGCACGCGAACGAAGACGGAGTCACCGATCTCGACGATCTGGTCCAGCTCCGGCACTTCGATCGAGACCTCGGGGACAACGATATCGCGGAACTCGACCCGGAAGGTCCCCGCATCGCTCACGGTGCGACGGTTCTCCTGGTCATCGGCGAAGACCTGCACCGAATAGGTGCCCGGTGCCTGGTCCTGCGGCACACGCCAGGTGAAGACCGTATCGGCCGCCTGGGCGTCCACGCCGGCCACCTCGTTGAGGATCGGAGAGCCCGACGGATCCCTCACCCGCATGCCGATCAGGCTCAGACGTACGTTGTCGGTCGCGGTCAGGCGGACCCTCAGCGTGTCTCCCTGGCCGATCGGGTCGGTCAGGATCTGCCCGCTGGCGGACGGCGGCAGTCGGTCGATCAGCACGACCTGAGCCTGCCGGGAGCCCGAGGCATTGCCCTCGACGTCGTAGGCGACGGCCCGGATGTGGACCGTGAAATCGCTCGGAGAGACCGGCACCTCGACCTCGAGGCTGCGCAGCATGTCGAACTCGTTCTCTTCGGCGTCGAGGGTGATCTCGGTGTCGATCCCCCCACCCTCGAGGGTGATCACGATGGAGTCCATCGCCGCCACCCCGACCGCACGCGCGGTGATCGGCAGCATTCCGCCCAGATCCGCCGCGGGCGGCGCCGTGAGAGCCACGATGGTGGGTGCTTCGGTGACCGGCTGGAAGAGATTTCGGCCATCGCACGCCCCGAGACCCAGCAGGAGCAGGAGCGCGAGGATCCCCGCAGGCCTCACGAGAGACGGACGGGCTTCAGCGATTCTGGATGTCATCGGCTGGCTCCTCGGGGCTCCGGACTCAGCGCCGGTTGATCTGGGGGGTGACCAGAATCATCAGATCCCGCTGATTCCGCTGTTCCCGCGTGAGGCGGAAGAAGCGTCCCATGACGGGCAGGTTCATGAGCAGGGGGATCCCGGCGCGCAGTTCGGTGAGCTCCGTCACCGTAAGGCCGCCGATCACGACGGTTTCGCCGTCTTCGACGAGCACGAAGGTCTCGGCTTCCTGGGTATTGAAGATGAAGCCGATCTGCGTGTCGGCGATCTCGACCCCCGACCGCTCGGCCCGCAGCTGCATGTAGATCAGATTTCCGGCCGTCACCTGCGGGGTCACCTCGAGGATGATCCCGGTCTCCTGGAACTGGATCGTCGGCGGCTGGAAGACGACCTGCCCCTCCTGGCCCGGCGCGGCCGGCTGAACCGTCGGGATCGGGGTGCGCTCACCGACCAGGATCCGGGCCGTCTGGTTCTCGAGGACCCGAACCTGCGGCGAAGCCTGCACATCGGTCAGGTTCACCGACTGAAGGGCGTCGACGAAGGTGAGCAGGGTGTGGCGTCCCAGGACGAGCGAGGTGAGGAACTCCAGCTGGGCGCCCTGGACGGTCTGGTTCGCGTTGCCCAGCGCTGCGATCGAGTTCCCGCCCAGCGAGATCTGGGTCTGCGTGGGCAGGGGGCGGTCGCTCGAGAGCTGGTTGCCGCGCGAGTCCTTCAGGTCGTATACGACGCCGAACTCCTCGAGGTCGGTCCGGTTCACGAAGATGATCCGCGCCGAGATGCTGATCTCGGGCGTCTCGACGTCGATCCCCTCGATCAGGTCTTCGACCTGGTCCAGGACCCGGGGGATGTCGGTCACCACCAGCGAGTTCGTGGAGCGGTGGACCTCGACGCGGCCCCGCTCGGAGAGCAGGGACTCGATCGGGCCCGAGAAGTCGGCGGCGCTCGTGTAGCTGATCCGGAAGGGCCGGGTCACGAGCGGCTCCATCTCGCTGCGGTCCTGAAGCTCGCTCAAGGCATCGACCCGAATGATCCCCGAGGCCTCTTCCTGTGCGGCCAGGCCGTGGGAGTCGAGAATGGCCTGCAGCGCCACGTCCCAGGGCTGATTCCGGATCTCGGTGTTCACCGTCCCCGACACGCCGGATCCGACCACGATGGAGCGGTCGGCGAACTCCGCGAAGAAGAAGATCACCTCGCGGATCGGGGTGTTGCTGAAGGACACGTCCATACGTTCGGCCGGCTGGTTCGAGACCATGCCCGACCAGCTGGCGGCCCGCTGCCTCGTCTGCGGAGCCGGCTGCAGGGGCTCGGGGCCGTTGTCGGCTCCGGCGGTCGTCGTCGGGCGCACCGTGGGGCTCGCGGTGGCCTGAGGCCTCCATGGCTCGAAGGCGTCTCCGTAGGGGTTCTCGAGCGAGACCCGAATCCAGCCGTCTCCCTGCTGCACCTCGTAGTCGACCAGCGCATCGAGATCCAGCACGACGCGAACCACGTCCTCGGCATACTGACTGGCACGAATCGATCGGACCCCACCCCGATAGAGGTCCCGGTAGTTCTCGGAGGAGAGCTCATGTCGCGCTCCCATCAGGTCGAGAACGAGGCGATCGGGGCCCTGCATGGTGAAGTCGCGGTAGCTGACCTCACCGTCGACCGAGAGTACGAGCTCCGTGCGCTGATCCGCGGGAACGAGGTGAAGCTCCTTCAGGATGCCCCGGTCGGGGTCCTCGACGGCGGAGGGGGCGGAGAGCCCCAGTACGATGGCGGTCCAAACTGCGACAAAGGGCGTCATGCCAAGCCTCCAGTCCCGTTCATGTCGGTGGTTCCCGTGGAATCCGGGTCCACCCCTGTGGTTCCGGTCGCCCCCGCGGAATCGGGGTCAACGCCGGTGTCTCCGGCCGTATCCGGGGGCGGAGCGCCCGCGTCTACATCCTGCTGCTGCGGCTCGTCCGAGCCGGGGTCCGCGGACCCCGGACGCTGAAGTGCGAGCGTCCGTGTCTCACGAATTCCGAACTCGTCGACCTCGACCACGATCTGTCGAGCGTCGATCCGCATGATTCTCATGTTCCCGAGTACGTCACCCTGTCGGACCCGGTAGCTGCGGGCCCCGTCACCGCTTCCGCTCCCGAGCATGGCAATCGACTGTCCGGGCGTGGCGGAAAGAAGGACCGCCATCAGGCGCAGCTGCTCGAAGCGCGGTCCGGACTCGTCGCCCGTCAGGGGCGCGAAGGGATTGCGGCGCTGGAAGGTCGGATAGGTGAACACCTCGCGCTCGAAGACGAGCTGCACCGTGTCCCCCGCCTCGGGAGGGGGAGGGGGCGGATCCTGTCCCCCCTGCTGGGCCTCGACCGCTCCGGGCACCGCAAGGGCAAGGACCAGCACGATCACGCCGGCGAGCACCGTCCTCATGGGCCTCCTCCTGCGAGTTCCTCGGCGTCGAGCGGATCGACGTCTCGAGGTGATATGTACGTCTCGATGCGGAACCGGGCCCGGACCGGGGATTCCATCTGCTGGTTCACCGGCTGACTCGGAGCCGGCTCGATCAACAGTTCCACCGGGGTGATGATGCGTTCCAGCGATGCGATCGAGGTGAGAAAGCGACCCACGTCGTGGAATTCGCCGATCACGTTCATCTGATAGGCATCCATCGAGTAGAATTCACCCTCGACCGTCGGCTGCGGATCGATGCCTCCCATGTCGACGCCCGTGCGCAGCGCTTCCGACGCAATCTGGCGCAGGAGCACCGGAACCTCCTGCCCCGCCGGAATCAACTGCTCGAGCCGGGAGAGGTGCCGCTCGTATACGGCGAGACGCTCTTCGAGCTCGGGACCGCCCCGGGCGGCCAGCACCTGGGCCCGCCGGTTCTGATCTTCCAGGGTTTCGAGCCGTACCTCGAGCACCTCGATCTCGGCTCGCTGCGGCGTCCAGTAGTACTCGTACGCCACGTAGATCAAGGCGAGTGCGAGGATGCAGACGAGCAGCGCAACCTGCTTGGAACGGTCGGTCGGTAGAAGTGCCATCGATCAGCTCTCCTCCCCGGAAGTCTCAGCGGGCGGCTCCGTGTCGTCGAAGCCGGGAATCGCGACCGAAGGCCCGAAGAGGGGCTCGCGATTCAGCAACTCGGGAGGCGGCTCCTGATGCGAGGCCTCGACGACGAAGTTGTAGATCAGGCGCTGCGAATCTCCCCCAAGGGTGATCACCGCCTGGTCCGCCGAGATCAGTCGGGCGTTCCGGATGAAGGGCGAGGCCTCGAGGTTCTCGAGAAAGATGGTCAGCGCGAAGATGGTGGCCGCCTGCCCGTGGACCCGGAAGGCCAGGTTCGGGGGCGGGCTCACCTGGAGGAACCGGTTGATCCAGGTGTAATCGGGGATCGCGCGGCCGACCTCGTCCATAAGGTGGGGCCAGACGTAGCGGGCGCCGTCGATCTCCTGGATCACGGAGACCCGGGCGGCGATCGAATCCCGCTGAGCCGTCAACGCCTCGGCGCGGGCGATCACGTCGGCAAATCGAGCCGAGTCGGCCTGCGCGGCATCGATTCGAACCTGCAGCTCCTCGGCCTCACCCGCCACATCCAGGAAGAACCACCCGAACACGAGAAGAGCGAGCAGGCTGAGCCCGCCCGCACTCAGGATCCAGGGATCCGACGGGACCCCCGAAACCTTCGGCAGTGCGAACGAGCGACTGCGCCCGCCCCCACGCTTTTTCCCCTTCTTGGTGTCGGGGCGAAGATTGACCTCGATCAACGGTCGTTCCTCCGGCTCATGGGGTCCTCATGGCGAGGCCCAGGGTAAGCAGCAGCAGCGGCGCGACCTCGGTCAGATCCACTCCGAGCGAAGCATCCGGACTCACGGGCACGCGCTCGAAGGGATTGACCAGGTGAACCTCGACTCCCATCCGCTCGGCGATCGCCTCGGGAAGTCCCGGGACCCGGGCCCCGCCACCGCTCAGGAAGATACGACCGAGCGCTTCGCCGGCCGCCTGAGTCATCAGGAAGGCCGCGGCGCGCTCGACGCCCACCGACACCTCCTCCCCGCCGGCTTCGACGTAGCGGTCGAAGTCGTGGAAACGCTGCCGGCCCTGCACGATGTCTTCGGCCTCTTCGGATGTAAGTCCCTGTTCCCGCTGCAGGTCCTCGCGAATGCGGCGCGTCCCGAAGGGGATGTCCCGGGTCAGGATCGGAACCCCGTCCTCGAGGATGTTCACGTTGGTCATCTCGTGACCGACGTTCACCAGGGCGACGATGCCCTGCATCGCCTCGGGATGGTTGTGCTCGAGCGCGTTGTGAAGGGCGAAGGCGTCCACATCAATGATGCGGGCTCCCAGCCCGCTCTCCTGCAGGAGCGACACCTTCATGTCGACCAGTTCGCGCTTTGCGGCAACCAGGAGAACCTCCATCTGGGCATCGGTGCCTTCGGGGTCCAGGATCTGAAAGTCGAGCACCACGCTCTGGATATCGAAGGGAACATGCTGCTCGGCCTCCCAGCGGATCACCTCGCGGGCGTCCTCCTCGGTCATCCGGTCCATCGTGATCTTCTTGACGATCACGTCGTGGCCTCCGATCGCGGTGACCACATCGGTCCCCTTGAGCCCCAGGTCCTCCCAGAGGTTGCGAACGGTCTCGGCGACGAGGGCAGGGTCCATCACCTCGCCTTCGACGATCGCATCCGCCAGAAGAGGGCGCACGGCGATCCGGCGCACTTCGGGCTGGTCTCCCGAGTGATCCATCTCGATCATCTTCACCGAGCCGCTGCCGATATCCAGCCCGACCGATGTCTTTGAACGCCCGAAAAGGCCCATGAATCTCTTCCGAAGTGAGGTGGAAACATATTTTTCCCACCGATGAAGTTCACCTTACCACAGAACCTTGATCGCTGTCAAGCAGGACCGGCCCCGGAATCCCGGTGCGGGCCCGCCGGAGATCAGAAGCCCGCTGCGGTCAGGTCCATCCAGGAGCGGCTCCCCACGGGAACCAGAAACACCTCTGTGGGTGGCTGGAAGGCGTTGTTCTTGGCGCGGCTGGCCGCACAGCTCGAGTAGCGCAGGATCGACCCACCGGCGTAGTCGGACGACTCCAGGTCCGCCGTACCCGTGGCCCGAATCGATCCGATGACCCGATTTCCATTGCCCTGCGTCTCGATCTGACCGCGAACCAGGATCATCCCGTAGAACTCGAAGCCACCATTCATATTCAGATTACCGTCCACCAGGAGGATCCCCTGCCCACGGCCTCCTCCGCCCCCTCCCCCACCCATCTGGGCATTCCCGTCAATGTGGATGATCGGAAAGTAGTTGAAGCAGTGGGTCGAGGCGTAGTTGTAGGCGATTCCATCGATCTCGGCATCGGGATCGCGATGCGGCTCCCCCCAGTTCATCGGATCCGCGTAATCACAGACGCCACTCTCGTTGTAGGAGGGGCCGACGCTGGGAAAGGTCCCACCGGGAAGAGAATGGGTCGCCGTGGCGACCATCTCGTCCCACCCGAACTCGTCGTCTTCGTCTCCGAAGGTCATGAAGTCGTCGGGGTCCTCGTAGGGCACCTGCTCGTAGGCAGGATCTCCATCGATGGTGCTCGCTCCCGTCGCCTCCACCTCGGCTCCGTCGTTGTTGATCACACCGGGTTTGTCCACGGGGCTTCCTGGGCACACATCGCCCCCGAAGCCGCCCCAGGAGTCCACCGGCTCATCGTGACCGATGATCTGGGCGTTTCCTCTCGTCACGACGCCCCCCTGCGTCTTGAGTGCGGCATCATCCTCGAGTTGGGTATAGTCCACCTCCCATGCGCTCGCCGTGTTGCGGACGATCGACCCGAGGGTCCGCTGCGCTCCCGCGAGCACTCCACCCTGCGTCACGCGACCCGTGCTCTCGAGTCGATAGTTCCGCTCGGCCACCCGCCGGACCACGACCGTCCACTCGCCCTCTCCCTGCTCACCGCTTTCGAGGACCATGGGGTCGCCCCAGATCTCGAGTTCGGCGAAGACTTCGAGTTGTGCTGGGTCGAAGCTTCCCGCCATCACGGTGTTGAGTCCGTCCTCGGCGAGCATCCGGGCCTCGACGGTCCGATCGCTCGACTGCCCGATCCGGCTCTCCTGGCTCGAGATCAGGAACCCGGCCGTGACGAGAATCGCCACCACCAGGATCGCGAAGATCGCAGCGGGCAGCGCGAACCCGTCCCGACGTGCGACGGTGAACGTGGGTCCTTGTGATCGCTTCTTCATCGGTGCCTCCATCGGCAATCGAGCCATGAGTCGTTCAGTTGCGCGGATTCACGAAGACCGAGAGCGAGTCGGCGATCAACTCCCCGCGCGCGCCCCGTGCCCTGGATACGGTTCGAACGGTGACCTGGATCGTTCGCACATCCGCGGGCGTCGTGGTGGGATCCCCGTTGGCGTCCAGATAATCGAACCGGAGCCCGTCATTGGCTGCAATCGGACCGATGACGGGTTCCGGTTCCCCATCGAGCCCGCGCCCCAGGTAGATGTCCCCGTCGAGCGCAACCGCGCGGTACTCCACGGTCTGAAAGCTCCGGACCAGTGACCCGGACGCCACCTGGTTCGCGCTCGTGATCCCGGGAATCATTCCATCGATCCGCAGCCGGAGAGAGGGCTCGCCCCCGCAGTTGGCGGGCGTCCCGGTGGCAGGAGTCGAGATCACTTCCCCCTTCGACCAGAAGTGCTCCGAGGCGTCCTCCGATCCGTCGGCATGCACCAGCACGGAATCCCCCTCGGCGAAGTCGAGTCCCATGATCGCTGCCCGCACCAGCAGGGGGTCGGTGTCCTCGACTCCGCACACCACCGCGACCTTGCGCATCACGCGCATCTGGATCCGGTCCGACTCCATGACGATCAGGTCACTCCCGAGAAAGGGGTCGGACGCCGTACTCATCTCCCGGATCTCGGACGTCAGCAGCTCGACCGCACCCCGCACCGTCTGCTGACCCATGACGGTCGCGCTCTGCGCGGTGTAGATCTGCTGGTTCGAGACCAGAACCCGGAAGGTCGCGGCCAGGATCAGGCCCCCGAGCACGACCACGATGAGGAGCTCCACCAGGGTGAAGCCGTTGCGATTCTTCAACATCCTCATTCTCCCGGTCGGTTGACACGGTACTCGAAGCTGCTCGTGACATTCCCCTCGGGCCCCCGGGCCCCCCGACCCGGCCCGACGATCGTGATCTCGAAGACGCGGCTGTTGTCGCCCCCCTCGATCTCGACCCACGTCACCTCGTACCGGCCGATCTCGATCGGGTCGGCGGTGTCCAGGCTCTGATCGAAGCTTTCGGCCGCCTGGGCCCGAAGGAGTTCGACCGCACTCTGCCGGACCTGGGCCCGCTCGGTATCGACACGGCCGGTCTCGGTGTTCCGGATCACATGGCCGGTCGCCGCGGCGAGCCCCAGGAGCCCCACGGTGAGAATCAACATGGCCACGACGAGTTCGACGATTGAGAACCCGTCGCGCCCCGAGGGGCCCTGGGACCGCTGCAAATCCGACGCATGTGGAGCGTGAATCACCTTCAATGAAATCCCCATCATGCCTCCCGCGCCTGGCCGAGTTGCAGTACCAGGAGCGCCGCCGAACGATTGGCCCGGACCAACTCCACCCGGAGCGTTCCGGTGAAGGTGTTGCATCCGGGATCGGCGATCCCCCGTGGGGTGAAACAAAGCTGGGCCCCGCTATCGCTCGAGGTGACGGTCACATTGAACTCCTGGCCGACCGATACGGCATTGAGCACTTCACGGTCTCCGGTATCGGGATTCACCCACTCGACGCGAAACTCGTCTTTGGCATCATCCACCACGAAAAAGACCATCGTGCCACGCTCGGCCGCGAAGGCACGAGCCTGGGCGTGCAGGCTCAGAAAATTGGACTGCGCCGACTGCACCCCGAGCTGGCCCTGGACCCTCGAAAACGAGAGGGTGATGATCCCGGCCAGGACCGTACTGATCACCAGTACGATGATCAGCTCGAGGATGGTGAAGCCCTGCCTGTTTCTATGCATGTCACGACCAGACGAGTCAGAAGGATCGACGGACGGTTCCTGTCCGACTCTAATGGAAGAGCGAAATCCATGCCATCGGGGGGGTGGGGGCAAGGGCCCGGCAATCCTGCCATTTGGGGCGAAACCCCCGGTCGCAAGCTCCTGAGAAACCCTCAGAAATCAGAAGAAAGTTCCGACCGAGGCACGAATTGATTTCATTGAAGGAAGATCAACGGATCGATCGTCAGAAGCGCCCGAGCGCTCCGCCTCTCGGAAGATCGAGCCGACGGGGGGGAGGGATCTCCTCGAGAGCGGCCTCGATGGCGCACCAGGAGCCGACGATCCGGCTACCCGAGTCCACCTGCACTCCTCCCGCGGCTGCGACCCCGCCCTCCCACCCTGCCCCGTCCGTCAGCGTGACCGCGCCCCCGGCAAGCAGAATCCCACGGACCACCCCGTCTCCACGCAGCTCCACGTCGCCCACGGACAGGAGCCAGACCACCCCTTCCTCCGCCTCGACGAGCGTGACCTCGGGCCCGCTCACGACCACCCCCGCCGAGGCCACCCGCTGCGCCCAGGCCACCCCGTCCGGATGGAGTGACTCTGTGATTTCGCCAATAAACCGCAAAAGAGGGCCATCTCCGGACGCTCTCGTCCGCTGAGTCCCCCCGCAGGGAGATGGCGCCCAGGCGGACCCGGGCGGCTCGGTCGGGGCCACCCACAGGGGCGTATAGACAGGAGCGGTCCAGAGCCGGGCCTCGCGGGGAGGGTCGATCACGCGCAGGAGTTCATAGCTCGACCGGCCCACGCCGAGCTCTCCCACATCCGAATCGGACGCCACCGGTCCAAGCCTTCGCTGAAGCTTCCAGCCCACGGCGATCTCCCCCGCCTCGACGGGTTGAGGACCGGACCACCCCTCCAGGTATTCGCGCTCGAGCCGGGTATCGCGCACCAATCCCATGGCCAGCGCGGCGCTCATCATGACCAGCGCGGTGACCGCAAGGAGGCCCAGGATGGCCAGGGGCAGGAGAAATCCACGTCGCTCCCCCAGGCTCCCAAGCCCCTCGTAATCCAGACGCACCTCGAATCCCCCGGGCTCGATCCGAGGAGGCGGCCGCTCCACCTTCCTCATCGCTCTCGGGGGATATGCCACTCGGTGGCGTCCCCGTCGCGAAAGACCAGGCGCACCCGGAGCCCGTCCTCCTCGTCCCGGAACCCCGAGTTCGCATCGAAGAGCTCGGGGGTGAGGGGCTGCCGGCCCCCGGCCCCGCGCCGGTAGCGAAAGGCGCCATCCTCCAACGAGTACCGCCCCGCCTCGAAGACACGAGCCAGGATCGGCTCGGCCCCGGGGGGATGACTCCACTCCCAGGTGGCGCCACGCGCCCCGAGCATTCCCCCGTCCCCTCCATCCACTGCCATCGGATCCGGCCCGCTCCCGGTCCAGCGGAGCTCGGCCGTGTACCACCGTCCCTCGGCGGTCAGTACGCGCAGCGAGTCCCGCCCTCCGACCGGCTCCCGGTGTCCGACCCACGCCACCGTCCATCGATCGCCCCCCTCTCCCTGGCCGGTCACCCGGGCGAGCCCGCGGAAGGCGCGCAGGACGATGGCCCGCTCCCCCTCGAGGCTCCAGTCCACCCCGTGGCGCCCCGCAGCGAGCTCCTCGTCGAGCGTGACCCAGACCGTGCGCACCGCCTGGGCCTCGTCGACCCGCCGGATCACCTCGCGCGAGAGCTCCGAGAGCCCATGAAGGAGCGAGGTCAGCCCGGCCAGGAAGACTCCGGCCACGAAGAGAGCGACCAGGAGTTCGACCAGGGAATAGCCGTGGCGATTCACCCGTCCCCCTCCCACACGGACCCTCCCCCCTCGAGAGCCGCGACAGCCGCGCCATCGGCGACCGGCAGCTCCCACCAGAGCGCCGGCCCCTCCCACCCGGAAGGCACGAACTCCACCCGGACCCCCGCGCCCCCCGCCTCCCCCCGGAGCACCCCCTCGGAGCGCTCCACCTCCCCCCACCGGTGAGCCTCGAGCCCTGCGGGCACCCCCGCGAC
>REBS01000096.1 GCA_007692605.1 Gemmatimonadales bacterium
GCCAATCACGGCCGCTCCGTCCGGGTCCCGCTCAACCGGGCCTCCGACCTCGCGCGAATCTTCCGCGAGAAAGAGCGACTGAAGCAGGAGCTCGGCCGCGAGCCGAATCCCGAGGAGCTTTCCGCCGCCACCGATCTCACGCCCGAGCTGATCGAGTCTCTCCAGACGCTCAATGCGGCCGAGATCCGACTGGACGCCCCGATCGGAGACAGTGAGGATTCCCAGCTCGTGGAGCGCTTCATCAACGAAGAGGCCGCGGAGCCGGAGCAGGACGTGGAGTCGCGCCTTCTCACCGAGGCCGTGAAGGGAGCTCTCGAGACCCTGGAGCCGCGAGACGCCAAGGTGCTTCGCCTCTACTTCGGGCTCGAAGGGGAGCGTGAGCACACGCTCGAGGAGATCGGCAACATGCTCGGCGTCACCCGGGAGCGGATCCGTCAGCTCCGAGACCGCGCGCTGCGCCGGCTTCGTGAGGGTGGCAAGGGCGACGCGCTGGAGTCGTTCGCCGCCTGATGGCTCTATCGACCGGATGACCGATTCCGCCTGCGGCTCGGACCGGTGACGGCATCAGCGGATCGCGATGCGGAGTACTTCCCCGGGGTCGTCCTCGAGACCGTGGGAGGAATCTACCAGGTAGCCCTCGATGCCGGCTCGACCATTCAGGCGTCGCTGCGGGGTCGACTCAAGCAGGAACTTCGCCTGGGGGACCGGGTCGTGGCGGGCGACCGGGTCGATGTGGCTCGCGGCGACGACGGCAGCCTCACGATCGAAGCCGTCCATCCGCGGCGCACGCGGCTGGTCCGGGCTGGACCCGGAGGCCGAAAACCCAAGGTCGTGGCGGCCAACGTCGATCGTCTCGCCGCCGTGATGGCGGCTGATCACCCCGCGTTCCGGCCCGAGACCGCCGACCGCTTTCTGGTCCTCGGTGAGGTCTGCGGCCTCGAGCCCGTCCTGGTCGTCAACAAGATGGATCTGCCCGGCGCCGAAGCCCTCGGCCCCGCTCTCGAGAAGCGATTCCATGCGGCCGGGTACGAGATCCTCCTGGTGTCGGTCGAGTCCGGTCGTGGGATCCCCGAATTCCGCGATCTACTCTCCACCGGAATCACGATCCTCGCCGGTCCATCGGGAGTGGGCAAATCTTCGCTCCTCAACGCGATCGCACCGGGACTGAAGCTGCGGACAGGCGAAGTCAGTCGGCGCGAAGGTCGGGGGAAACACACCACCGTGAGTGCCCGCCTCCTCGAACTGCCCGGTGGTGGATGGGTGGTCGATACGCCCGGCTTCTCGGAAGTGGAGTTCTGGAGCCTCGAACCGATGGATATGGCCCGAGCCTTCCCGGAGTTCAGGGGCCTCGAGGACGAGTGCCGGTTTCGAAGCTGCACGCACCTCCACGAGCCGGACTGCGCAGTGAAGGAGGCTCTCGAATCCGGAGCGATCGACGCCTCCCGATACGCGAGTTACCGGCAGCTCAGCTCTTCGGAGTGATCCGTGGAGTTCCGGTCTCCGGGTCTGCGCGCACACTCACCGGCCACCCGTAGACCCGCTCCAGCGTCTCTTCGACCAGGACCTCCTCGGCCGAACCTTCCGCGGCCACCTGACCACAGCTCATGAGGAGGAGTCGGTCGGCGAAGCGGGCGGCCAGGTTCAGGTGGTGCGTGATCAGGAGCACCGTGATTCCCTCGTCGGCGGACCGTCGCAGGAGCCGGAGTATCTCCATCTCGTGCCGAATGTCGAGGCTGGCGGTGGGTTCGTCGAGAATCAGCGCCCTCGGCTCCTGAGCGAGAGCCCGGGCCACACGCACCCGCTGAAACTCCCCCCCCGAGAGGGTACCGACTTCGCGGTCGGCCAGGCGGATCGCGTCGCAGCGTTCGAGCGCCGCGTCGATGGCACGCCGATCTTCGGGTCGCACGGGACGGAGCGGACCGAGGTGAGGGTACCGCCCCATCGCGACCAACTCCCGAACCGTGATCGGAAAGGCGACGGCCTCCTGCTGTCCGACCGCGCCCACCTTTCGTGCGAGCTCCTTTCGGGTCCATTCCCCCAGCGGGCGTCCGTCGATCGCGATTGCTCCGGAGACGAGGGGGACGGTGCCGAGCATGGCCTTCATGAGCGTCGATTTTCCGGAGCCGTTGGGACCCAGGACCGCGTACAGCGTGCCGGAGGGGACCTCCATCGAGACTCCGTCCAGCGCGGGCACCGACTGCCCGGGATAGCGGGCGGTCACCGAGGTGGCCGAGAGCTTCATGCGCGCAGGCTCCGGCGAAGCAGGATCAGGAAGAAGGGGACGCCCACGAAGGCGGTGATCACTCCGATCGGGATCTCGGTCGGCGAGAGCAGGGTGCGGGCACCCAGGTCGGCGAGGACGAGAAATCCGGCTCCGGCGACGAAGGAGAGGGGCAGAAGCGTTCGATGGTCGGGTCCCGTCAGGAGTCGCACGGTGTGGGGTACCACCAGCCCCACGAAGCCGATGACCCCTGAGAACGCCACCCCGGCGGCCGCGATGAGCGAGGCCACACCGTAGGCGACCCGCTTCGTCTGCTCCACCTCGGTCCCCAGATACGAGGCGGTCTCTTCGCCGATTGCCATGACGTTCAGGGATCGGGCGAGGGTGAGCAGGAGGAGGGCGGCCGGGAGCGTGTAGGCGGCGACGATCGCGACCGTACGCCAACTCGCGCCCGAGAGGCTTCCCATCATCCAGAGGATCGCCTCCCGCATCGTCGGGGCGTCGGAGAGAGCCAGGATCAGTGCGATGCAGGCCGAGAAGAAGGCGCCCACCACCACTCCGGACAGGAGCAGGACCCGCACGTCGAGCCGCCGATCGGCCGACGACGCCACGCCGAAGACGAGCGCGATCGCGATCAGCGCGCCCCCGAAAGCGGCCGCGGGGAGAAACCACGAGGTCACCGAGGCCAGCCCCAGCGCCAGGACGCCCACGGCTCCGGCCGCGGCCCCTCCGGAAATCCCGAGAATGTACGGCTCCGCCAGGGGGTTCCGGAGCAGGGCCTGAAAGACGGCCCCCGCGAGTGCCAGACCCCCCCCGACCAGGATTCCCATCAGCATGCGGGGGACCCGGATCTCCCAAAGGACGTAGCGATCCCACTCCGAGCCCCCTCCCGAGAGCAACTCCAGGAACTGGGCGTTCGAAAAGGGAGAACTCCCGAAGCGGACCGCCAGGATCGCCACCACGACGGTTCCCAACCCCAGGAGCGCCCCGGGGAGGAGCACTCCCCGTCTCACCGGAAGGCCTCGGGGTGGAGGATCCGGGCGAGGCTCGCCGCTGATCGCCCGACTTCGACTCCGGGGCTCTGGACCGACTCCGGCACTCGACGCACGGGGAGGCGATCGAGGGATCCCGGAATCCGTGAGCCCTCCGTCAGAAGGAGGAAGTCGGGTTCGCGCCGGATGATTTCCTCGACGCTCATCGGGGCGTAGAGTGGGCCCTCGTCTCCAAAGACGTTCTCGCCCCCCGCGATCGTGAGGAGCTCGTCGAGGAAGGTGCCGCTCGCCGCCACCCAGGGGGGGTCCCCCCCGAGCAGGAAGGCGACCCTTGGGGGGGGGAGCCCTTGGACGGACCTGCGCACCGCCTCGAGGTCGGCCGCCAATTCCCGCTGCAACTCGGCGCCCCGTTCGGGTTCACCCACAGCCGCCGCCAGGAGTCCGATGATTCGTTGGATGTCGCCGATCGTATCCGGGCGCACGGCCAGGTGGACGACGCCCAGGTTGTCGAGGGTCTCCGGGGTGGCACGATCCGAGGGTCCCTCGAAACGGATCACCAGCTCCGGTCGGACACCCAGGAGTCGTTCCAGTGAGGGATTCAGCCCCCCTCCGACCGAGGGGAGGCCGGCGAGGGCCTCGTCCCGATCGAAGTCGGTGCGGGCCACCAGGCGATCGCGCATTCCGAGGGCGATCAGGATCCCGGTGGCCGAGGGCACGAGCGAGACGATCCGTTCAGGAGGCCGATCGAGATCCCAGCTTCGCCCCGCGTCGTCGATCAGCTGCTGGACGCTGCCCTGATGCGCCACGGAGTCCGTGGCGGACGACTCCTCTTCGGCTCCGCCACAGGCGCCCAGGATCCAGAGAATCCCGATCAGGCACGAGACGAGGGCGGTGCGCCCGGGCCCCCGCTGGGGCCGGATCGGCCTCAGGGCCAGGCCCGTGCTGCGCCCGATGCCGGGGCCGGGGCACAGGAGTCCCGGTACTGGAGCGACCAGATCGCATCCTCGCCGCGCGAACCCAGAATCGCGAGCCCGCGGGTTTCGGCGCCGAAGATCTCGAGAATCAGCTCCGGGGCCCTCTCGTCGATCACCGGACCCGAGGCCAGGACCCGAGGGACCGCCTTCGAGTCACTCACACTCTGGAACCAGAGCCAGAAGGGAGACCAGCCCTCGCCGTCGTCGCGGGCCAGCGCGAGAAACGCATACGCGCTCTGCATCGCTCGCCCGATCTCGGCCTCGTCACCGAAGATGAAGGTGGTGGCGAGAGCGGGGTATCCGGCCACATCGCCGATCTGCCGCTGATCATCGAGGATGTCGGGGATCGAAGGGGGCCAGGGGATCTCGGCCCGGGGGATGAGGTAGCGGCCGACCGAGAGCGCGGCCTCTCTCAGCGGGGTCGCGGCGATCGGGGCCGGGAAAGTCCCACTGCGCAGCGCCCATCCCGGGAGGAGTCCCGCATCGACATCAGCCTTGCGCACCGCGACGAAGCGCATGGCGTTCGCGGCCTCCGGCCTCAACTCGACCCGGCCCATGCCTGCCGGTCGAACCCGGCAGGTGGCCTCATCGCGCCCCACCGACCCGTCCGCGACCAGGGTGCCGGCCCGAAAGCCCCGGTGCAGCAGCACGAACTCGGTGCCCTCATCCCAGCGGTCCAGTGGGAACCGTTCGACCAGATCGGGGGTGTCCTCTTCCTCGGGAAGGGCATGGTAGGCCCCTTCCCGCCACTCGGCGACCGGGATCAGCCTCGCCTGATCCCCACTCCGCTCCGCCAGATAGACGAGGGGGCCCAGCACGATCGGCTCGGGTGGGCGCTCCGCGGCATCCTCATCGGCCTCGCCCTCGACAAGGGCCGAAGGAGGGGGCTCCGGGGGACGAAGTTCCATCTCCAGCCCTCCCCATTCGACGTTGTCGCACCCGGGGAGTACGGTTAGAATCACGCAGAGGGTGAAGAGGGAAAAACCCTTGAAACGCATGGTGGTTCGTAGCTGGTCGGCGGGGAAGGGCCGGACCCCGGACGGGGGCCGGATGCCGGATCCTGCCGGCGGCTGGAAGCTACCGAAGCCGCGGGCCGAACGCAAAGCTTTCAGGGGACGCAAAGGGGGAGTGGGGATGAAAGAGGCGGAGCGTTTTCGCAGCGTGATGAGCCATTTCGCCACGGGAATCACCGTGGTGACCGGCGCCGATGCCGAGGGTCAGGTCGTGGGGCTCACCGCGAATTCCTTCACCTCGGTCAGCCTCAGGCCCCCGCTGATCCTGGTGTGTCTCGCCAACGGGTCCCGTTCCAGGGATGTCTTTCTCGCGACCTCACGCTTCGCCGTGGGGATCCTCCGGAGGGGAGACGAGACGCTCGCCCATCGTTTCGCCGGGGACACGCGCAACAGTCGTTTCGATGACGTCCCGTTTCGCACCGAGGTGACCGGAGCGCCCGTACTGGAACCGGCGCTTGCCTGGCTCGACTGCCGGCTCTGGGACTCGGTCGAGGCCGGGGACCACACGGTTCTGTTCGGTGAGGTCATGGCATGCGGAGTGAGCGGAGATGCCGACCCGCTCGTCTTCTTCCAGGGGAGCTACCGAACGGTGAGTCCGTGAGGCCGAGATGACCGGGACTCACCGACCGGATGGGCAGATCGCATGAACTCGGCGTCAGGCTGGCGTGGTGGGATTCCGGCGTTCCTGATCGGGCTCGCACTGAGCATGCTGGGCGAGGTGGCCGCGGGGCTCCTGCTCTACGGGGGGCCGGGATTCCTGCCTGCCCTCTCCGTGATTCTGGCGGTCCTCTTCCTTTCGTTGGCGGTCGGAGTGATGACCGATGACGGGGCCCGTGGAGGGGCGGCGGTCGAGAATGCCCGACGCCTCTGGCTCTCGCTGCTCTTCTCCTTCAGTCTGGCCGCCGTTTTCGCGATCGGGTGGGAGATCTTCCGCGGATTCGGGGCCCTCGGGCTGAGCCAGGGCATCGGACTCGCCTTCCTCGTGGCCCTCCCCTTCTATTTCGGGGGTCGCATGCTCGGCCATCTGACGGGACTTCCCGGAACCCGGGGTCGGGGGCGGGTGGCGGCCTCGGCGCTGATCGGTGCCGCGGTCGGAGCTCTCGTCGTCGGGTACCTGTTCTTTCCGAACCTTTCGCCCACCGCCGTCATCCTTCTTTCCCTGGTCGCGGTCTCCGGCGGGGCGCTGGTCCACGGGTGGGCGCTCGACGAGGTGTTCTGGGTCGACGGGTCCGAACGGCACGTAGGGTCGTCCGGGGTGATCGAGATCGAACGTTGGCTCCGCGGGAATCCGCGCACCGCCCATCGAGCAGTGCTCGAGAACTCCCGTCTGCGTGCGCTGGTCGATCGGGGGGGAGAGCCTGTGACCGCCGAGGAGCGGGCGATTCTCTCCTTCGTCGAGGCGGTCCTCCAGCCCATTGCCGATTCTCCCGGCCCGTCCGACCCCACCGGTGCGTCCGATCTCACCGGTCCCATCGATTCCCCGCGTACCTCCCCGGTCTACCCGGAGGTTCCCCCGGCACCCACGAGAATCCTCTCGGTGGGACTGGGCGCCGGCGTCCTCGGAGAGGCGATGCGTCGCCGACTCGGAAGTGGCACCCACGATGTGCTGGCGTCCGATGCGGCAGGAATGAGACTGATCCTCGAAACGCTGGAGGGGGGCGAGGGGGAGGGAGGCTCCAAACCGCTCGGCCCCCCGCGTGTGATCCACCTGGACCCGCTCGTGTTTCTGAGCCAGGCGACGGCGCCCTTCACGTCGGGTGCCGCGGACTGGATCCTGGTGGACCTGCTGACCCTTCCGGGAGCTCCGGCGGGCGCCAGCCTGCCACCCGGCGCGTTCGCTCGGCTGCGGGCCCACCTTCGTCCCGGGGGGCTCCTGGTCCTCTTCCCCCTCATTGAACTCCCGGGCGGCCCTGACCTGACGACTTCGATCCTCGGAGTCGATGGGGTCTTTCGGGAGTCCAGCCTCTACGTGGGGGGACGAGGCGAGTCCCCGACCGTGGAGCTTCCCGAGGATCGCGGCTACCCCCGCTTTCCGGCCCCGTCCGGCTCCAGGGGAGCGTTTCTCGTGGCCGGCGACGGACCCGGAGAGCGGTGGCACTGGCCCGAGTCCGTGCACGGCTTCCTGCGCGTCCCCCGGCTCGGTGGTCCGGGCCGGGCATCATGAAGGTCGCCCACCTCTCCGACCTGCACCTCGGGCTCCGCGTCTTCCCGAAGGTCGAGCGAGGCTGGAATCTCAGGGAGCGGGACCTGGCTTCGATCTTCCACACGGCCGTCCAGGAGCTTTCCCGCCTCCGACCCGATCTCGTGCTCCTGAGTGGCAACCTCTTCGATCGCCCCGATCCCCCGTCCACTGCCTTTCTCACCCTCACGCGCGGCATTCGGACGCTGCAGGACCTCCTCCCCGGCGTTCCGATCCTCGCGATCGCGGGGGAGCGGGATACGCCCCGTGCCCCCGCCGATCCCGGACCCGTGGCCGTCCTCGATGCCCTGCCCGGCGTCGAGGCGGCCTCCGGGGCTCCTCGTGCGGTGCACCTGAAGGATCTCGGGGCCCACGTCCTTCTGGTGCCCTATCGGGCCGCGGTGCGCCCTCCCTTTCCCCAGCTCAGGCCCGATCCCTCGGCCCGCTGGAATCTCCTCCTTCTGAGAGGCAATCCGGGGGATCGACCCGGAGCCCTCACGCTGGAGCCCGAGGGGTGGGATTACGTGGCGCTGGGGGGAGGGCGTTCCGCGCGGATCTGGGGGCCTGAGCCGGGCCGGGTGCGCACCGCGGGGTCGTTGGAACGCCTCGGGGTCGATCCCTGGCGGGAATCCGCGGTCGAGAAGGGATTCTGGGTGTTCGACCTGGCAGCGGGCAAGGGGGAGTTTCATCCGCTCCCCGCGCGTCCCGTGATCGACCTGGCTCCGGTTCGGGTCGACGACGATTCCGATGAGGGAACCCGGAGACTCCGGGAGCTCCTCGAGGGTCTCCCCGGCGGAATCGAAGGCAAGATTCTCCGTGTGCGACTCCGGGGCCCTCGCGCGGGAGTCGAAGAGAGCGTGTCGCCCGGGCTTCTCTCCGCGATCCGTCGTCGGGCCGCGCACCTCGAGCTCCAGGCCGGACCCGGCGACGAGCGACTCCCGGAGCGTCTGGCGGAGCGGCCCGGCGAGGGTCCGGTGACCGAGGCGCAGCTCGTCTGGACCCCGACGGAACGAGAGACCGGGCTCGAGTCCGAGTCGCGCCTGAATCCGGGCCTGGTCGCCGTGATCGGAGAACGTCCCGAGGATCGTCTGCTCCTGAGCGAACACTTCGGGAATCCCTCGGGTGACCCACACCCCCGCCTGCTCTCCCTGCGCCTCCGGTACCCGAAGTCCAGAGCCCTTCCCCCGTCAGCCTTCCATCCCTGGCGCGCCGAGCAGAGCAGCGAACCGGCCGGCACAGGACGAGATGCGGCCGCTCCCCCCACGGTGGTTCGAGACCCCGAGCGATTGCAGGCGCTGCGAGCGGACTGGATCGAGGCCGTAGGTGACCTCGAGGCGATGAACCTCGAGTGGGTGCGTGAGCGCCAGGAGGCGGAGTCCCGACTGACCGCCTATCGGGATCGCGCCCGGGAGCTGCGCGGCCGGCTTCGGCGTGTCGAGGAGGCCGGTGCCGAGGCCGAGTGCCCGACGTGCGGTCGTCCCCTCGCCGAGGCTCATCCTGGATTTCGCGATGCGCTGCGGGAGGAATGGGAGGACGTGGTTCAGGACGGACAATGGTGGAAACGGCGCAGAGAGCAACTCGAGCAGAAGCCCGACACCCTCCGGGATTTCGACCGGAGGGTCCTGGAACTCCAGTCCGAACTCGAGCGGGCGGCCGAAGGGGTCTTCACCCCCGGCTCCTCCTCCCTCTCCACCCCGCTCGACTCCAGAAGATCGGGCGATCCCACCACTCCGGTGGGCGCCGGATCCGTCGCCGCCTCCGCCCCGCCACCCGCCATGCCCTTCGGGCGGCACGATCTGTTCGGTCTGGCCGGGGACCTGCTGGGGCGGATCACCGGAGGACGCATCCAGGCCCTGGTCCCGGCACCCGATACGGAGGGGTGGTTCGTCCGGAGTCTCACAGGTGAGGTGCGGAGACCAGCCCCCAGTGACCTCCCTCTCGTCTCGGCGGCGATGCAGCTTGCCGTTGCCACCGACCAGGGCGTGCCCTTCATCGTCCTCCGGCAGTTCGCGGCGACGACCGACGACGACGAGGTGGTGAGCCTGCTTCAGCTCCTGGGGGCGACCCGACTGGCGATTCCCGTGATCGTCCTGCTCACCCCCGCGCTCGCCGAGCGGATCCCGGAGCTCCTGGTCGGATCGATCGAAATTCAGCGCGATGACGATGGGCGCGCCCGGATCAGGGAATCGGGCTCCGGGCGACCGGTGGTCACGGTTCCGGCGACAACTCGAGGAGCTCGCCCTCCAGTCTGAGAACCCGCCACCCCGGGGGAACCCAGAGCGTCGACGAGTATTCCAGCACCAGCGCGGGACCCGAGATCGCATCGGTCGGCAGGGTGCCGCGCCAGTGGATCGGAGTGTCGAGCGTCCGACCCCGCCACCGGACATCCGCCCGGGCTTCCGCGGTCCCTTCCGGGTCGGGGGAGGGCGTCGAGGGAGGCGAGAGCCCTGGAGCGCTCACCCGGACCCGGGCAGTGACGGCCTCGACCACCGCCCCCTCGCGCCGGTAGCCGTAGCGTGCCTCATGCTGCGCGTGAAAGGCCTCGACCCAGCCGTCGGCGGGAACCTCGAGTTCCCAGCTCTGCCCACGGTATCGCGCATCGATCCTCGCCGTCACCGAAAGGGAGTCCGGATCCAGTCCCTCGGCCTCGAGTTCGGCCCTGCCCACTCGTTCGATCTCCTGGATCGCCAGGGCGACGTCGGCCACGGCCTCGGCGTCGTCCGAGCTTCTGAGGAGCGTGCGGGTCCGGTCCCTGACGATCGGGGCGGCGAGCATCCCCCAGGCCGAGGCAAGTCCCGGATCCGGCGGGATCAGTACCCCTTTCGCCCCCAGGCGGCCCGCGAGCTCGGCGGCATGGAGGCCTCCGGCCCCCCCGAACGAGAAGAGGTGGAAGTCGTCGGGATCCACCCCTCGTTCGACCGAAATGACACGAAGGGCCCGCTCCATCGTGGCGTCGGCGACCTCGATCACCCCTTCGGCCGCCGCGTCGGGGTCCGTCCCGAGTTCGCGGGCCAGCGCCTCGAGCGGCTCCCGCACGGCGTCGCGGTCGAGTCGGGCGGTGCCTCCCAGGAAGCCATCGGGACGCAGCCGTCCGAGCCAGAGGTTTGCGTCGGTCACCGTGACCTCGGTGCCCCCGCGTCCGTAGCCGATCGGACCGGGTTCGGCGCCCGCGCTTTCCGGACCGACCCGAAGCGCGCCCCCGGCGTCCACCCGGGCGATCGAGCCGCCTCCGGCTCCCACGGTGTGGATATCCATGAGGGGGATCGCCACGGGCTGATCGCCGACGCTGCCCTCCCGCGTTGTGAGCAGGCGGTCCGGGACGAGCGAGACATCGGTCGAGGTGCCGCCCATGTCAAAGCTGAGCAGCCGCGTGCGTCCCACGCGACGGCCGTGTTCGAGGGCACCCGCCACCCCGCCCGCGGGACCGGAGAGTACCGTGCGAACCGGCTCCGAGACGGCCCGTGAGAGGGGGAGGGCACCCCCGGCGGATCCCATCACCCGGATCTCGGCCGCGTCGGCACCCTCTCGAAGACGGGTCAGGTACCGGGCCATGCGGGGCGCGACGAACGCGTTCACGACCGTCGTCGAGCAGCGCTCGTACTCCCGGAACTCGGGGAGAATCCGCGACGAGACGCTGACCGTGCGGCTCCCGCTCCCGATCGCGGCGTCTCCATCGCCCCTGCCCGTGAGAGCCGCCGCGACCGCCTCCTCGTGGCGATCCGAGGCATAGCTGTGCAGAAGACAGATCGCGATCGACTCCACCGCACCGAGCTCCCCGCCCAGACGGGCGAGCTCGTCGGGCTCCAGTGCCTCGACTTCCCGGCCATCGGGGTCCAGGCGACCCGAGATCCCGTGACGGTCGTCTCGCGAGACGAGCGGAGGCAGCCGGCTCCCCACGAGCGCGTAGAGCTGGGGACGGTCCTGTCTGCCGATCTCGATCACGTCCTCGAAGCCCCGGTTCGTGATCAGCCCGACGCGTGCGCCCTTGCGTTCCAGTACCGCGTTGGTGGCGACCGTGGTGCCGTGGATCAGGAGGAGTTCTTCGCCGCCAGTCCGCTCCCCGAGGAGCTTCCGCAGCCCATCGAGCACGGCACGCGACGGGTCGTCGGGGGTCGAAGGGACCTTGAGCGCCGTCAGCGACTCGCCGCGCAGCAAAAGGAGGTCGGTGAAGGTCCCTCCCGCGTCGGCGGCGACCACGACAGCCGTTGACTTTTGTCCGTGCGGGCGGGACATTCCCGCCCTTCCCGCCTTCTGTTTCCCGTCGGTCATCGGGTCTGATCCATGGAACTGGTCCCTTCCTTCGAAGAGTTCGTGTCGTTCGCGCGTGGGGCCCGGGTGGTCCCGCTCCGCGGCGAGTTCCTTTTCGATATCGATACGGCGGTCACCGCCTACCACAAGCTGGCCCGCCCACCCTTCGGCTTTCTCCTCGAATCGGTGGTGGGAGGTGAAACCTGGGCCCGATACACCTTCCTGGGAACCTCACCCGCCGCCGCCTGGCGCCTCCGGGGCGACCAGGTGTCGTGGTGGACCCCCGAAGACGGGTGGGTTCCGGTTGAAACCGAAGACCCGCTCTCCGATCTCGATCGGCGTCTCCAGGAGCGGACTCCCGCCGATGTTCCGGGGCTTCCCCGCTTCTGGGGGGGCGCCGTAGGGTACTTCGGATACGACGTGGTGCGCCAGATCGAGCACCTTCCCGACGCCCCCGCCGAAGGGCTCGACCTGCCGGATGCGGTGGTGGCCTTCACCGATGTCGTGCTGGCGATCGACAACCTGAAGGGGAGGGCGATGGCGATCCGGTCCGTACCGGTCGAGCCCGGGCTCGGTCGGGCCGAGCTTCGCCGACGTTACGAGGAGTCGCGGGAATCGATCGAAAGTACGGTCGAGACGCTCCGAACGTCCCACGGCCCGGCCCCCCTCACCCTCGACCGGGAACCCGAGGGTGATCCTCCCTTCCGGAGCACCTTCGAGCGCTCCGGTTTCGAAGCGGCCGTCGAGCGGGTTCGGGAGTACATCCTGGCCGGCGACGCCTTTCAGGTGGTCTTGAGCCAGCGACTCGAGATGCAGCTGCGCGCCGAGCCCTTCGATCTCTATCGGGCCCTGCGCACTCTGAACCCCTCGCCGTATCTCTACTTTCTGGAGATGGACGGCGTCTGCCTGGTGGGGTCCTCGCCCGAGGTGCTCACCAGGGTCGAAGACGGTCGGGTGACGCTGCGCCCGATCGCCGGAACACGGCGTCGGGGCGCCACGCCCGAGGAGGACCGCGCCCTCGCCGATGATCTGCGGGCCGACGAGAAGGAGCTGGCCGAGCACCGCATGCTGGTGGACCTGGGACGCAACGACGTGGGTCGGGTGGCTCGGTACGGCACCGTGACGGTCCCCGACCTGATGGTCATCGAGCGGTACTCCCACGTCATGCACATCGTGTCGCAGGTCGAGGGCGAACTGCGCGACGGGCTCTCGGCGCTCGACGTCCTGCGGGCCTCCTTTCCAGCGGGAACGGTTTCGGGCGCTCCGAAGATCCGCGCCATGGAGATCATCGACGAGCTCGAGCCGGTCCGCCGCGGGCCCTACGCGGGTGCCGTCGGATATCTCGGCTACGGTGGGCGGACGATGGACACCGCGATCGCGATCCGGACCGTCCTCGCTCATGAGGGCCGGGCGTACGTTCAGGCGGGTGCGGGCATCGTGGCTGACTCCGATCCGGGTCGGGAGTACGAAGAGACCCTGAACAAGGCGCGAGCGCTTCTGCGGGCGGCCGTGATGGTCGGAGAGGGCAGCGGGGCCTGAAGCGGTCGGCGGGCAGGCCGCCGCCGGAAGAAGTCGTACCGCGACGGCCGCCGCCGGAGCCGGACCCGCAACGGGATCAGCGCTGACCGGCTCGCTGCAGGAAGTTCATGATCGTCTCGATGCCCAGCTCGAGGTGCGACTCGGGGAACCACTCGTCCGGAGCGTGCATGTTCGCACCGGGGAGGGCGAATCCCAGCAGGATGGCGGGCGCGCCGAGCTCCCGCTCGAACTCTCCGACGATCGGGATCGACCCCCCCTCACCGGTGAGCACCGGCTCCACGTCGAAGGCGTCTCGGAGCGCGTCCCGAGCGGCCTCGAAGAAGGGGCCCTCGAGTCGGGCACGCCACGGATGGCCTCCATGGAGCTCGACCACCTCGGTGACGACGCTGGGTGAGGCGACGGCCGCCACATGGCTGCGCAGGAGCTCGATCGTCCGGTCGGGGTCCTGGTCGGGGACCAGCCGGCAGCTCACCTTCGCCATCGCCTCGGCCGGAAGCACCGTCTTCGCTCCCTCGCCCGTGTATCCCGAGAGAAGCCCGTTCACCTCGCAGGTGGGGCGAACCCAGAGCCGCTCTAGGGTCGAGTATCCCGACTCGCCCGCAAGGTGCGTGGCTCCCACCCCTTCGCGGAACTCCTCGTCGGAGAAGGGGAGTGCGGCGATTCCGTCCCGTGTCTCGGTATCCCATTCCACCACGGCGTCGTAGAAGCCCGGGATCGTCACCCGCCCATCCGCGTCATGAAGGGTGGACAGGATCCTGGTGAGCTCGGTGGCGGCGTTCGGAACGGCCCCCCCGTAGGCTCCGGAGTGCAGGTCGGAGCGGGAGCCCCGGATCCGGATCTCGGCGTAGGCCAGCCCCCGGAGCGAAAAGAGCAGGGAGGGCTGGCCGGGGGCGAACATCGCCGAATCCGAGATCACCACGGCGTCGGCCCCGAGCCGTTCGCGGTACTTCTGAACGAAGGTGAGCAGGTTCGGCGATCCGATCTCCTCTTCACCCTCGGCCAGGACCACCACGTTGACCGGGAGCGATCCGCGGGTGCGGAGGATCACATCGAGGGCGGCCAGGTGGAGGAAGAGCTGGCCCTTGTCGTCGGCCGCCCCCCGGGCATAGATGCGTCCGTCTCGAATCTCTGGATCGAAGGGGGGGGAGCTCCAGAGCTCGAGCGGCTCGGGAGGCTGCACGTCGTAGTGCCCGTAGATCAGGAGCGTGGGCGCGTCGGGGCCGGCCCCGTGCCAGCTACCGAGCGCGACCGGATGCCCGCCGGTCTCCAGGATTTCGGCCTCGAGGCCCGAGCGCTGCATGTGATCGCGGACCCATTCGGCCGCGGCACGCGTGTCCGAGGCGTGCTCGGAACGGGCGCTCACCGAGGGAATGCGAAGAAGTTCGAAGAGTTCGTCCCGCAGTCGATCGAGCTCGACGGTGAGGGTCGCGCGCAGATCATTCATGACGGGAACTCCGGAAACTCGGAAAGGGGGTGGTGAGGGGTCAGATGAGGGTGCGCAGGCCCCAGCGGTAGATCCAGGTGAGGAGCGCCGCGAGCACTACGGCGCTGATCATCCCGCCCAGGCTGAGCGCCACGGGATCGTAGAAATGGAAGAGCCCGACGCCGAGCATTCCCCCGATGACCGCACCGAAGGCGCCAAGGACGGCCAGCAGGACGTCGTGCCCCGGCTGCGCTTCGGGCCGCTTGACGAGGAATTTCATCGAGAGCCCGACCACGGCGCCCAGCACGATCCAGATGCCCACTCCGATCCAGTTTTCCATCGATGCTCCACTCCGTGCGATCCGTTGATTCGTCGGGGTGCGCCGAAGGGCGCGCCCCGAGCAGGTCAATCTATGAAACCAGGGCTCCGCATACCACCCCGGGGCTGACGGCGTTCCGTCGGCCGGGGATGGTGGGGGCCCGGAGAGGGTTATCCGTCCCGTCCCATCCTGCGCTTGAGTTCCTCGAGCCGTGCGTCGACATCGTCGCGAGCGGCTTTCTCGGAGCGTTCCCGGTCCCACGTCGAGGCCTCGACTCCGTCGAGGTTCATCTCCCCGAACTCCTGCGCCGCCTGAGCCCGGGCATCGAAGTCGGAGATCCGCTCCGCCATCTCGTCCATCCGGGCGAAGAGGTCGTCGGCCTCCTCGATCCGGTCGCGGGCTCCCGTGCGTCCGGCCGTCGCCGTCAGGGAGTCACGGCGGGTCCGTGCCTCCTTGAGCTGCTCGGTCATCGCCTGCATCTCGTCGCGGCGGTCGGCCAGCTCCTTTTCAAGAACGGCGACCTTTTCTTCGAGGACATCCCGGCGCCGCAGGTGCCGCGCCGCGAATTCCGACGCCACCCGAGCGGTCTCGTCATCACCGATCCGGCGCGCCAGCTCCTCTCGCCGCAGGCAGGTCCGAAGCTCCCCGTCTTCGGACTCGAGCTCCGTACGGGTCCGCTCCAGCTGATCCGAGAGCTCTCCGAGCCGAAGCCGGGAATCCACCAACTCCTGGTTCATGGCTCGGAGCAGCTTGTCGGCCGCCTCGGGAACGGCGTCGCGGTTGAGCTCCTTCTTGAAGTTTTCGGTGGCCTCGCGGAAGGCCTCTCTCAGCGATTCGAACATCGACGCGCCCCTGCGTTCCGGCCTCTCGGCCCATCATTGAAAACGGCGGACCCCGTCCGGGATCCGCCGCTCAATCTATCTCGCTTCGCCCGAACGCGCGTCCCCCCATGACCAGCGGGGAGAAATCCCGGTCCGCTGAAATCACTCGCTGGGAGTGGTCCCGATCAGTTGAGCGAGTGCTCGATCCGCTGGGCGAAGGAGTTGCGGGCCCGGTGCAGGCGGCTCTTCACGGTGCCCAGGTTCACCCCGGTGATCTCCGCGATCTCCTCGTAGCTCTTCCCTTCCAGCTCGCGCAACCGAAAGACGAGGCGATGGTGCTCGGGGAGCTCCTCGACGGTGTCTTCGACCAGCCGACGCAGGAAGCGCTTCTGGTACAGGTCGTCGGGCTGCATGGTCAGATCCTCGAACTGCAGGGGGCGATGGTCGTCGTCCCAGTTCGAGGTCAGCTTCTGGAAGAGCACGAGCGGGCTACGGGAGCGATTGCGGAGCTCATTCTTCGCCAGGTTGCTCGCGATCGTGTACACCCAGGTGGAAAACTTCTTCGAGGTGTCGAAGCGGTGCAGGTGGCGCGTTACCCGGATGAAGGCCTCCTGAACGAGGTCCTGTGCCCGATCGCCGTCGCCCGTCTTTCGGGTGATGAAGTAGACCAGCCGGTCGCGATACCGGAAGAAGAGCTCCTGGAATGCACCGGGGCGACCGTCGAGATGAGCGGTCACGAGGGATTCATCACTCAACTCGGCGAGAGGAGTGGTCTCGTTCGCGGTCGTGCGGGCACCAGTCGGATGCGGAACTCTGGAAGCGTCGTCGGCCATGGTCGCGTCTCATCCCGGTCTGTGAGGATACGTCTCTGATCGCTCGAATAATGTACAGGGTTTTGTTCAATTGTTCAAGGGTGCGTCGAACTTTTTTGCCCTAATACCTGTACACCCCTTGTACGCGGGGTGGACACGGCGGCGTCAATGCGCCCTGAACGGCTCTCTCGAGGGGTCATACCGGTCGGCTGTCGAGGCCCGTCAGCACCCCCCCGGTGCTGAATCCCGGATAGAGCGCCGATTCAGGTTTCGGGAGGTCGTCCCGGGACGCCAGCGCCGACTCGGCGGCGGCGTCCACCTCAGCCGACACTTCATCTTCGATCTCGCCCAGACGGGACTCGTCGACCCCTTCTTCCCGCAGATACGTCTCAAAAAGTCCGACCGGATCCCGTCGCCCCCAGATCCGGAAGAGCTCCGCCGAGAAGGTCTCCCGCGCCTCGCGCTCGTCATGCGTGGCGTGGCCGCCCATCCGGAAGGTCCGTGCGTGCAGAATCTGCGGTCCCTCTTCCTGTCGGCAGCGCTCCACCGCCAGGGCCGTGGCGGCGGCCATGTCGAGCAGGTGGTTGCCGTCGACCCGCACTGTCCGCAGTCCGTACATCTCGCCCCAACGCTCGAGACGACCGGCTCCGTGCTGGCTGGCGCGAGTGCCGAGCGCTACCTGGTTGTCCTGCAAAATGAATACCACCGGCAGGTTCTGAACCGCGGCGAGCGTGAGCCCTTCGTGGCATTCGCCGGTCTTCGTGGCCCCGTCGCCGATGAAGGTGAGGGCGACTCCCCCATTCCCTTCGCGGGCGAGCCCGAGAGCGACCCCGGCCATGACCGGCACATTCGTCCCCATGTGAGAGATCGGTTGCAGGACTCGCCGGGTGATATCTCCCACATGGAGGTCCCGCCCGCCCGTCGGACCGTCGGCGGTCGCCAGGTACCCGCGGAAGAGATCGGCGATCGGCATCCCCATCATGAAGCAGGCACCCGCGTTGCGAATCATCGGGCACACCCAGTCGCGCGCCGGATCGAGGGCGGCGACCGATCCGACCGTGACCGCTTCCTCACCGGTGCCGAGCCAGGCCTTCGAGATCACGCCCTGTCGAACCCAACGCTTCAGAGCGATGTCGAGGAGTCGCGTGCGCAGCAGATCCCTGTACAGCCCGAGAAGGTCGGCTTCGGAGCGACCCTCGATCCACTCCGCCCGTCCGGGTCGGGCGTGGAGCGTGTCTCGCCACCGTGCAATCTCGTCGGCGTCGGGGGCCCAGTCGAGATACTCCGGAGGGTCGTAGGCGGCGAAACGGCGCACGGCATCGGCTCGGCATTCGGGGGCATGAAGGGCTGCCCCTGAAGCTAGGGCAGCCCGCCCCACCCGGCCAGAGTGGGGAGGGGCCCGAGAAGACCGGTGGTGTCGTTCCCGGAGAGTCGCCGATTGCCCGGGGGTTCGCGGCACCCCTTAGGATGTCCCGAAATCGGAGCGTACTCGGGGGGGGGCGTCGTCTCGGTTCCTGTGCGCGTCCGGAGCGCGGCTGGTCGAAGGCATAGCGCTAGCTACGTCGAGGCGAACCAACGACCGAGGAGGCCCCCTGCGGCCGCAATCCGAAGGGGGACGGGGGGTTGCGGCCCCGGATCTTCGCTGGGCCCCTTCACCGATGCTTGGGCATCGCTGTCAGGGGCCCGCCTTGACCCGGGGTACCCGCACGCATCGCGTGTGGGTCGCGCAAGACCCCGTCCCGGTGCACCCCTGTATTTCTTCAACGGCCTTCTAGCATTCCCCGTCGAACCCGATGGGACGATCTGTCAAGTCATTGCACGTGCGGGGGGCGGGTCCCAAACTATGTATTACCCGGACCCATTTCCTCTCCGTTCATAGACCGTGACGAAGACCCAGAGCTCATCCTCCGTCTCCAGTCGTTCCAGCCGCCGGGTTCAGGCCCGCGTGGCGCTGGTTCTGCTCGAGACCCTGCGAAGCCAGGACCTCCCCGTGGAGATTCTCGACGACGAGAATGTCACGGTGACGCTGCCCCGTCGGCTGGGTCTCTCCGACGTGGTCGACGCGCAGATCCGGCGCTACCGCGCCGAGGCGCGTCGCCGCCGTCGGGTGCCCGAAGGCGAGGTGCTCGACCTGATGCGGCTCGTGCTGAGACGCCCCGATGCCGACGAAGTCTTCTTTCGCGTGGGCGAGTTGCTCCATGGGGACCATGGCCGCAGGGGGCTGCGTCGCCTCCTGCCACGGGGCCTGGCCATCTCGCGGGCCCGCCGCAGAGCTCGTCGACGCCTGGCCAGCTACTTCGGGGGGTCGGTCGTTCGGGGGGTCGGGAAAGAGTTCGTGCTCGAGGCGGATCCGGGTCTCCTCCTGCATGAAGATGCCCCGGGCGAGGCGTGTGCCCTGATCACCGGGTTCGCCAATCGCGCGCTGGCGATGTACATACCCGACCCCGCTCCCGTCCTTCATGTCGAATGCCGTCGAACCGGAGGTGAGGTCTGCCGATGGGCCCTGCGGGAGCGCGAAGACTGAGCCGGATCTCGGCCTCGGGTTCCGGGTAGCGTTGAGCCCGAATCCAACTTCGATCCATCCCAAACCGAGGACCAGCCGATGGCGCAGGACGTGGATGTGGTGCAGGAAGGTGACCAGGCCCCCGACTTCACTCTCCCTGCCGATGACGGGACCGAGCGTTCGCTCGCCGATTACCGGGGGAAGCGGGTGATCCTCTACTTCTATCCGAAGGATGACACGTCGGGGTGCACCACGCAGGCGTGTGATCTGCGCGATGTCCTCCCCCGGATCGAGGAGGCCGGCGCGGTGGTTCTGGGTGTGTCACCCGACCCCGTTTCGTCGCACGAGAAATTCCGCGACAAGTACGACCTCAACTTCCCCCTGCTCGCCGACGAGGACCAGGAGGTCTGCAAGGCTTATGGCGTCTGGAAGGAGAAGTCGATGTACGGCCGCAAGTACTGGGGCGTGGAGCGGAGTACGTTCATCATCGACGAGAACGGGGTGATCGCCGAAGCCTGGCGAAAGGTGCGTCCCAAGGGGCACGCCGACCGGGTGGTCGAGGCGGTCTGACCGGAACGCGTGGGGCGGATGGGTTCGAGTCGATCGGATGGAGCGCCCGCCGGCAAACGGCGCGCCGCAGTCGATCCGGAACGACGCGGGGGGCGGATTGGAAGATACGCCGGCCGGCCCCCTACCTGCGGGGCCCTGTCCCTCGGCCCCCCGAGCTCTCTCCGGCGCGGACCCGAGGAATGATCGGGTCCGGACGATTCTCGCGCAGGCAGCGGTGCGCCTTGAAGAGACACAGGTCCTGCACCACCGTCCGCCCCGAAGAACGGGCCTCGCTCGCGGCGGCGTTGTCGCGAATCCCCTCCTGCAGCCAGAGTGCAGGTCGCTCCGGGCGCTCGCCGCCCTCGCGGACGAGCACTCCGGCCTCTTCGGAGGGGCGGAACAGGAGGACCAGGTCGACCGCTTCCGAGACCGCGGCCAGCGTCGGACGGGCTCGCCGCCCGAGGATCCACGAGGCGTTCGGATTCACCGGGATGATCTCGAGGCCCTTGGCCGCCAGATACGACGGCACCCGGCGCGCCGGCTTCTGAGGGTCGCGCGAGACGCCAACCACCGCCAGGGTCGACAACCGGCTGATCAGGCTTGCCAGCGTCTCGGGCGACGGGTTATTCGGGTCTGAGCTCTCTGCGAGCAGGCGAGAGAGGCGATCCAGGTCGGACATCCGATGCAGGGGCTTCGAACGACCCTTGCAACGGTCGGGTATGACGCGTGCGCAGAGCCGGACTGTTAATCTGGCCGCACAATACTTCGCAGCCCCGGTCCCGGGCAAGCCGCAACCCCGGAAGATTGCCCGCACGGCCGGATGAGGCCATCATGGTGCGCCGGAAGGGACGTCAGAGCGGCGTCTCCCCCGGCCCCGAACCATTACGCCTGGAGGTTCAGTTTTATGGAGGTACTCGCCTGGTCGTTGGTTGTAGTCCTCACGATCGTCGTCGTCGTGCTTCTCCTGAAGCGGAAGAGCGCCGCGGTGCCGGCCGGAAGCTCGGTGCGCGAGGTGCGCGAGTTGTCGACGGGGGGGAGCTCGACGGCCCACGGGAGCAGCGCCGCACCCGCCGACACTACCGAGGCGGGGACTGCCACGGCTCCAGCTCCCGCCGATGGCCATGCCGGGCCGGGATCCCATGCCGCCGATCCCGCTCGCTCCGGCCGGACCGAGACGGCGAGCACCCGGGCGATGCTCGAATCCGTCCTGGGCTTCCTCGAGCGGGGCCCCCTGTCCGACCTGCGCGAGGCCGAGTCCGGGGGGAGCCTGCCGGGTCCCGTGCTCGACGCGCTCGACGCACTCGAGGACCTGGCCTTCTACGGGAGGATTCCCGATCCGACGACCTCGAAGCAGAGCCTCGAGCACCTGGTGCGCGACGTCACCCGTGAATACACCGACGAGCATGGGGTTCGGGTGCGGGTGAGCGGACCGGAGCGCCTGGTGAGCTTCACCGTCGCTCCGGAGTGGTTCAAGGACGTGCTGTACCTGGTCCTGGCGAACGCCCATCACTACGGGGGAGACGGCCAGATCGAGGTGCGCCTTAGCGGTGGTGCGGCGGTTCCCGCCGTCGTCGAGGTGCGCGACGAAGGCGAGGGATTCTCGGACGAGGCGCTCGAGCACGCCTTCGAGCCGTTCTGGACGAGTGATGAACGGGCACCCGGACTGGGCCTCTTCCACTGCCGGATCCTCGTCGACCGGATGGGCGGAGAGCTCGAGATCGACAACCATCCCGATGGAGGGGGCCGCGTTCGGCTCCTTCTGCCCGAGGCTCCACCGGCGGGCGACGGCCAGGATACCCGCAGCGCCCGACCGCCGGCTGACCCGCAGCCCCCGGCCGCCGACTGACCCGAAACGTCGAGGACCCCTACCCGACCGGCGAAGTGGGTGGCCGGCGGGTGGGCCCGGCGGCGTAGGCCCCGGCCACCCCCACCACGAGAATCACGAGCCCCACCCAGCCCTGGGCCGTGAGCGTCTGGTCGAGCAGAAGAACGGCCAGCAGGGCCGCCGCGAAGGGCTCCACCGTGGTCCCGATCGAGGCCCGCCCCGCCTCGAGGGTGCGCATGGCGTTGAAGAGCAGAAGCGCGGCCACCGCCATGGTCAGAAGCCCGAACAGGAGGAGGAGCGCCCACCCCGCCGCCGAGGGGGGCAGCACCACCGGCTCCCGCCGCACGATCCAGGTCACCGCCAGGAGGATGGTCCCGCCCAGCGTACTCCAGAAGAGGGGCACCAGGGGCCCGTGCTCCTTGCCGTAGTGCTTGCCGAAGAGGGTGTAGGTCCCGTACGAGAGCCCGCAGGCGCAGCCCCACAGGATCCCGGCCAGGGTGAGATCCACGTCGACCCCCCGTGCGCCGAACACCGTCAGCCACACCCCCACGACCGACAGCACCGCGAGCCCCACCCGCGTCGGGGTCAGGGGCTCCCGGAAGAGCACGGCCGACATGCCCACCACGAAGGCCGGCGCCAGGTACAGGAGCGCCACCGTCGCGGGCACCCCGACCGCGTCGGTCGACATCTGGTAGGCCAGCTGGAAGATCCCGACCACGACCCCGCCCGCCACGAAGAGCGAAAGGAGCGCCCGGCGCGGAAGAAGAAAGGCCCCCCGGCCCCGCAGCGCCACCAGGAAGAGCGCCAGAAAGACGGTCCCGACGAGGGGTCGCAGGAGCGCCACCGAGGTCGGCGGCACCCCCATCCGGTAGAGCGCCACGCTGAACGGCCCCGAGGTCGCCCAGAGGGTGCCGGCCAGGATCACCTGCAGGTAGGCCAGGGCCGTGGCGCGGGTCTCGGGGTCGCTGAACATTCCACAAACTAAACCCCCGCCCCGGGGGGTGGTACCGGCAGCGCGCCGGCCCACGTATCTTCGAACGGTCCGAACTCGCCGCAGGATTCCTTGTCCCGCCACCCCTCCCCATCTCATGACGCTTTCCGGCTCGGCGCCGGGCTCCGACGACGCGGAACCCGAAACCCGCGAGACGCGCGACTCCCGCTACCGGTTCCTCATCCGGCTCTGGCCACGGATCCGCCCGCACCGCCCGGCGCTGATCGGCGCGATCGTCCTGATCATCCTGGGCACGATCATCGGGCTCGCCTTTCCCCTGATCGTGCGGGAGCTTCTCGACGCCGCCTTCGAGGTCGGGGACCGCGGCATGCTGAACCGGATCGCCCTCTTCCTGATGGGGCTCTTCCTCCTGCAGGCGGTGGTGAACTTCGGGCAGAGCTACCTGGCGGCGGCGGTCTCGGAGCGGATCGTCGCGCGTCTCCGAAAGGACCTCTTCTCGCACCTGATGGCCCAGCCCCCGGGCTTCTTCGCGCGCCGGCGGGTCGGAGAGCTCTCGTCCCGCCTGGCCTCCGATGCCGGGCTCATCCAGAGCATCCTCCGCTTCGGGATCCCCGAGCTGGTGCGGCAGGGCCTCTTCCTGCTCGGCGCCCTCGTCCTGGTGACGATCGCCCACCCGCGCCTGACCCTGGTGACCATGATCGCGATCCCCCCGACGGTGGTGGCCGGCTGGCTCCTGGGCCGCCGGGTCCGGCGCCTCTCGACGGGGATCCAGGACCGCCTGGCCGACGCCGTCTCGCGGGCCGAGCAGGTCTTCACCCAGATCACCACGGTGCAGAGCTTCACGCGCGAGGGCTGGGAGAAGGAGCGCTTCGCCACCGATGTGAACGCGACCCGCGACATCGGCCTTCGCCGCGCCGTCGCCCGGGCGCTGCTGACCGGCACCGTGAGCTTCACCGCCTTCGGCGCCATCGCCCTCGTCCTGTGGGAGGGAGGCCGACTGGTGCTCGACGGCGCCCTCACCCCGGGCACCCTGGTCGCCTTCCTCCTCTACGCGGTCCTGATCGCGGGCGCGGTGACCTCGCTCGCCGGCTTCTGGGGCAATCTCCAGGAGGCCTCGGGCGCGGCCCGCCGGATCTTCGGACTTCTCGACCTGCAGGTGGAGCTTCAGGAGCCCGCCGAGCCCCGCAGCCTTCCGACCCCCCTCGACGGGCGGGTCCGCTACCGGGATGTCCGGTTCCGCTATGGTCCCGACCTGCCCCGGGTGCTCCACGGGATCGAGCTCGAGATCCAGCCGGGCGAGACGGTGGCGCTGGTGGGGGCGTCGGGAGCCGGAAAGAGCACGCTCGCCGCCCTCCTTCCGCGTTTCTACGATGTGGAAGGGGGCGCCGTCGAGGTCGATGGCATCGATGTCAGGGAGGTCCGTCTCGCCGATCTGCGGGCCCGGATCGGCCTCGTCCCCCAGGAACCGATGCTCTTCGCCGGGACGGTCCGCGAGAACCTGCGCTACGGGAACCCGGATGCCGGCGACGACGAGGTGGAGCACGCGGCCCGCGAGGCCCACGCCCACGAGTTCATCTCACAGCTGCCGAAAGGCTACGACGCCGTGATCGGCGAGCGGGGCATCACCCTCTCGGCCGGCCAGCGCCAGCGGATGGCGATCGCCCGGGTGATGCTCAAGGCTCCCACGATCCTGATCCTCGACGAGGCCTCGAGTGCGCTCGACGCCGAGTCCGAGCGACTCGTGCAGGACGCTCTCGACCGCCTGATGGAGGGCCGGACCACCCTGGTGATCGCGCACCGGCTCTCGACGATCCTCAGGGCCGACCGGATCCTGGTCCTGGACCAGGGCGAGATCGCGGCCCGGGGACGTCACCTGGAGCTGCTGGAGTCAAGCGAACTCTACGCCCGTCTCTACCGCCGTCAGTTCGACGACGCCATGGCCTCCTCGTCGGCCCCCACCCCCGACTCGGGATCGTCCGAGCCGGCGGTCTCCGTCTCGGACGTCTCGGACGGATAGAGAGGCGCCTCCATCGGGCGGGGGTCGTCGACCACCGAGACGATCCCCTCCTCGAGCCAATCGTAGCGGCCCTCCATCGCCCGGCGGGCGACCCCGTAGGCGGTCACGTCGTCGTTGCGGAAGATGTCGCGGAAGTGATCGCGGATCCGGCGGCGCGCCTGGCGGCAGAAGAGGTCAGCCAGCTCCTCGGGGCTTCGGTCCGACGGATTCTCCTCGACGAGCATCCGGGCCCGGACGCACGACGCGGTCATCATGAAGGCCTCGGTCCCGATGTCGACGACCCGGCCCAGCACGGCCTGGCGCTTCTCGAGCCCACCCCCGTGGCGGATCATGCAGTAGAAGATGGTCCGGGCGAGCTTGCGCGAGGTGCGCTCGACGAAGCGCAGGTGCGTTGCCAAAGGCCCGAACTCCGAGTAGCGGGGCCAGCGGCCCCATCCCATCCACCGGGTCGGGTACCACCAGGCGTAGTGCAGCCCCCCGCGCACGGCGGCCGCGATCCGCCTTCCGGTCGGGGCCCTCGGGTCGACCATGTCTCCCGCGACCTTCAGGTGGGTGTCGACGGCCTCGCGGGCGATGAACAGCCGCATGATCTCCGAGGAGCCCTCGAAGATCAGGTTGATCCTCAGGTCCCGCAGCGCCCGCTCGACCGGGATCGGGTTCTCGCCCCGGTCGCGGAGTGAGTCGGCGGTCTCGTATCCCCGTCCCCCCCGGATCTGCAGCGCCTCGTTGCCCGCGTCGAAGGCGACCTCGGAGTGCCACATCTTGGCGGCGGCCGCCTCGATCCGGATGTCGAACTGCTTGGAGTCGGACATCGCCGCCGTCAACTCGGCTCCGGCCTCCATGGCGAAGGTGTCGGCCGCCATCTTCGCCAGCTTCTGCGCGATCGCGTCGTGCTTCCCGATCGCCTGGCCCCACTGCACCCGCTCTGCCGCCCACTTCCGCGAGGCCTCGAGCGAGGCCTTTCCGGCCGCCGCGCAGAAGGCGGGCAGCGAGAGCCGCCCGGTGTTGAGGGTGATCAGCGCGAGCTTCAGGCCCTGCCCCTCACCCCAGATCACGTTGTCGGCGGGGACCTTCACGTTGTCGAAGCGGATCACCCCGTTCGAGAGTCCCCGCAGCCCCATGAAGTGGCAGTGGTGGACGACCTCGACGCCCTCCCAGTCCGCTTCGACGATGAAGGCGGTGATGGGGCGCTTCGACTTGACCCCCTCGCGCGGCGGGGTCCGGGCCATGACGACCATGAGCTCGGCGCGCGGACCGTTCGTGCACCACAGCTTCCGGCCGTTCAGGATCCAGTGCGAGCCGTCGTCCGAAAGCTCGGCATTCGTGGCCAGGTTGGCGGGGTCGGAGCCCACCTCGGCCTCGGTGAGCGCGAAGGCCGACAGGGCGCCCTTTGCGATGCGCGGCAGGTACTTCTGCTTCTGCTCGTCGGTGCCGAAGAGCGCGAGAGGCTGCGGCACTCCGATCGACTGGTGCGCCGAGAGGAAGGCCCCGGTGGAGGCGCAGCGCGAAGAGACGATCGCCAGCGCCCGGTTGTAGGTGACCTGCGAGAGCCCGAGGCCCCCATACTCCTGCGGGATCTTGATCCCGAAGGCGCCGAGCTCCCGGAGTCCGTCGAGGACCTCGTCGGGCACCCAGCCCTCGCGGTCGATCGCGTCTCCGTCGATCTTCTCCCGGGCGAATTGCGTCAGCTTCTCGAGGAAGGCCTCGCCTCGGGCGGACTCCTCGGGATCCGGCTTCGGGTGCGGATGGAGCATCTCGAGTCGAAAGCGGCCCTCGAAGAAGGCCCGCATGAAGCTCGCCTTCTCCCACTCCTTCTCGCGGGCTCCCTCGGCGACATCGCGCGCCTCCTGTTCGGTGGCGTGGCGGGGAGCGGACGAGGACGTCTCGGCCGGCGGGGTCGGGGACGAGGCGGACGACTGCGTCATGGCGCACCTCCGGAACGATGGGGAGAAGCTCGGTTCGAAACCTTGAATAACCTCCTAAATATCGAAGATTTCGGTCCGGGGGACCAGTCCACCACCCGACCCGGAGGGCCTTCCGGGCCGCTCGTGCGCCCCGCGCGGGCGACGGCCTTCGGGTGCCGGGGGTGGCGGTGGGCGGGCGCGATCGGGGTCCACGAGGGCCTCGATTTCACCCATTCGGCTCTCGGCGTCGCGCCGGCCCACCTCGATCATCCGGCGCAGGTACTCGGGCTGGAAGAGCAGGAAGGAGAGGAGATCCTGGCTGCGCGCCTCGCGGGTTCCCAGGCCGCGCACCAGGAAGCGGAAGGTGCGGGGCAGTTCGATCTCGAACTCGTTGGCGAGCTGGCCCAGGTCGACCGAGGGACGCAGCGTCATGATGTCGACGATCCGGTGGGGATCGCGCTCTTCGGGGGGGATGCGCCGGAGAAGATCGTTCATGCGTTCGACCCGCCAGGCGTCCTGGTCGACCAGGTCCAGGAAGACCGCGTTGAGCATCTGGCCGATCACCTGGGCGGGTGGGGGATAGCCGTCGACGACCGGGCGCTCGGCTTCGGCGGCGGTGCGATCGAAGCGGGTCGAGATGGCGAGGAGCCGGGTGGCGCCCAGGTGGAGGGCGGGCGAGAGGGGGGCCGAGAGGCGGATGCCTCCATCGCCGTACCACTGCCCCTCGATCTCGATCGCTGGAAAGAAGAGGGGGATCGACGATGAGGCCAGGATGTGCGCGATCGTCATGCGGGTGCGTCGGGCCTGGCGCTGGGGGCGCTCCCACTCCTCGATCTCGGGCGAGGTCTGGATCCAGGTGACGGACCGACCGGTGCTGTACGACGAGGTGCTGATCGCGAGGGCTCGCAAGCGGCCGGACTCGATCTTCTCGTCGATGCCGGGGATGGGGCCGTCGGGGGCGTTCAGCTTCGCCCCCAGAAAGGTGCTGAGGGGGCTGGCGTCCATCAGGCTCCGCATCTGCGGGGCGCCGATGAGTCCGCCGGAGCCGAGCTGGAGGCCCCAGCGCAGCATGTTCAGGATCAGGGTGCGGGGCTCGACGCGAAAGACCTGGTCGACGGTTAGATCCCCCCACAGGCGCGCCAGGTCGTCGACGGCCTCTGCGAAGGTGCCGGGGTGCGCGGCCAGGTGAACGGCGTTGATCGCGCCGGCCGAGACGCCGGTGATGATCGGGAACTCGAGATTGGGGAAGCGCCCGGCCACGGCCTGCAGCATTCCCACCTGGTAGGCGGCGCGGGCGCCTCCCCCTCCCATGACCAGCCCCAGCCGGTCCGGAGGGGGCTGCAAGGAGCCCGGGGGTGGAGAGCGTGCGACCATGGTGGGGTTCTCTTGCCTCGGGTTCGGGGAGTCTCTACTCTCTGACGGCTCCGGGGGCCGAACGGACTCCCGAAGGGGGCCTCCTGCCCGTGGGGGACCGACGGCCTGCGGCGCCATCCCAATTCGGGACCGTTCGGGACCGTTCGGGACGGTATCGAGGCCGTCTGTTTAACAGTAGGGGGTTCGGGGGTATCAATCCACCTGTTGCCGGTTGCGCGGGGGTGGACCCCTGCCCGCCGAATCCCGGCCGTCGCATCCGTTCGTTCACACCTGTTCGATCACATCCAGACCCGGTTGAAGCCATGAGAGGTCGATTTTCCCGATGCCGCGCCGTATTCCCGGCGCTCCTTGTGCCTGTCCTGTTCCTTGTCGGTCCACCCTCGGCGGTGGCCCAGTACGACGAGGCGCCGCCGCCGGCCGCCTGGGCGTTCGAGAACGTGACGGTCGTGCACGCCGACGGTGAGCGGGCGGAGGGGATGACGCTCGTGGTTCGCGGCGGGCTCATCGAGACGCTGGCGGCCGGGGCCGAGGTGCCCTCCGATGCCCGGCGGATCGAATGGGACGAGGGGGTATTCCATGTCTATCCGGGAATCATCGACGCCCACGGCGATGCCGATCTCTCGCTTCCGACGCCGGACCGCGACGGGGTGGAGTCGTGGAGCCCGACCCGCGAGGTGCAGTTCTTCACCCCGCACCGGGTGACGGCGGATTTTCTGGCGGCGAAGGGCGAGGGGCTTGCGGCCCACCGGCGCCGGGGGATGGTCGCTTCGGCGGTCTACCCCGGCCGGGGGATCATGCCCGGCCAGCCATCCCTGATCCTGCACCGGGTCGATGCCCGCACTCCGAGGGAGCTGGTGCTGCGTCCCTCGATCGGGGTGGCGATGGCGTTCGACGGTGCGCAGGGTGCGTATCCCGGGACGTTGATGGCCCAGCACGCCTTCATCCGGCAGAGCGTGCTCGATGCCCGGCACCATGCCACGCGTGCCGAGGCCTTCCGGAGTGACCCCCGGGGACTTCCGATGGCCACGGTCGACGCCGACATGGAGTGGGTGCAGCGGATGGCCGCCGGGGATGTGCCGGTGCTCTTCCGGGTCGATGGGGCCGAGGACATCCGGCGGGTCTTCGCACTCTCGGACGAACTCGGCTTCTCGCCCGTGATCGTGGGTGGAGCGGGGGCGGGTGAGGTCGCCGAAGAGCTGAGGGAGCGCGGGGTTCCGGTGCTGCTCAGCGCCCGGATGCCCGAGCCCTCGGACTGGGACCCCGAGGCCGACGAGGACGAGGAGCTCTCGCCCGCGGCCTTCCGGGAGCGGCAGCGGATGGAGCCGATCTTCCGGACGCCGGCGCTGCTGGCCGAGCACGGGGTGCCCTTCGCCTTCACCTCCGGTGGACAGGGTGCGGTGGACCTGCTCGCGGGGGTGCGGCGTGCGATCGAGTTCGGGCTCGAGCCCGCCGACGCGCTGCGTGCGCTGACTGCCTGGCCGGCGGAGTACCTCGAGGTGCCGCAGCTGGCGCGGATCGAAGAGGGGATGGCCGCCACCTTCATGGTGACCGATCGCCCCCTGTTCGACGAGGGCGTCTCGGTGAACTGGACCTTCGTGAACGGGCTGGCCGAGAAGGGGAGTGACCCGCGGACCGCCGCCGAGGCCGCCGAGGCCGCCGAGGACGCCGATGCCGAGCCCGTCGACGCCGATGCGCTCGTCGGCCGGTGGGAGGGGTCGCTGAACGTTCAGGGCCAGGAGATGCCCGCCGAGCTCACCCTGCGCATGATCGACGGCGAGCTGCGGGGGACCATGGGCGCCGGGCCCGGTCCGAGTGCCGACATCGAGAACGTGAGCTTCGACGACGGGGCCCTCGGATTCTCGATCGTGCTGCCCGACATGGGCGGGGCGCGGGCGAGCTTCAACGGAAACGTCGTCGGGGATCGGATGACGGGCACCGGCAGCATCAACATTCCCGAGGGATCCTTCAACTTCACCTTCGAGTTCCGGCGGACGCCGGCGGGAGACGACCGATGAAGGCGCGTATGTGCGGAAGCGTCGTGAGCCTCTTCCTCTTCCTTCTCGTCTGGTCTCCGACGGTCGAGGCGCAGCTGCATCTCCAGATGCCGGCCGACGAGGTCCACTATCCGCAGGGCGATCTGTTCATCGAGAACCTCGACACCGTGTGGACCGCGGCGGGAGAGGTACTCGAGAACGTCTCGATCCTGATCCGCGACGGGGTGATCGTCGAGATCGGGGCCGGGATCGCGGCGCCGTCCGGGGTGCAGATCATCGATGGGACGGGGCGGAGCGCGATTCCCGGGATCGTCGATGAGCACTCCCACACCGCGATGATCGGGACGAACGAGGGGACGGCGCCGATCGTGCCCGAGGTCCGGGTGCTCGATGCGCTCAACCCGAGCGCCTTCCAGATCTACCAGGCCCTGTCGGGCGGGGTCACCTCGGCCCGCATCATGCACGGCAGCTCGAACCCCATCGGGGGCCAGAGCGCGATCATCAAGATGCGCTGGCAGATGAACGAGGCCCGGGAGCTTCTCGTGCCGGGCGCGCCGCGCGCCGTGAAGTTCGCCCTGGGCGAGAACGTGACGCGGATGGCGGCGCAGGCTCGCGGGCCGGCGACCCGGTTCCCCGCCTCCCGCCCCGGGGTCGAGTCGATCTACGTGCAGGCCTTCACCGCCGCCCAGGAATACCGGGACCTGTGGGATCGCTACGAGGCCGATCCGGGCTCCTTCCGGGCGCCGCCGCGCCGGGACCTTAGGCTCGAGGCGCTGGTCGACATCATGGAGGACCGGATCCTGATCCACGCCCACTCGTACCGCAACGACGAGATCCTGATGCTGATGCGGGTCGCGGAGCGGTTCGGGTTCAAGATCGACGCCTTCACCCACATCCTCGAGGGCTTCCGGATCGCCGACGAGCTGCGGGAGCACGGTGCCGCCGCCTCGACCTTCTCGGACTGGTGGCAGTACAAGCTCGAGGCGTACGACGCGATCCCGCACAATGCCGCGCTCATGGCCGAGCGGGGCGTGCTGACCGCCCTGAATTCCGACCTCACCTGGCTGCAGCCCTTCATGACCTGGGAGATCCCGAAGCCGGTCCAGTACGGAGGCGCCTCGCAGGAGGAAGCGCTCCGGATGCTGACGCTGAATCCGGCGATCATGCTGGGAATCGAGGATCGGGTGGGGTCGCTCGAGGTGGGCAAGGACGGAGACGTGGTCATCCTGACGGGCGACCCCTTCAACGCCTTCAGCCGGGTCGAGTACACGGTGATCGACGGGATCGTCTACTACGACTCCAACCGCGAGGTCGAGACCCGCGGCGAGCCGGTGCTGGAGCTGCCGGAGACCGCGTCGGACCGCTACGTGGCCGAGGCCGACGCGACGCGCACCCTCGGCACGGGCAGTCTGCAGACGGCCGACCTGGCCGAGCTGGACCCGGTCAACCCGGGGGTGGAGACGGTCGCGCTGGTCGGAGCCACGATCCACCCGGTCTCGCGTGCCTCGTTCGAGGACGGGGTCCTGGTGATGGCCGAGGGGCGGATCCAGGCCGTGGGGCCGCGCGGGCAGGTCGAGATTCCGAGCGGGGCCCGACAGATCGATGTCTCGGGACAGCATCTGTATCCGGGGATGATCGATCCGGTCACCTACCTGGGGCTCTTCGAGATCGGGTCGATCTCGCAGGCGTCGGCCGACCGATCCGACATTGGCGACTTCAACCCCCACATCCGGGCGCTGGGCGCCTATCAGCCGCACGGTCGTGCGCCCTTCGTGGCGCGGGCCCGGGGGATCACCTCGGTGCTGACTGCGCAGACCGGTGGGATCATCCAGGGGATGGGCTCGGTGGTGGACCTGGGTGGGGACACCTTCGAACGGGCGGCGATCCTGGGCGAAGGAGCACTCATGGTGAATCTGCCCGTGCCCACCAATCCGCCGGGTGGCGGCAGGGGCGGACGCGGTGGAAACTGGCAGCCCTTCCATGACCACCACCACGAGGGCCGGGACCTGGTCTGGGCGGGGGACGAGTTCTTCCAGGCCGGAGGGGTGTCGGGGGCGGACCACATGGACCACATGGCGGGAGGGGCCGGGCACGCGCACGGCGCGGAGCCGGCCGGTGCGACCTCCTTCGACGCCTGGACCCGGCAGACCCGGCAGTCGCGCAACGACGGGCCGCAGCCGGCGCTCGACGGTGAGAACATGAAGCGCTTCACCGCCTTCCTGGACCGCGCCCGGGAGTACCGCGAGGCGGGGACGCTGGCGCGGCCGGCCGATCACCCCTTCGAGGCGAACCTGTGGAGTGGGGACCGGGCGGTGCTCGAGTCGATGCTCCCCGTGCTCGCGGGCGAGATCCCGGTCTTCTTCCGGGCGGACTCGGAGTGGCAGATCCGGCACCTCTTCCTTCTGCTCGACGAGTACCCGGAGCTGCAGGGCGTGCTGGTCGGCGGGGCCGAGGCGCACCGGCTGGCCGACGACATCGCGGCGCGGGACCTGCCCGTGATCCTGACGCGGACCCGGCGTCCGACACCGGATCGCGACGATTCGGTGCTGGCGATCTTCCGGGCGGCGAACATCCTGCACGAGGCCGGCGTCCGGATCGCCTTTGCGACCGACGAGTCCGCCGATGTGCGGAACCTGCCGGAGCATGTGGCCGTGGCGGTCTCGCACGGGCTCCCGGCCGAGGTGGGTCTGCAGGGCGTGACGATGCGCCCGGCCGAGTTTCTGGGCTTGGGCGACCAGATGGGGGCGCTCGATGCGGGGATGAGGGCCGATGTGGTCGTCACCGACGGCCATATCCTGCAGCCGCTGACCCGTATCGAGACCATGTTCATCGCGGGGGCCCAGGTCGATCCGCGGGACAACGATCACGACCGCGCCTACGAGAAGTTCCGGGATCGCGACTGATCTTCGCTTGTGACATATTACGAGGGTCCCCCCTCCCGCACGGTGCGGTGAGGGGGGACCCTCGATCCTTTGGGTCGGGCGGTGGGGCCGGGCGGTCCCGCGGGTCAGAACCCCCGGGTTTCGAAGAGTCCGATCCCCATGGTCCGGATTCCGAGCCAGATCAGGAGCATGGCAAGGACGATCGTGACCAGGTGCGGCAGGAAGGTGCGCTGTTCGGGGGCACGCCGTCGGAACACCGAGAGGGGGATCTGGACGGCGGCCGCGGCGGCCAGCATGAGTCCCATGTGTCCGATCAGGTGCGTGCCGAACCGGTCGGCCGAGACCAGAAGGATGAAGCCGAGGAGCACCTGAAGATGGAGCAGGCCCGCGAAGGCGGTGGCGGTGATCCGCATCGGTTTGTCGTAGTCGCGGCGGGTGACGACGCCGTAGAGGGCATAGAGGAGAGCGACGATTCCGGCCAGGATGACGAGGTAGCGAAGGCCGGAATGGGCGTGCAGGAGTCCGGTATACATGGCGTCTGGGAGTGAGAGGCGAAACGGTGGAAACCCGGGACAAGATACGAGGTTCAGGCGTGGATAACGAGTCGGGGGCCGAGGTGCGCCGCAGACCGCTGCCGGAGCCCCTCGCGCCGACCGAGGCCTTCCGCCGGCTTCAGCCCCTTCCGGGTCGCGTGCTCCTCGAGACGGTGCCCCCCTGGAGCGGCCGCACCCTCCTGACCGCCGCACCCCGGGCGCTGGTCCGGGGGATGGCGGGTCGGGCCGAACTGCTGGCCGAATCGTGGATCCGCTGGGGGGGTGGGGTGGAGCCGGGCCCCTGCGGAGGGCGCGGGGGCGTCGCCCTGCTCGGCGCGGCGATCGAGGGACTCGCGGCGGCCCGGGGTTCCGACTCTCGGCCTTCCGGTTCTCGGGCTACCGGCTTCCAGTCCACCGCCTCTCGTGTTTCCGGCTCCCAGGCCGTCTCCTCCTCGGCGGCCAGCCCGGAGGTGCCCGGCCTGTGCGATGCCGGTGGCTGGTTCGGCTTCCTCGGGTACGAACTCGGCGCAGAGGTCGAGACCCTTCCGCCCCCCCCTCCGGGAGGCCTGACTCCGGATCTCTGGTTCGGAGCCTACGACTGGACGCTCGCCTGGCCGGACGGCCGCTCCGAGCCCCCGGTACTGTCGGGGGCACCTCTTCCCGGCGATGCCGACGGAGTGCGACTCGAGGCGCTTCTCTCGAGGGTCGAGGCGCTGCTCGTGGAGCCGGACCTCGCCCCTCGATCACCCTCGTCTGCTGGGAGCGATTGGTGGCCCCAAGATCCTCGTCACGCGGAGGAGGACGCCACTGGCTCCCCAGGCATTCCTGCCACTCGTGATGCGTCGGGTTCTAGGGGCTCTCGGAGTGGTTCGGGCCCCCCGAGCCGCCCGGATTCCTCGACCTTCACGAGGTGGGCCCCCCTCGAGGGTCGAACCGGTGTCCGGATCTCGCTGGGGCACGAGGCATACCTGGCCGCGGTCGAGCGGATTCGGGAGTACATTCGGGCCGGCGATCTCTTTCAGGCGAACCTGACCTGCCACCTGGAGCGCCGGCTCGACCTGCCCGCCGGAGCGGAAGAGTCGCGGGCGGACGCCGCGCTGCCCCTCTATCGTGCGATGCGGGAGCGCAGCCCCGCCCCCTACGCGGCGCTGCTCGACCTGGGAGAGGCGACGGTCGTATCGATCTCTCCCGAGAGCTTCCTCGAGCGCGACGGGGCGACGCTCCGGACGCGTCCGATCAAGGGGACGCGGCCCCGGGGGGCCACGCCCGACGAGGACCGGGCGCTGGCTGCCGAGTTGACGCTGAGCGAGAAGGATCGGGCCGAGAACGTCATGATCGTAGACCTGCTGCGAAACGATCTCTCACGGATAGCGAAACCGAATTCGGTTTCGGTTTATCAGCTTCTCGAGCACGAGGCGCACCCGACCGTGCACCACCTGGTCTCCGGGATCGAAGCGAAGCTCCGCTCAGAGGTTGGATGGTCCGAGATCCTCGGGGCGCTCTTTCCCGGAGGCTCCATCACCGGCGCCCCGAAGATCCGGGCAATGCAGATCCTGGCCGAGCTGGAGCCCCTGCCCCGCGGGCCCTACACAGGTGCGATCGGGCGGGTGGGCTTCGACGATACCGCCACCCTCTCGATCGCGATTCGCACCGCGGTCGTGCGCGACGGGGTGGCCCGCTACGGCGCCGGGGGAGGCATCACCCTGGCCTCGTCGGCCGAGGCCGAGTGGAGCGAACTCCTCGACAAGGCCGAAGCCTTCCTCGACGCGACCGAGCTCACGTCCACGCCGGACCCATTGGACGTTCCCAGCGAGCAACAACCGACGGAGGGTCCTGACGGGCAGGACCGCCTGGCCGGCCCCAGGGCCCCGGAAGCAGGGGGCGACCCGAGAGCGCACGATCCCGAGGCTCGCCGGACCACGCCGGATTATGATGAATACGCATAATATAATGAATACGCATAGTCATGATGAATTCATGATAGGGGGCCTTCTTCGATGATCCTCCTCCTGGATGCGTACGACTCGTTTGTGCATAACCTGGCCCGCTACCTCGCCGAGGCCGGCGCCCGGGTCCGGGTCGAGCGCAGCGACGCCCTCTCGGTCGACGCCGTCTTGGCGCTGCGGCCGTCGGGGATCGTGCTCTCTCCGGGGCCATGCACCCCGATCGAGGCCGGGGTCGGACTGGATCTCGTTCGCGCACTCGTGGGGCTCCAGGGCGCGCCGATCCCTCTGCTCGGAGTCTGTCTCGGGCACCAGGTGGTGGCCGAGGCGCTCGGCGCCAGCCTCGAGCCGGCGCGGCCACCGCGACACGGAGTGGCGACCCTGGTGAGCCCTACGGCGCCGAGTCCGCTCCTCGCCGGTCTGCCGGATCCCTTCCCCGCCGGACTCTACCACTCTCTCTCGGTGTCGAGAGAGGGCCTTCCGGTCGGTCTGCGGGTGACGGCGGTCGACACCACCGGCCAGATCATGGCGATCGAGGCGGTGGATCGCCCACTGTACGGGGTGCAGTTTCACCCGGAGTCGATCCTGACCCCCGGAGGCCGCCACCTGATGGCGAACTTCCTGGGGTTCACCCGACGGGCCGCGGCATGAGGGGGAGCGACCGCGGTCTGCTCCTCGGCGACGGCCTCTTCGAAACGATTCTGGTGCGGCGCGGGGTGCCCTTCCGGCTCGATCGGCACCTGGCCCGGCTCCGGCTTGCGGCCGGTCGGACCGGGATTCCCCTGCCTGCCGAGCTCGCCAGCGCCGCTCGGGATCGGATCGAGTCGGGGGTGGACCTGCCGGGGGAAGGCCTGCATGGCGCGGATCGGTCGGACGCGGATCGGCCGGGCTCCGATCGGTCGAGGGTGGGCGCTCCCCGGCCGACCTCGTCGGCGCGGACCCGACCGGAGTTCGCAGCCCTCCGGATCACGATCACCCGTGGTCCCGGGGACGGCCTGGCGCCCCCCACTCGCCCGGTCGGAGCCATGTATCTGTCGTACCGAGCGATCGAGCGGCCCCCACCATCCGAACGCCCAGGTCTTTCGGCAATGACCGTGGGACGCGTCGATGAACGTGCCCTGACTGCCGGACTCAAGCACACTGGATACCTGGAGCGGATCCTGGCCCTGAGGGCGGCCCGCGAGGTGGGGCTCGACGAGGCCGTCCTGCAGAATTCGAGCGGGGCGCTGGTCGAGGGCAGCGCCTCGAACCTCTTCGCCGTGCAATCGGGGACCCTGCTGACTCCGGCGGTCGCCGAGGGTGCGCTGCCGGGGATAACCCGGCAGGCGATCCTGGAACTCGCCGAAGTTGCCGGAGTCCCGGTCGAGATCCGGGCGCCGGGGCCCGAGGAGCCTGTGGACGAGCTCTTCCTGACGTCGGCATTGCGGGGACCCGTACCCCTGGTCCGACTGGACGAGCGCGAGTTCGGCCCCCCGGGGCCGATCTACCTGCGACTGGCCCGTGATCTGGAAGCCGTCATCGGACGCGAGACCGCGACCGGCTCCTGATGTCCCCCGATTCCGGGCGGAGGATGCGCCTTCCCGAACCACAAGTCCATGAACGCCCGAAAGACCCTGATAATCCGAACGACCCGACTGACCCGAGCGAGCCGAACGACCAGAAAGACCCGAAGGGCCCGAGGGACCCGCCCGACCCGGAACCGGCTCGCCACCGGAACCCCCTGTGGTCGGCGCTTCACTCGTCCGCCGGGCTCACGCGCGGTCCCAACTCTTCAAGCGAGACCTTCTCAGCAGTGCCAGGAGCGTTGGGGGTCCTATAGGTCGCCAACCCTTCAAGGGCGCCGATGCGCTCGGAACGCCTGAAGGATCCGCGACAATTATTGCCCCCAATCCTCCAAGCGCCCGGGAATTCGACGCCCTTGGAGGGTTCGTGCCCCAGCCCGGTTCACCAATCCCCGAGGATGTACATGATCCTCCGGTGTCTCGACCACACCTTTCGTGCGCTCTTCCGACCGTCCCAAACCGCTATGGCCCGCTCAGCGCCTCCTGTACCACCTTCTTGACCGAGGTGTCGAGATCGTCGAGGCCGAGCATCCACTGCAGGTAGTCGGGGTGGACCGCGGCGATCTCGGCGAGGGTCACCCCGGAATGCTTGCCTCGCCGGAAGATGCGGGTGCCCTCGTCGGTCGCCTCGAACCAGCGGTCCAGCTCGGTCTCGAAGGGTCGGACCTCGTCGCAGTACTGGTGCAGCCCGTCGATCTCGCGAGGCAGGTGCCCGTAGCGCTCCAGCTGCGCTCCGAGCACGGCCGCCGTGGCCCGAATGTCGGCGAGGGCGGAATGGGCGTCTTCGAGTTCGCGGCCCAGGTAGAAGCGGACGGCGGCCGAGAGGTCTCGCGGCTCCTCGCGGTGAAAGATCATCTGGACATCGATGATGTGCCGATCGGTGGGGTCGAACTCGACGCCGGCCCGCTGGCATTCGGCCAGGAGCATCGGCAGGTCGAAGCGGCGGACATTGAAGCCCGCCAGGTCACAGGGAGCCAGAAAATCCGCGAGGGCACGGGCCCGCTGGGCGAACGAGGGCTTGTCGGCCACGTCGGCATCGGTGATCCCGTGCACCGCCGTGGCCTCGGCGGGGATGGGGATCCCGGGGTTGAAGCGTCGGACCTTCTCGGTCACATCGCCGGCGGGGTCCAGTCGGACGACGGCGAGCTCGACGATCCGGTCGTCGCTGACCTTCAGGCCGGTCGTCTCGAGATCGAAGAAGACGAGCGGACGCTCGAGCTGCACGGGAAAGGGAAGTGGATCGGGCATCGGCGTTCGGGGTTGCTGAGAGGATCGGAGAGCCCCGCTCGCAGGCGGCGCACACCCGGACGGTAGGGGGTTCGGTCGTGCGACGCCATGCCCCAGTAGGTCTTCAACAGCCGGCTAGAGGAACCACCGAAGCCAGGAGCACATTCGTGACGAGCCCCGACGATCCCATCGATGTTCCATGCATTCACATTCGCGAACCCGGCGACCCCGACGTGCTCGAACACGCGACCCGGGTCCTGCCTCCTCCGGGTCCGGGTGAGCTTCGGGTCCGGGTGGTCGCCTCGGGGGTGAATCGGGCCGATCTCCTGCAGCGCCGAGGTCGGTATCCCGCCCCGGAGGGCTTCGACGACGCCTACCCCGGGCTCGAGTACGCCGGAACCGTCGAGCGGCTGGGTCCCGGCTGCACCCTGCGTGAGGTGGGCGACCGGGTCATGGGGATCGTGGGCGGCGGGGGCTACGCGGCTGCGCTGAACGTGCGTGAGCGCGAGACGGTGCGAGTTCCGGACGGCCTGCCCCTGGTGGACGCGGGCGCGATTCCCGAGGCCTACATGACCGCCTGGGACGCCCTGGTCGGGCAGGCCGGGCTGCAGGCGGGCGAGACCGTCCTGATCCATGCGGTCGGGAGTGGGGTGGGAACCGCGGCACTCCACCTGGCAGCGGCCGCGGGAGCCCGGACCATTGGCACCTCGCGCACCCCCTCGAAGGTCGAGCGGGCCCGCGCCGCCGGGCTGGACGAAGGGATCGTGGCCGAGGGCGAGGGCCAGGCCGAGGGCGAAATCGACGGGCCCGGTCCGGGCTGGGTCGAGCGCGTCCGCGCCGCCACCGGGGGTGCCGGGGTCGATGTGATCCTCGACCTGGTGGGTGCGAGCTACCTGGAGGGCAACGCGAAGGTGCTGGGGCACCGCGGCCGCTGGATCGTGGTGGGCGTGCCCGGAGGCACGCGCGGGATGATCGACCTGCGGGCGCTCATGGCGGCGCGGGGCCGGATCCACGGCACCCTCCTGAGAGCCCGGCCCCCGGAAGAGAAGGCCCGTCTGGCCCGAGACTTCGAAGCCCGGGTCGTGCCCCAGTTCGAACGCGGACTCCTGCGGCCGGTCGTGGGGCAGATCCTGCCCGCGAGCCGCGCCTCCGAGGCGCACTCGATCATGGAGGCGAACCGGAACTGGGGGAAGATTCTGTTGCGCTGGAGCTGAGGGCGATACACCGCGGCCGGCGCAGAGCCCCCCGGACCGACTCGGTCGACAAGGAGCCCGGATCGGCTCGGTCGGCACGGGGCCCCCAGCCCCCGTCAGTCGTCGTTCAGCCCCAGCGCGTCCGCGACCAGCTTCGCCTGCTTGGCCTCGTGCGACTTGGCGCGGCCCTCGGCGGGGGACGCCCGCTCCGGACGCGATACATGGCGGAGCGGGACCTCCCTGGGAATCACCGAGCGCAGGTGCGGTCCGATATACGTGAGGGCCCCCATGTTGCGCGGCTCCTCCTGGACCCAGATCGCCTCTTCGAGCGCAGGGAAGCTCTCGACGACCGTGCGGAGCGCCTCGGAGGGGAAGGGATACAGGGACTCGACGCGCACGATCGCCACATGGTCGAGCTCTTCGCGCGCATCGGCGGTCAGCAGGTCGTAGTAGACCTTGCCGGTGCAGAGGAGGAGTCGGGTGATCCGGTCTTCTCCGCCCTCGATCACCGGGTCGGGCAGGACCGGCCGGAAGGTCTCTTCGACGAGCTCCGACACGGCCGAGGTGGCCTTCGGGTGTCGCAGCAGACTCTTCGGCGTCATCACCACGAGCGGACGCTTCGGGGTGCCCAGCGCCTGTCGGCGAAGGAGGTGGAAGTACTGCGCCGGTGTCGTGGGGTAGGCGACCCGGATGTTGTCCTCGGCACAGAGCTGCAGGAAGCGCTCGAGGCGGGCCGAGGAGTGCTCGGGTCCCTGCCCCTCGTAGCCGTGCGGGAGGAGCATCGTGAGCGACGAGACCTGCCCCCACTTCGTACGACCCGAGGCGATGAACTGGTCGATCACGGTCTGGGCCACGTTCACGAAGTCGCCGAACTGCGCCTCCCAGAGGACCAGGTCGGGCTCCGCCACCACCGAATAGCCATATTCGAAGCCCAGCACCCCCATCTCGGAGAGGGGCGAGTTGTAGACCTCGAAGCGGGTGTCCGAGAGATGGGCGAGGGGAAGGGTGCGCTCCCCGGTCTCGTGATCGTGAAAGACGAGGTGGCGCTGCGAGAAGGTGCCCCTCTCGGAGTCCTGGCCCGACAGCCGCAGGGGAATCCCCTCCTTGACGAGCGTCCCGAAGGCGAGGGCCTCGGCGTGCGCCCAGTCCATCCGGGCGTCCGGGCCGAAATCGGACTTTCGACGCTTGAGCTGTCGCTCGAGCTTCGGATGGATCTTGAAGCCGTCCGGGACCTCGAGTATTTCCCGGTTCACCCGCTCGACCACGTCGAGCTCGACCGGCGTGTGGGCCTCGATCGGCTCCGGCTCCGGGGGGGGCGGGGGGAAGGGATCGTGGCTGGAGCTCTCCTTTTCTTCCTTGACGCGCTCCTGCGCCTCGCGGAAGGTGGCGGCGACCTCGTCGGCGAAGGCCTCGGCCTCGTCTTCGGTGATCACCCCTTCGTCGACCAGGGAGCGCACGAAAAGAGTGCGCACCGTCGGGTGGTCGGAGATCCTGTCGTACAGCGCCGGCTGGGTGTACGAGGGCTCGTCTCCTTCGTTGTGGCCGTGGCGCCGGTAGCCGACCAGGTCGATCACCATGTCGTCGTGGAAGGTGGCGCGGTAGGCCATTGCCAGGCGCATCGCGGCCAGGCAGGCCTCGGGGTCGTCAGCGTTCACGTGCACGACCGGAATGTCGTAGCCCTTGGCCACGTCCGAGGCGTACCGGGTCGATCGCCCGTCGACGGGGTTCGTGGTGAAGCCCACCTGGTTGTTCGCGATGATGTGGATGATCCCCCCGACCGCGTACCCGCGAAGGCGGGCCAGATTCAGGGATTCCGCCACGACCCCTTCGGCGGCGAAGGCGGCGTCTCCATGGATCAGGATCGGCACGACCGAGGCCTCGTCGCGCTCGGCGTCGCGCTCGGGTCCCGAGAACTGGAGCGACCGCGCCATGCCGGCCACAACGGGGTTCACGAACTCCAGGTGCGAGGGATTCGGCGCGAGGTTGATCTCGAGCGTCTCGCCGTCGCGCGTCGTGTACTCGCCCCGGGCGCCGTGATGGTACTTAACGTCACCGGTGCCCGGTGTGGACTGGGCCAGAGCCCCCTCCTGATGGGGAGTCCCTTCGAATTCACGCAGGAGCGCCTCGTACTTGATCCCCACGATGTGCGTCAGAACGTTCAGGCGCCCGCGATGCGCCATCCCGAGGACCGCACGGCTCGCTCCACTCTCGGCACCCCGGTTCAGGGCCTCGTCGAGCATCGGGACCATCATGTCGTTGCCCTCGATCGAGAACCGCTTCTGCCCCAGGTAGGCCCGGTGCAGGAAGGCCTCCATCCCCTCGACCTGGGAGAGTCGCTTCAGGAGCCGCTTTTTCATCTTGGGCTCGAGGGGCTCGGCGTGCCGTCCGGACTCCACTTCGTTCCAGAGCCAGCGGACGCGGTCCGGGTCCTCGAGGTGCTCGAACTGGTAGCCCACCGAGCCGCAGTAGATCGCCCGGAGCCGCTCGAGCGTCTCGGAGACCGGTGCGTCCCCGCCGTCTTCGAGAATCAGCGACGTCGGGATCTCGGCGAGCTCCTCGATCGACGTGCCGAAGAAGGAGGGATCGAGCTGGGGGTGTCCCGGGGGATCACTCCCCAGCGGATCGATCTGCGCCAGCTGGTGCCCGTGGTCGCGGAAGGCCTGGATGAGGGCGGTCGCGCGGGCGATCAGGGGAAGGAGGCGGGCTCCATCTTCGGGCGCGGCTCCCGATCCGGCGGGCTTCCCCGAGGCCGAAATTTCGGCCGGAGCCTCCCCGTCGATCCGTGCCGCCTCGGCTTCGGGCCGTGTTTTCTGGCCGTCGGTCGGGGAGGACGGGCGGGGCGCCCGATCGGTCGCAGCCGGAGCCGGCTCCGGCGGTCGCCCGTTGCCCCGCAGCCCATCGGGAACGATGAGCCCCTCCGCCACCAGCTCGTCGAGTTGTCCCGAAAAGATGGCCCGCCACTCGTCGGGGACCGATTGCGGGTTCCTCGAAAACTGTTCGAAGAGATCCTGGACGTAACCGGCGTTGTAGCCGTCGAAGAGCTTGGAAATGGACATAGGTCCCGGCCTTGGAGGCCATGCCTCAAGGGTTAGCGCTGTCCGAGGGCGTTGGGCGCCCCGGATTCGACTCTCATAAAGGTAGGGATTTTCGGGCAGGAAGCGACCCCGTAGCCGGGATGTGTCTGATCCGAGCTTCGGGTCGTGCGTTCGCGGGTGAGCCCGAGGAGTCGACGGCTCGAGGCTGCCGAACCACGGCGGGGAGTCGAGGCTTGTTCGGCGACACGCCCCATGTGTGGGGGTGCAGAATCCAGCCGGCGAGCAGTACGTTGTACGTTGGCGGCCGGCAGGTGCCCGGCCGGGTCTGCCCCGCACCCTCTTTGCGGGCTTCCGTGTAACGCGATGAGGTCATGCCCGAATCCAGTTCCGTAGACGGTGTCCGGTCGGCTCCGTCATCCCTTCCGATTCCCGAGCCACCGCCGATGCCCGCACCGGTTGGGGTGGAGCCGTGGGCCGACCGCTTCCCCTGGCTGATCGCGGGGACCACGACGAGGGGGGGCGCCCCGGCGGCCCCCTTCGACCTCGGCCTCTTCGGAAACGCACCGGTCGCCGCCGTGCTCGGCCGCTGGGAGGCCCTCCGGCGCTGGACCGGGATGCGGGCGGTGGTCCACTCCCGTCAGCTGCACGGAACCGGACTCCGGCTGCACCGACACGCGAACCCCGGGCTCCACCTGACCCCGCCCGGCGACGCGCACCTCACCCGCGAGCCGGGCCTCCTGCTGACGGTGGCGCTCGCCGACTGCGTGCCCATCTTCGTCGTCGCGCCCGAACGCCGGGTGATCGCCCTGGTGCACGCCGGATGGAGGGGCAGCGCTGCCGGAATCCTGGAGCACACGATCCACTCCTTCCAGACCCGCTTCGGGGTCGACCCCGAGGCGCTGCACCTGCACCTGGGCCCGGCGATCGGGGCGGACGCGTACGAGGTGGGACCCGAGGTCTTCCGGGGGCTGGGTCTGCCCGACCCGGGCGGCCCCGCGCTCCTCGACCTTCGCGGTGTGCTCGTGGAACGAGCCGAGCGGGCAGGGGTTGATCGCAGGCAGATCACCCGCACCGAGCGCGGAACCCTGCGCGACCCTCGTTTCTTCTCTCACAGGGGAGGCGATACAGGCCGCCAGGTCGCCTTCCTCGGGATCCGGGATCCCGGACCCGACGACGACGCCCCGTCCCCTCCCGACTCCAACGCCGACTCCGAGCCATGACCCGATCCCCCGCGCACGGCCCCGCTCCGGGACTCTGCGGGAGCTGTCGGCATGTGCGACGGGTCCGAAGCGGAAAGGGCTCCACCTTCTTCCTGTGTCGCAGGGCGGCCACCGATCCCCGCTTCCGGAAGTACCCTCCGATCCCGGTGCTCAGCTGCGTCGGCTGGGAACCCGACGATGAGCCCGCGCCCAGGACCGGAGAGGACTCGTGAGTCCGCTGGAGTTCGCCGCCTGGGCGGCCGTGGTCGCGACGGCGCTGACTCTCGGGCTGCTCCTCCCCTTCGCCCTGCACCGGCTGCTGTTGCTGAGGGCGGCCCGACGGGCGGGGGTGAGTGCGGCCGGTCGCCCGGTGGCGCGCCCGGGGACCGGAGCCGCAGAGGCCGGACTGTCCCCCTCGCCCGTTGGGCCGGACGGGCCCGCTGAATCCTGGCCCGGGGAGCTCCCCGCGGTCACCGTCCAGCTGCCGATCTACAACGAGGCCGGGGTCGTAGAGCGGCTTCTGGACGCGGTCGCCGCGCTCCAGTATCCGGCCCATCGGCTCGATGTTCAGGTGCTCGACGACTCCACCGACGAGACGTCACAGCGCGTGGCTCGAAAGATCGAGATGCTTCAGGCGCGGGGTCTGCGGATCGAGCACTTGCGCCGTGATTCCCGAGAGGGCTTCAAGGCCGGCGCGCTCGAGGCCGGGCGTCGGGCGGCCGAGGGGCAGTTCCTCCTGATCCTCGATGCCGACTTCGTTCCGCAGCCGGAGCTGATCCTCGGGCTTCTCTCCCCCTTTGCCGATCCCGAGGTGGGGATGGTCCAGGCGCGCTGGGATCACCTGAACGAGGACGAGAGCCTCCTGACACGGGCGCAGGCGGTCCTGCTCGACGGGCACTTCTTCTTCGAGCAGGGGGGTCGGCACGCCGCGGGCCGCTTCATGAGCTTCAACGGGACCGCCGGCATGTGGCGGGCCGAGGCGCTCGACGACGCGGGGGGCTGGTCGTCGGCCACCCTCACCGAGGACCTCGATGTGAGCTACCGCGCCCAGATGGCGGGGTGGCGCTTCGTATTCCTGGCGGGGTTGGGGGTGCCGGCCGAGCTGCCCTCGTCGGTGCCGGCGCTCGAACTCCAGCAGCAGCGGTGGGCGCAGGGCGGGATCCAGACCGCACGACGGCTGCTGGGTCGCCTCTGGCGACGCGGGTCCTGGTCGTTCGGCGTTCGGGTCGAGGGCACGATTCATCTGCTCGGCCATCTGGCGCACCCGCTCACCGTGATGCTGGGAGTACTCCTCCTTCCCTCGGCGCTCGGCCGTCGATACCTCGGCCTCGATCACCTCCTGGTTCTCGACCTGGTGATCTTCACCATGGCCACCGTCTCCTTCCTTCTGTTCTATGCCTCGGCGGGCCGGTGCCGAGGTCGCCCCTGGCGCCGGGTAGTCCCGAGCGCTCTGCTGACCCTCTCGCTGGGGATCGGTCTGACCGCTCCGGTCTCCCGTTCCGTGCTTCGTGGGCTCAGGGGCTCGGCCCGGGACCCCTTCCGTCGCACCCCGAAGACGGGGCGGGTCACCGAGGCGGGTGCGTCGGCCATGCACCCGGGAACGCGCCAGCCGGAATCGCGGCAATCGGAATCGCGCCAGTTGGAGTCGCTGCACTCCGAAGCCTGGCATCATGCAGAGCGGGACCGTTCACCGCGGGATCATCGCCGATCGGCGCACCAGGCGACCGCCCCGTCGGGTGGGGGTTCTTCCCCTCCCGCTCGAGGGATCCGGAGCGGGGTGCTCGAGCAGCGCCTCAAGCTGGGCCTGACCCTGTGGATGGCGCTGTGTGTGGTGGTGGCGCTGGCGAGCGGGCTGTACGGGACCGTTCCCCTGCTTCTCCTCTTCGGTTCGGGATGGGGATGGCTGGCGTGGGGCGGGCGGGCGATGCCGGATCCACCGGCTCGCCGGGCATCGACCCCGACCCAGGCGCAGTTGGCAGATCCGATCGGGTCGCGTTGAGCCGGTGACTACACTCGACCCGGCCCCCGATTCCGGGCTCTCGGCAGCCTTTCCCGGGGTCGCCGCGGTGATTCCCGCGATCAACGAAGAGGGCAGCATCGGCCGTGTGGTCCGGGAGCTGCGCGAGCGGGGAGTGGGGCGCGTCGTGGTGGCCGACAACGGATCGAGCGACGGGACCCCCCGGGTAGCCGCCGAGGCCGGAGCCGAGATCGCGACCGAGCCCCGGCTGGGGTACGGCCGGGCCTGCCTGTCCGGTATCGCCCTGCTCGAAGCGGGCCGGGAGCCTCCTTCGGTGGTGGTCTTCGTCGATGGGGATGGGGCGGACGCCCTCGAATGGCTGCCGCGGCTCCTGGAGCCCGCGCTCCGGGACGAGGCCGACTTGGTGATCGGTCGGCGCACCGACGCGGGTGAGGTCGGCAATGCCCGAGCCCACGCTCGGATCGGGAGCCGCTGGGTCCTGCGGGCCGCCCGAATCCTGCACGGTTTGCAGGCCGACGACATGGGCCCCTTTCGCGCGGTGCGGTGGGAGACGCTCCAGGCGATGCGCATGGACGATCCGACGTGGGGCTGGACCCTCCAGATGCAGCTTCGCGCGCACCACCTGGGAGCCCGAACTCTCGAGATCGAGGTGCCCCGGCGGGCTCGCACCGCCGGACGCTCCAAAGTCTCAGGCTCTCTCGGGATCTCGCTGCGTGCGGGGGTCCGGATGGGGTGGACGCTGATCCGGGAGCGGATTCTCGCGCTCCGACAGGAAGGCCCGCACGACCGCGAGTGACCGTTCCGGAACCTCTTCGGGCGGAAGGTGCCCGACCCCGTCGAGCACCACGGAGCGCGCATCGGGCAGCTCGCGCTCCAGTCGCTCCGCGAACTCCGGTGGCACGACCGGATCCTCGGCGCCCCACAGGCCCAGCACGGGGAGGGAGAGCTCCGAGTAGCGGCGGCTGACCTTCTCGGCCAGCTCCGGCTGGATCTGCCGGCCGGCCTTCAGGATCGCACGCCGTCGGGCCCGCGACTGCAACGGGCCCCGATAGCCCTCCACCAGATCCCGTGTCAGGGTCGACGGGTCGTGCACGATTCCCCGCAGCCCCATGCGCAGCGCCCAATGGGGGGGTGGCGCGAGCAGGAGGAGCTCGCCCAGCCCGCGAATCCGCGACATCGAGAGGTAGGGAGGGAGCGACTGGGGATAGATCGCCCCGCTGATCACGACGAGCCCCGCGAGCCGATCCAGTTCCTCCGAATCCAGAAGGCGCAGCGCGGTCAACAGCACGACGGCCCCCCCCAGCGAGTGCCCGATGAGCACGGGGGGGTGGCCCGGTAGAGCGCGCAGCCAGCGCGCAAGGTGCTCGGCCTGGGCGGGGGGAGAGTAGTCGCCCTCGGCGGGGGTGGCGGCGCGCCCGAATCCCATGAGTTCGACCATGTGCACGGGACGCTCGTCCGCAAGCTTCGGGGCCCAGTGGCGCCAGAAGTGGTTGTGCGCGCCGAACCCGTGAACGAGCACGACGGGGCGTCCGGGAGCCTCGCCGCCCAGGGTGTCGACGTGCAGCGGCGACGGGTCGATCATCCGACCTCGCCGCCTGAGCCTGAGCCTGAGCCTGTGGCTGCGTCTGCGACTGCGCCGGAGCCCCGGACCGAGCCCGGGGGAGGGAGCCGGAGAAGGGCTCCCCCGCGCGCCTCGACCTCGCGGGCCATGGGGGCATGGCAGGTGAACAGGAAGATCTGCCGCTCCCGGGAGAGCTCGGCCAGCAGTTCCAGCGCCCACCCCCGACGCTCGGGATCCCAGTTGACGAGGGCCTCGTCCAGAATCAGGGGGAGGGGCTCCCCATCGCCCTCGATGAGCTCGAGCACCGCCAGGCGCAACGCCAGGAAGACCTGTTCGCGTGTACCCGTCGAGATCGGCTCGCCGACCGGGAGGGCATCCGGGAGGTGCGGGGCGCGAAGCAGGAGGGCGTCGGGTGTCTCCTCGTCCCCCAGGATGAGGTTCGTGTAGCGCCCTCCGGTGATTCGGCCGAGGTATGTCTCGGCCCGCCGGATGAGTTTGGGTTGGTGGGTCTCGCGAAACTCCCGTTCGGCGGTCTTTACGATGCGGGCCAGGATCCGAAGCCGGTCACGCTCCTCCCGAACTTCGGTCCGCTCTTCCTGCAGCCGGAGGATCGCCCCCTCGACCCGGTCCACGGTTTCACCCTCGAGAAGGGTGGATTCCTCGGTCCGAAGTTCCGCTCCGCGCTCCCGGAGGTCCCCCAGCTCCTCGGTCAGCGCGCGGACGCGCTCCTCCATCTCCTCGATCGAGCTCGCCGCCTCGGGATCTTCGGACAGGGCCAGGACTCCGGCCCGTACCGACGCCACGGATCCGTGATCGCGGATCAGCTGACGCTCGACGTGTCGGGCCTCGGACAGGGCCTCGAGGCGGTCCGCGGCTTCTCTCGCCCGTGCCTCGGGACCGTCGCCCGAGGGGGCCGCGGCCTCGAGAAGTGCGTGAAGATCGCCAAGCGCACGGGTCGCGGCTTCGACCTGTTCGGACGCACGTTGCCGCTCCGCCCGGACCGCCTCGAGGCGTGTGAGACTCTCTCGCTTCCGCTCGATTCGTTCCTCGACCCGCTCCATCTCGGCCTCCAGCCGGGTCAGGGTACGCAGCGGGGCGCCTCCTCCACCGTGCAGGTCGTCGCGGTCGCCGGGGAGGGCGTCGAGGAGAGCCTCGAGCTCCGCCGCGAACTCCCACTGTTCGGCCTCGAGCTCCGAGATCTCGTCCCGCAGTCGGTCGGCCCGGTCCAGCTGTGCTCTCAGCGCCTCGATCTCGCTCGCGATCGATTCGTCGGGCAGGGCTCCGCGCTCTTCGCGCAGGGGGATCCCCCGGAGCGACTGGTCGACCTGCTCGGCAGCCGCGGTCGCCTCTGCCCGGAGCTCCGCGATCCGGGTCGCGTGCGCGGCCTGCTCCCGACGACGACGATCGGCCTCGCGCTCGACCTCGCGGGCGTTGCGGCTCCACTCGCGCAGCGCCCCACCTCCGAAGATGAGGGCGACAAGCCCGGCTCCACCCAGGATCAGGGGGAGCGTCGGGAACCAGCCGGGTGCGGGGGACGCATCGGTCGCCCCCCCGAGGGCGAGGGTCAACCCGACTGCGACCAGCGTCAGGAGCGCCCCCCCGCCGAGGGCGAGCACGGCCCACAGGGGGCGGTCTCCGGCCCCGGCCTCACGATCCGGTCGACCCGGAACGGGCGCCGGACCCGGGTGGGTCTCGGCTCGGTCCTCGGCCGAGCGCACGCGGGCCAGCGCCTCATCGCGGCGCCGGATCCGGTTACGCAGCTCCCCCGCAGGCAGCGAGTCGAGGCGGGCCCGGACCTCGGGGTCGCCTCCCGGCGACGGGTCAGCCTCGGTGCCCTGGAAGAGCTCCCGCTCGCCGTAGTTGATCGCCTCCTCGACCTCCCGAAGCTCCTGTCGGGCGCGATCGATGCGACGGTCGCGCTCCGCGACGACGGGTCGCGCGGCCACGAGGGCTCGGACCCGGCCCTGCCGGAGCTCCAGCGTGTCGAGGAGCGGGTCCGCAGCGGGTTGGGCCTCGTTGGCCTCCACCTCGACGCGGATGGCCCGCTCGAGTTCCTCGCGACGGGTCCGGAGGTCGGCCTCGAGCTCCGCGAGTCGCTCCAGCGGACCCGAGGGAACCGCCTCGAGCGCCTCGAGCGGCTCCACGGGCTCCGCCTTCCGACGGAGCGAACGGATCGCCTCGAGCCGGGTCTCGAGGGGCCGGAAGGTGCGCGCTGCAGCAAGAGACTGCTCCAGCTGCGTGCGCTTCACACGAACGGCCTCTCCGTGCTCCTCCAGCCGCGCCCGATCGCGAACCACTTCGCGGAGCTTTCGATCGCGGTCTCGCGCCTCGGCGAGACGATCCGACAGGTCCTTCAGCTCCTCGCGGATCTGCGCGGCTCGGGGTGAGCTCCTGCGATCGGGGCGCCAGAGGGATTGCGCCCGCTTCGAGAGCGCCTCGGCGACCCGGCGTGGAGAGCCCAGGTCGCGGGTCCCCATTCCCACGACGAGTCGATCACGCAGCTCCTTCCAGACCGGCCCTTCCTGCAGTCGGGCCATGTCGGGCAGGGTGATCGCGTAAACATGCTCGAAGAGCGCCCTGGGGATGTGTCCGGCCGAAGGGATCGCCCGGTTGCCGATGTCCTCGGTCCGCTCGCCCTCGTCGGTGGGGTGATGGATCCGTCCCCAGGGGGACGTCAGGAGGCGGCGGTGAACCCGGTACTCGGCTCCCGAGCGGGTGTGGATCCATCCTTCGATCTCCAGATCGGATCCGTCCCAGGGCGCGTGGGGATTCGTGTCCCGCGAGGCCGGATACATCCCGTGGATCAGGGACCGAAGTGCCAGGAAGAACGACGACTTTCCGGCCTCGTTGTGACCGAGCACGACGGTCAGTCCGGGGAGTTCGTCGGGCCCCGAGTCCACCTCGAAGAGGGGTCCGAAGCGAACGATCCGCACGCGCAGGAACCTCATGGCGACTCCCCCTCGCGGCGGAAGTGCTCGATCAGAATGCGGGCGCCCAGGCCACCGCCCAGCAGCCGCCGGACGTAGCCCGAGGGATCGGACTCGGGGGCGTCCCGAAACCCCGCCAGCTCCGCGGGATCCAGACCGATCCGCTCGATCAGCGCGGCGGTGCCCTCCCTCGATTCGGCCTCGGCGAGCAGCCGGAGGGCCAGTCCCGCAGGATCCCGCCGCTCCCTATACTGGTCGGGGTCCACGGTGGAGCGGATCCCCTCGACACGAAGTTCCACGCCGAGCAGGTCGAGGGTGCGCGCGATCTCGTCGCCGAGGTCCCGGCGGCTCTCGGGATGGTCGAGTTCGGCGGCCAGGGGTGACGCTCCCACCGGAACGAGCCGCACGATCCATTGCGTGCCGGGCAGTCCTGGATCCTCTGCCCGAAGCTCCCGCCACCGGTCCCCGACGATTCCGATGAACTCGTCGAAGGTGGTTGCCGCACGGAGCCCGTCGACCTCGAGCCGCTCCCACCGGACCGGAGCCAGCTCCACGAACTCGACCGAGGGCGCGACCCCGGCTCCGGGCAGCTCGACCAGGAGCGCCCCCTTGGCGCCCGTCTCCCGGGGAGACCGGCCCTGGGGGTTCCCGGGATAGTGGATCCCGGGCAGGCGCTCCAGCGCCTCGCGCAGGTGAATGTGGCCCAGCGCCCAGTAGTCGTAGCCGGCCCGCCTCAGGTTGGGCAGCTCCGAGGGCGCGTAGCGGTCATGGTCCGCGGCCCCGCCCGCTCCGGTCACCTGCGTATGGAGCATCGCCACGGCGGGAAGCCCGGCTCCGGCCTGCCCTTCCGGGCCCACGGCGTCCGGTGCTCCCGATTCCGCGGGCTGCGAATCGCGCCACGACGAGGGAGAGGGAAAGCGGGTCGACAGATCGTCGGCTTCGTGGGCGACCGCGTGCCCCGCCGCGGTCACCGTGCCCACGACCTCCCCGTCGCGTCGCAGTTCGACGGTCCTCGGCTGCGGCCGGTCGAAGAGCTCCACATGATCCGGCCACTCGATCCGCCCGCTCCCGGCGATCCCCTGTCCGGGATCGTGATTTCCGGTGCAATAGAGAAAGGGGATTCCGGCCTCCCCGAGACGCTCGAGCTCCCGCAGCAGAAACCGTTCGGTCCGATAGGAGAGACGCCGGCCATCGAAGAGATCGCCCGCCATCAGGACCCCGTCGACCTCGCGCTCGATCGCCAGCGAAACGGCCCGGCGCAGGACCTCACGGCCGGCTTCGCGAAGCCGGTCGCGAAGCTCGGGTGAGCGCGCGGCGAACAGGGTGTCGAGGTGCAGGTCCGCCAGGTGGAGTATACGCATGGACTCCGGTGGGATGGTGGCGTTGGCTTCCCCCGACCCGGGCGATCCGGCGGGGTTCCGACTCAAGCTATCGGGGAGCGCCGACAGGGCCAATGGTTGAATGGGCCTTCCAATCCCCGCCGCAGGGCCTTTACGAGGACGGGGGCAGGTGGTACGATACCGGCACTCATCCGCCCCGTCGGCCCCAGGTGGCGACCGGCGATCATTCACCCGGGCGTTGCGTGCACGGATCAAGCCCCGGGCTCCTTTGCCCGAGGCCTCTGCGCCCCCCCTTCGAGCCCTCTCTCGAGACCTTCTTCGATGAGTGACACCCAGGAACTACCGGTGAGCCGGCTCCAGTCCGATACGCTGGAGATGGAAGCCGTATCCCGCGAGATCCGCCGCCTTCTGGGCGACGAGGACCCCTCGCTCGCCCTTCGGTTCGCCGACCTCTTCTTTTCGAAGTCTCCGCCCGGATTTCTGGCGGGACGGAGCGCGGGGTCGCTGGCCCGGATGGCGCTGAGCGCGCTCCGCTTCCTGGATCGGGCCGAAGGAGACGTCGATGTCGAGGTCGTCAATCCCGACGTGGATACCGAGGGCTGGTTCGCACCGGTGACCGTGATCCGGACGAACGTCTCGGAGCGACCCTTCATCGTGGACTCGGTCCGTGAGTTCCTGCATGCCGAGAACCTCGCGATCGAGGTCTACATCTACCCGGTGCTCCAGGTCGAGCGCAACGCCGAGGGGCGGGTGGTCAATGTGGGCTCGGCCCGCGAAGAGGGGCGGCGGGAGTCGCTCATCCACTGCGAGGTCACCCGGGTCACCGACGCGGATCGCCTCGCGCACATCGAATCGGAGCTGACCCGCCGACTCGAGGACGTGGTGAATGCCACCGATGACTTCGAGGCCATGCTTCAGGCGGTCGACGACACCGTCGAGGCGTTGAACGAGATCGCGAGCGATCAGCCCGAGCGCGCCGACGAGGTGGCCGAGGTGCAGGCGTTCATGGAGTGGCTTCGCGACGGGGGATTCGTCTTTCTGGGCTACCGCGGCTACGACCTGGTCGACACCGACGAGGGGCCTGCGGTCGAGGTGGAGCGCGGCTCCGGTCTCGGACTCCTGCGTCGGGAAGAGGCCTCATCCTTCGCACAGGCGATCCGCCTCGAGGACCTTCCCGAAGGCCTCCGGCGCATGGCCGCCGACGGACCGCTCCTGATTATCTCGAAGACGAACGCGACCTCGACCGTCCATCGTCGAGCCCGGATGGACTACATCGGGATCAAGAAGCTCGACCGAGAGGGGACGGTGGTGGGCGAGCGTCGCTTCATCGGACTCTTTACATCGGAGGCCTTCTCGGAGAAGGCAGACCGGATCCCGATTCTCCGCCGCAAGCTCGATACGATCCTCGAGAACTCCGGAGTCCAGGAGGGCTCGCACGATTACAAGGAGATCCACACGATCTTCAATACCCTCCCGAAGGAGGAGCTCTTCCTGACCTCGGCCGAAGAGATCGGAGAGGACGTCCGGACCGTCCTCACCACCTTCGACTCCGATGGCGTTCGGGTCACGCAGCGCCGTGATCCCCTGAAGCGGGGGGTCTCGCTCATGGTCATCCTGGCCAAGGAGAAGTTTTCGGGAACGGTCCGGCGGCGGATCGAAGATGCGCTGGTCCGCGAGTTCGAGGGCGAGGTGCTCAACTACCACCTGGCGCTCGGCGAGGGAGATCAGGCCCGCCTCCATTTCTACATGGCGGCTCCCCCGGAGCGCCTCGAGGCGGTCACCTCGGAGCACCTCGAGGAGATCATCCAGCAGCTCACCCGCACCTGGAGTGATCGGGTGCAGGAGGGGATGGAGAAGGTTCGTCCGCCCGACGAGGCGCGCCGTCTGGCGCGGGTCTACGGGGAGGCCTTTTCCGCCGAGTACCAGGCTGCGACCGAGGCGTCCGTCGCGGTGCGCGACATCCTCGAACTCGAGGGGATGGCGGCGGAGAGACGCGATGTGGCGATCACCCTCTCGAACCCCGAGGCCAAGCCGGCCGTGGCGGGGGGCGACCGGGTCACCGAACTCAAGCTGCACCTGATGGATGCCCGGCTGGTCCTGTCGGACTTCATGCCGATCCTGGAAAATTGCGGACTCCGCGTAATCGCGGTGACCCCGTTCGAGGTCAGGGGCGAGGACGTTCCCAAGGCGATTCTGTATTCGTTCATCGTACAGGATGCTTCGCGGGAGCCGCTCGACGAAGAGGGCGTCGGCTCGCAGCTGGCGGAGACGATCCTGGCGGTCCGTTCCGGCGACGCCACGAACGACGTGTTGAACGCGCTGGTGGTGTCGGCCGGGCTGGCATGGCGCGAGGTCGAGGTCCTGCGAGCGTACGCGTCGTATGGGTTCCAGGTGGGAGCCGTGCCGAGCCGGCTTTCGCTGCCCGTGGCGCTCCAGAAGCACCCGGGGATCGCGCGTCTCCTCTTCCGACTCTTCGAGGTCCGCTTCGATCCCGATGGCCCGAGCGGCAAGGAGGAACGCAAGGCCCGCGAGCAGGAGATCCTCGAATCGTTCCAGTCGGCGCTGACGGGGGTCACCGTCCTTGCGGACGATCGAGCGCTACGACAGCTGGCCGAGTTGATCCGGGCGACGCTTCGCACGAACTACTACCAGACCGGGGGGCGGGTGCCCGGCCGTCGCTCCGGAGGGGTGCCGTACACTTCGTTCAAGTTCGACGGCATGGCGCTCGAAGGGCCCGCCCGCGCCCGCATCCGCTACGAGGTCTGGGTGCGGTCGTCGCGAATGGAGGGAGTCCATCTTCGGGGAGCCAAGGTTGCCCGCGGCGGAATCCGATACTCCGATCGTCCCGACGACTTCCGCGTCGAGATCCTGGGACTGGTGAAGACCCAGATGATCAAGAACGCGGTGATCGTTCCCGGTGGCTCCAAGGGTGGCTTCGTCACCCTGCGCCAGCTTCCCCCCGACGAGATGGGAGAGGAATCGAAAGAGCAGTACCAGACCCTGATCCGGGGACTCCTCGACATCACCGACAACCTGGTAGCCGACGAGACGGTCTCGCCCGAGCGAGTGGTCTGCTACGACGGAGCGGATCCCTATCTGGTCGTGGCGGCCGACAAGGGGACCGCGAGATTTTCGGATGTGGCGAATGCCGTGGCTGCGGAGTACGGGTTCTGGCTCGGTGACGCCTTCGCCTCGGGAGGCTCCAACGGATATGACCACAAGGAGGTCGGGATCACGGCGCGGGGTGCCTGGGAGTGCGTGAAGCGCCACTTCATCGAGATGGGCAAGGACATCCAGAGCGAGCCGTTCACCGTCGTCGGAATCGGAGACATGAGCGGCGACGTCTTCGGCAACGGGATGCTCCTCTCCGAGCAGATTCGACTGATCGCGGCCTTCGACCACCGGGACATCTTCATCGATCCCGATCCCGAACCCGCTTCTTCCTTCGCCGAGAGGAAGCGGTTGTTCGACCTGGGCCGCTCGACCTGGCAGGACTACGACCGGTCCACCCTGTCCGAGGGGGCGATGATCATTCCCCGTGGCTCCAAGGCGGTCGAGCTCACCTCGCAGGCCCGCGAAGCGCTAGGGGTCGAGGCCGAGGGCCCCTTCGACGGCGAGGCGCTGGTTCGGCATCTCCTGCGCGCACCGGTCGAGCTTCTCTGGAACGGGGGGATCGGGACGTACGTGAAGTCGTCGGGAGAGCTTCACACCGACGCGGGCGACACCTCGAACGATGCCGTGCGGGTCGATGCGAACCAGCTGCGCGCCAAGGTGGTGGGTGAAGGTGGAAACCTGGGGATGACGCAACTCGCCCGGATCGAGTATGCCCTCGGCGGAGGCCGCCTGAACACCGATGCCATCGACAATTCCGGAGGCGTGGACCTGTCGGACCGCGAGGTGAATCTCAAGATTCTCCTCCGGGCCGTGATCGAAGAGGGTGAGATGACGCTCGAGGAGCGCAACGACCTGCTTCGCGAGCTGCAGGACGCGGTCGCCGACCTGGTTCTGAGAGACAACGAGTCGCAGGGAATGGCCGTTTCACTGGACGAGGTACGCGCCGGTGAAGCGATCGATGACCTGCGGGACCTGATGTCCAGCTTCGAGAAGGCGGGGATCCTGAACCGGGTCTCGGAGGCTCTACCGACCTGGGAGGCCCTCCAGGAACGGCAGGAGGAGGGCCAGGGCTTCACCCGGCCCGAGCTCGCGGTTCTTCTGGCGTACGCAAAGCTGGATCTGACCACGCATCTGCTGCGCAGCACCCTCCCGGACGATCCGATCGTCGAAAGCTACCTGATGGATTACTTTCCCGACCGAGGACGGGAGACGTCGGGCGGGGAGCGCGTTCGGGCCCATCGGCTTCGCCGGGAGATCGTGGCCAGCCAGCTGGCCAACGATCTGGTCGACCTGATGGGGGCCGGCTTCATCCATAGGGTGACCCGGGGCACCGGCCGGGAGCCTGCGGCCATTGCGCGCGCCTGGCTCGTGGCCGCTCAGCTCACCGGGCAGCCCGCACTGATGGACTGGCTGAGCATGTCACGGGGCACGATGCCGCAGCCCGTGGCATACCGCTGGCTCCTGGGGCTGTCTCGCGTCATGGAACGGACCACACGCTGGCTCCTGACCAGTGAGATCGAGGGACGCGACACCTCGAGGCTGCTCGAGGAAAGCATGGTGGGGCTCGACCGGCTGCGCGAAGCGTTCCCCGACATCGTGACCGGGGAGGATCGGCGGGTCTTCAGCCGACTCGTCGAAGAGTTGAAGGGAGATGGCGCCGAGGAGGACTTCGCCAGGAGTCTCATCACGCTGCGCTTCCTCGATCAGCTTCTCGAGGTTCTTCGCGTGCACCGGAGGACCGGTCTCGACCCGATCGATGCCGCGCGTACCTTCTATCGGGTTTCGGAACTCTTCTGGATCCCCTGGCTTCGCGGCACGATTTTCAAGAAGGCCGGCGACAACCGTTGGGAAAAGAGAGCTGCCCATGCGCTCTCGGACGACCTGACCTGGGCGCACCAGCGGCTCACCGCCGCGGTGACCGGGCTTCAGGAGGAGGAGGGGTCGGTCGATGACGCGATGAAGCGGCTGCACGAGATGCACGGCGACCGAATCCATCGATTCCAGGAGCTCGTTCGAGAGGTGGAAGCCGAGGAGGACCTGGGCCTCGCCGCGCTCACGGTGGTGGTCCGGGAGCTGATGGTACTCGCGGAGCGGCTGCCGGAGTAGTCGCCCGACAGCCGCTCCGCGCGGTTCCAGTCCGGATCAGCGTCCGGCGATCTTCATGGCGTCATCGACATAATCATCGACTTTCGCCAGAATCTGGACCAGGTCCTTCCGCTCTTCGGCGGCTGAAAGGTCCGACGCGAATCGCATCAGCAGGTCGCGCATGTTTTCGCGCCGCTCGCGTGACGAGCGGCGGGTGCGGCGACTCGTGCGACGACGTCCTCCTCCTTTCGCCAGACTTTCCTTCCGCTTGATCTGCAGGGGGAACCGGGCGTTGAACTGCCGCAGCGACAGCTGGTTCACCCCGGAGTCCACCTTCTTGGCCTTCTCGAACAGCTCGGTCGTCGAGGCGCTCGGGTTCTTCTTCAGTTCGGACTTGACGAACTCCATGACCTTCTCTTCATTCTTTGCCATCGGTGCGTCCTCGAAAGAGGGGTGGTTCATTCATGAAGGCATGCCCTTCATCTGTTCTGAACGATAGTCAAAGAAAGTCAAGCCTTATAATACTGTCAATCCTATGGCTCGATTGCAGGCGCGTCCTGAGAGACCCGAACCTCGAATCCGAAGGTCTCCTCGAACAGCCCTTTCTTCTTCGATGCGGCCCAGCGCTCGAGCAACAGGTCGCCTTCTCCTTCGAGGGTCAGCTCGAGCGAGAGGCCGCTCGGCCGCACCCGCACCCGCTCGACCCGCTGCAGGTGCTGACGGTCGAGGGCGTCGGCGAGTCGGAGGATCGAAGCGAGCTGGTCGACTCGTACCCGGTCACGCGGGGCGAGCCGTGTGTATTCGGAGTGATGGGTCTGGGGATGGCTCTTGCGGTGGTATCGCGCCACGTTGGCCACGAGCTGGTTTTCGTCGGGGGTGAGTCCGGGGAGCTCGGAGCGCGAGATCAGGTAGAGCGAGTGCTTGTGGTGCTTCTTGAAGGCGACGAAGGTCCCCACGTCGTGAAGGATCGCGGCGACTCTCAACAGCTGACGATCGCGGGTGCCGAGACCGTGAAGGGACGTCAGCTGGTCGAAGAGCTGCAGCGCCAGGTGGCTCACGTGCACGCCATGGGCCTCGTCGAACATGAACCTGCGCCCGAGGGAGATCGCGGCCTGGGCGAGTTGGTCCTCCCGGCGCGGGGAACTCGCCGGATCCGAGGTCAGCGTCTCGGCCAGATCCAGGATCACCCCCTCCTTCACCCCCACGTGCGGGACCAGGATCTCATCGACGCCGGCGACCTCGGCGAGGCGCTGGTACACGAGGGCCGCGGGCAGAATGACGTCGGCCCGGTCCTCGCGCAGTCCGAGCTGTGACATTCGCTGCTGGTACGAGAGGCGGGCGAGGAGCTCGATCGCCGCGGTCAGATCCCGCACCGGGAGTCGGCTGACCCCCGAGTCGTCGGGGAGGGCGGCGGCGAGTCCCGCCAGCGCCTCGATGTTGCCGCCGGTGGCGATCATCCCCCTCGGGCTCCAGTACTGCGCGGGAGCCGGCATCCGAAGGATCGAGACGTATTCCTCGAGGAGGCGCTGCAGGCGCCCCGGGTCGTCGTCGGCGCCGGACAGCTCTTCGAGGAGCCGGACCGACCCCATCGTGTGAGACTCGCTCCACAGGATGCCCATGTCGTCGACCAGAGAGACCTCGACGCTGCCACCCCCCAGGTCGACCAGGATCCACTTTCCGCCCGCGAGCTCGACGCGGGACGAGACTGCGGTATGCACCAGGCGGGCCTCTTCGGAGCCAGTGATGACCTCGAGTTCGATCCCGCTCTCGCGCAGGATACGGTCCCGGAGAAGCTCGCCGTTGCGCGCCTCGCGAACGGCGCTCGTGGCAACCGCCCTGAGGTGCTCGATCCCGAGCGCGTCGATCCGCTCGCGAAATCGGACGAAGGCCTGGACCGCCGCGTCGAGGGCTTCGGGGGCCAGCCGTCCTCTCAGAAAGACCTGGTGGCCCAGCCGAATCGGGACACGCTCGTAGTCGAGCTCGATGAAGCGGCCCGGTCCGGTGCATCGAGCGGCGAAAAACCGGATCGCGTTGGACCCGGTGTCGACAACGGCGAGATCGAGGGGGTGGGAAAGCGGGGTGGGGGTCAGGGGTTCTTCCTCAGCGAAAGCGAGAGGGTGATCGAGACCCCGCGCAGCTGGCTCGGGCGAACTCCGGGGAGGGGTTCGGCGCCGATGGGGATCCGGTAGGCCGCGGCTCCCCGCAGTTCCACGGGCCCAACCGTGCTGACCCGACGCTCCACCGCCGGCTCGAAAATCAGGAAGTTGTCGGCTCCGAGTTCGGTGTTGAGAAGCGACGACGTGACCCGGGCGGTGCCCGTGCCGAGCAGGAAGGAAAGGGCCCAGGGATCGGCCTCTCCGAGACTCGGCCGCCGCACCCCGACTCGAATGCCCCCGTACCGAAGGGTAAGCTCCGAACGGTCCGGGCTCGTTTCGGCTGTGGTGCGAACCTCACCCATCGGTACCGCGGCTTCCCCCCCGAACGAGAGCCAGGGGGAGACGTGAATCGCCGCCGTCGCACGAAGGAAGGGCATGCCGCTGCCCCGAACCGCCCCGATGGAGGGGGCCAGGCGCACCTCTCCTGCGACCACCCCGTCCGCACCCAGCGCGGGCGGGTTCTGTGCGGCAAGATCGGGCGCCGGCGCAAGGAGCGACCCGGCCAGGGCCAGTCCTCCGAGCAGGGCGAGGAATCGGCCCGGACGGAGGGGAGAGGGGAGGCGGAGGCGTCGTCGAAAACTCATGTTCTCGAAGATAGCGGGGGGAGGCCCCGGTGCGCATGGGGTGGCCCGTGGCACAGCAGGCGGCGGCTGATTCTGCAAGGGGATGCGCCGGCGCGGATGGAGTGGCCCCATCCGCACCCGACGGTCAGCTGCCGGTCACCTCAGACGCAGAAGCGTGACGGCCAGGGTCGCGTCCGGGGCGCCGGACTGCGGTTCGATCCGGAGGGTGGCGGTGGCCGGGCTCGGGACCGTGAACTCGAAGTAGGCCGCGCTTCCCAGGGCCAGCTCGAAGGTGACGGGTTGCGCCTCGTCGAGGGGATGGGGTCGGAGGGGGAAGGGGTTGCCCGGCAGGCCCAGCGCCTCGAAGAGCGAGGGGTGGTTCCAGCTGCGGAGCTGGAAGGCCAGGTCCTCGGTCGCGATGCGCTCGTCCGCATACAGGGCGACGTGCCAGTCGGTGAGCCAGCGACGCAGGGTCTCCTGCCCGCCGAACCGGGCGGCGAGGTTGGGAACCCCCGCCGAGCCCCCGTCGATCAGGGAACGCAGGATGGGGGTGTCATCGGAATCGGCTCGATCGAGGAGATAGCGGAGAAGCTGTTGCGCCGCCCCTCTCGTCTCGACGCCATCGACCGGAGCGAAGGGGGAGTGGGCTTCGGAGGCCCGCAGGTAGCGCTGGAACCGCTGCAGGTTCTGTGACTGGATCCGTTCCAGCGCCTGGGGTCCGGTGGGTCCGGCCTCGAGCAGCTCCCCCATCCCGATGTTCATGCGGGGACCGAGCCCCGTGCGCCGGAAGAACAGAAGGTCCTCGGCGGTGTGCGAGAGGGCCTCGTTGAGCCAGGTCTCTTCGAAGGGTTCGTCGGATCCGGTGATGTGGATCCGGCGTGAGGTGTTGATGAGGTGCTGGAGCTCGTGCACCATGAGCCGGGGCATCCCGCGCACCAGGCTCTCCCGCGAGGGCGTCCCGAACCCGATCACCCGCTGGGGATCGGGGACCGCGAAGTAGAGGACCTCTCCGAAATTCGATCCCGCGCAGGGCTGGAGTCTCCCCAGTGGTTCCGCGGGGGGGAAGAGGTCGCGGGAGAGGAAGGTCCCGAGCAGGGTGGTGCCCGGGGACTGCGCCGAAAGGCGGTTGACCTCAGCGGTGAACAGCAGGATCACCCGGCCGTTGTCGTCGAGGTCGGTGTGCTCTCCGAAGGTCTCGAGTGCCAGGGGTCCGACCAGGGTGTCGAAGGCGGCGGCAAAGCTCGCGAAGTCCTCGGCGGTGTACCCTCCGGGTGGATTCGTCGGGTCCTCGAGAAGGAGCGCCGACTCCGAGACCACGCGCACCACGGCCGGACTGGAGCCCGCGGGCTCGCACGAGGGGCTCGCACGGGTGTTGAGGCGAATCGTGTCGCCCTCGCTCGGTTGGGTGTCACGGGTGGCGGGCGCAGCGCGTTCCACCGGCAGGCCCGAGTGCGGCGGCGCGGTGGGGGCGGATCCGATCAGGGCGCTGAGTTCGGTCCGCTCGATCTCGCGAATGTGGTGATGGGCGTCGGACGCCTGCGAGCCCGGGTCCGACAGGGTCGGCCGGGGCCGCTCCCCGATCGCCGGGGCGGGCGGTCCCCCGATCCCGGGGTCCGTGATCGGCGCGACGCCCTCTCCCCGGACCGTGAGCGATCGGGCCTCGCTCGAGCCTCCGGGGCGGGAAGAGACGACCAGGAGGTAGTCGCTCGGGCTTTCGGCGCCGATGCAGAGTCGGGTGATCGCGTGGGCCGTGAGCTGGATGGCACTCCCCACCTCGAGGTGAAGCTCGGACTCGGGGGTGCACGGACCCAGCAGGTCGAGGTCGGCCCCCCGATCGAAGCATCCGGCCAATCCGGTCAGCGCGAGCACAAGGAGGGCTGCGAGCCATCGTGGCCGGGGGCCGCCGGGGGCTGTCGATCGATCCGGAGACATCGGGGCGAGGACGCGAGGAAACGACAGGACCCCGAGTCGGGGTCCTCCGGGCAGTGATTCCTACTCCGAAGTGGGGTGCAAAGAGCCGGTCGGGCGCGCCGGGGGGCCGGCCGGGCGCCTTGCAGGGCCGGTCCGGCGCCTAGCGCTCGAGCGCCTCTGGATCACCCTGCGCGTACGACCTGGATGCGCGAGGTGTCGTCGGACGCCGAACCGGGAAATGCGATCCGGTGGGTGTGCTCGGAGAATCGCTCGAGCAGCCGCGAGAAGTGACCCCCCAGGTCCAGATCGGCCAGGAGGGTGGGGACCCCTGCGGCGAGGTTTCGCTCCAGCATGGCCTCCACGGCTCCTGCGGTTTCGGCGTCGTAGACGACGAAGCACCCCAGGACCAGGTCGACCTCGGGCGGGAGTTCGAGTTCGCCGAAGGACCCGCAGATCGTGTCGACCACGCTCAGTCCGTTCGCCTCGAGCTGCCGCTCCTGCAGCTCGAGGGCGACGGGAGCCCAGTCGTTGATCCAGAGGCGCTTCGCCAGGCGGCCCCCGACGACGGCCTCCATCCCCACACCCGCACCCGCCACCAGCAGGTTGCGGCCCCGCACGAGCTCCGGGTGGTCCAGGAGAAACTCGCAGAACTCCTGGGTGAAGGGCCAGTGGCGATCGTAGTACACATCGATGCCCGCGGCCATTTCGTCGAGGACTCGGGCTTCGACCTCGGGGTGGTCGAAGTCCAGGCGGAAGAAGGACTCCCCCCGCATCTCGAGGGTGCGAACGAGTGGGCCGGTCATCGATCCGGGGGCAGGTGGCGGGACCCTGCCCCCGGGACTCGAGGGGCCCTGGTGATGAAGAGGATCAGTGGACGGGAACGAACTTCTGGAAGCGCTTCCCGGTCTCGACCTCGCTCACGAAGATGTTGCCCTGCGAATCGACGGCGACGTTGTGCACCCAGCCCAGTTCGCCCGCCATGCGTCCACCACGGGCGAAGTTGTTCACCACCTCGAGGCTCTCGCGCTCGACGACCCAGACGGTCTTGTTGACCCCGTCGGGAACGTACAGGTAGCGCTGTTCGGGATCGGGCGAGAGTGCCACGTCCCAGGTCGATCCCATCGAGCCCGTCTCGGGCCGGATCCGGAACTCCTCGACGAAGGTGCCGTCGCGCTCGAAGACCTGGATCCGGTTCTCGGAGCGGTCGGCGACGTACACCATCCCGTCGTCGGACACGGCGATCCCGTGGACCGGGCCCTGGAACTGCTCGTCGGCGTTCGGATTGCCGTCTTCGGGCTCGTTGCCGAAGGCACCCCAATGGCGCAGGTACTCGCCGGTCTCGGCGTCGAAGACGATCACCCGACGGTTCTGATATCCATCGGCGATGAAGACCTCGTTTTCCTGCGCGTCGACATGGATCGCGGCGGGTCCCCCGAGGGTCTCCGTGTCGGTGCTCCCGCCGGTGGCCTCAGGCCCACTGCCCTGGCCGATCTGGAAGAGGAAGTCCCCGTCGCGGGTGAATTTCAGCACGTAGTGTCCGCTGAAGCCGGCGTTGGCGGCGCCGCCTCCGATCCAGACATTGTCCTCGTGGTCCACGTAGATCCCGTGCTCCTCTTCGGGCCAGTCATGCTCGCCGGTCTCGCTCGGTCCACCCCAGGCCTGCACCACGTTGCCCTCGGTGTCGAACTCGATGATCGGCGGCGCGGGCACGCAGCACATGGCGATCGGCGGGTCTTGAGCCGCGCCCGCCCGAAGCGCAGAGAGGCTCACGGGCCGATGCGCGATCCAGACGTGGTCACGCGAGTCGACGGCGATCCCCGACACCTGCCCGACGATCCAGTCGTTGGGCAGGGTCTGCGGGAAGAACGGGTCGACCTCGAAGTCGGTGGCTGCGACGCCGGCCGGGGCGGCCTCGGTCGTGGCATCCTCGATCTCGCACGCCGCCATCCCCACGAACGCCAGTGCCAGCAGTCCTTGCCCCACGGCTTTCCATGATGCGGTTCTCATCCCCATGCCTCTCCTTGATCTCGAGTGTTCCACGTCGACTGATCCGGCCCGTCCGGGGGACGAACCTGCGCGACCATGCAGACTACGGGCTCCAGGCCCGGGAGGCCAGCCCCCCGGGGGTTGGAGGGTTCCACGGGAGACGTCGGGTCCAGGGTGCGCAGGGGCGTGCGGTGGGTCCAGCGGTGAGCGGCCGGCCGCCTCGACCCCGGCCCGGATTGCCGCCCCGGCAAGGATGCGGATACCTTGACCGGCCCGGGTCCCCGAGGCCCTCAAAGCGAATCAAAGGGAGGCCTGACATGCGCTTCATTCTCGTTCTTACCCTGGTCCTCGCCGGCTGCGATCCGGCTCCGGACGCCGATGGAGCGGCTCCGGATCCCCTGGAGGCCCAGGCCGCGTTCTTCCAGAGCATGCAGGAGATGTGCGGCCAGTCCTTCGGCGGCCGGACCGTCCTGGCCGAGGAGACGGACACCACCTTCGAGCCGGCCCGGCTCTACTTCATCGTGGAAGAGTGCACCGAGGACGAGCTCCGGATCCCCTTCATCGTGGGCGAGGACGACTCCCGGACCTGGGTCCTGCAGATGGGCGGGGACGGCCTCACCTTCTTCCACGAGCACCTCCGTCCCGACGGCACCGAATACGAGAACTCGGGATTCGGCGGACATGCCTCGGACGAGGGCTCGGCCACCTTCCAGCACTTCCCCGATTTCCGGGCCACCGACGAGACCCCGGCGGAGGAGCACCGGGTCTGGCGCCTCAGGATCGACCGGGAGCACGACCTCTTCGTCTACTACCTGGACCGGGGCGGCGAGCCTGCCTACCGGCTGGTCTTCCACCTGGGACCCCCGTCGCCCCCGTTGTAGGCGTCCGCACCGAGGTCGGTCATGCGACTCCACCTGCTTTCAGCGCCCGAGACGAACCTTCCCTGACCAGGGGGATCACCTCTTCCGCGAACCGCTCCATCTCCTCGTGCTGGGGACTGAACTGGAGGAGGAGAAGGTCGAGCCCCTCCTTCTCGAACTCGAGGATCTGCTCGGCCACCTGCTCGGGCGTGCCCACGAGCCCGCTTCGCAGCCCCCGGTTGGAGACCGAGTAGTCCTTCAGGCTCACCTTCCGCTCGAGTTTCGTGTTCCTGACCCAGTCCTGGTAGTTGGCGAATCCCCGGGCGCTTTGTCGCACGTTGGTGATCCGCTCCAGCTCCTGTTTTGCTTCCGCCTCGGTGGGGCGGACCACGGCGTACCCGGCTGCGCCGTAGCTCATCGGGGGTAGCTCGAGCGCTTCCCTGCGGGCTGCCATCTCCGCCACCTTCGTCCCGATGACCTCGGGTGGATCGCCGTGGGTGAGCCAGGCGTCGCATCGGCTCGAGATGAGTGCCTTTCCGGCGGGGGACTCACCCCCGGCATAGAGGGTCGGCCGGGGGTTCTGCAGGGGTTTGGGCTCCAGGATGGCGTCCTCGACCTCGTAGTACCGTCCCGAAAAGGAGAACTCCTCTTCGCTCCACATGCCGTTGACCACCTGGAGCCACTCGGCGGTACGGGCGTATCGCTCGTCGTGATCATCGAAGCGGATCCCGTACTTGCGCGCCTCGGTGGCCCACCAGGAGGAGACCACGTTGAGCGACAGGCGCCCCTGGCTGATCCGGTCGATGTTGGCCGCCTGCTTCGCCAGGAGGGCGGGTTCGTGGAAGGTGGGTCGGACCGCCACCATGAGTTCCAGCCGACGAGTCACTGCGGCGAGGGCGGCGGCGGTGCTCCAGGCGTCGAGCGATGGCGCGTCCATCCCCTTGATGTCGTTCAGGTTCAGCTCGGCGAGCAGGGTGAGGTCGAACCCGATCTCCTCGCTGCGCCGGGCCAGTCGACTCACGTACTCCCAGGAGGCCTCCATCCCCTCGTCGTCGACGTTGCGGAGCCAGCCGCCGAACATGGGGAGCCAGTATCCGAATCTCATGGCGCCACCCCCGCGCCGATCTCCGCTTCCAGCCAGTCCACCAGACGAGCGAAGGGATCGAAGCCGATGATGCGGGGGGCGTCGGCCACGAAGTTGGAGAGGGCGTTCACGTCGTAGTAGTAGAGCCGGCCGTCGCGGTCGTCGACCAGGTATTCCACCCCCCCGATCTCGATGCCGGCTGCGGCGGTGATCCGCTCCACGGCACGCCTGATCTCGTCCGGCGGGTCGTATCCTTCCACCCGCATCTCGTTCGTGGGGGCGTCGGCGGCGCAGGCGGCACGCTCCAGCCGGGCGCCGTCCACGCTCTGGCAGACGTCGGCCGGGCAGAGATTGAACTGATCTCCGGGGGCGTAGACCCGGATCGCGTACAGGTACGCGCCGTTCAAGACCTCGACGCGCACGATGCGACCGTCGCGGGCGGGAATGAACTCCTGGATGAGGGCCGTTCCGTCCAGCCCGAAGTCCAGCTCGCCGGCGCGGGCACCGCGCTCCAGCGCCTCGGGGGTGTCGAAGCGGACGATCCCGGCTCCACTTCCACCCACATTGGGCTTGGACACGACGGGGAAGCGGAGGCCTCGAGCGGCTTCCAGAGCCTGTTCGGGCCGGTGGATCACCCGGGCGCTGGGGTAGGGGAGCCCGAGCCCCTGCAGGAGGGTGAGCTGCGCGGCTTTGGAGACCTCCATGCGCCAGGCCTCGAGGCCGTTGATCACGCGGACGTTCAGGCGCTTCAGGTGCTCCAGGTACTGCGTGGTATGGAAGACCGCATCGGCCTCGCCCCGGAGCCAGGCGGACGGGCTCATCCGGTTGAGCACGATGGCGTGATCCGCGGTGGCCTCCGATGGATCGAACCAGTGACGGTCCGCTCGGATACGCTCGTGGGGCACGCCCCGGCGATCCAGCTCCGCGAAGAGGGGTTGGAACCAGTCGGGGTGCTCGTACAGGATGCCCAGCGGGGCTCCCGAGGCGAACGGAGGATGGGGTGATGGCATGGTTGGGCTCGCTGCATGGGGGATAAAAAAAGACGGCCCCCTCCCGAATGAGAGGGGGCCGTCGGCTTCACCTGCTGATTTGTCGAGGGTTACATCATGATTCCGCTCGCAGCACAGGGGCCACCAACCCGCTCTCCCGGGGGAGACAGGCACACATGCACATGCACATGCAGGCGCAGGCCTGGATGCGGTCGCCGGGGGTGGCGGGTGCGTGGGTGCGGTGGGCTGATGGGATCATATCTGACCCTAGTCGGGCCGCCGGGGGGAGTCAAGGGGCGGGTCGGTCGAGACACGGAGTCCTGACTCAGGACCCCAGGAGCATGCCCAGCAGGAAGACGTGCTGCGCCGATCGCATCATGGCGTCCACCGAGGCCCACTCGGAGGGCAGGCCCCGGTCTCCACCCCGATTTCCGCCCAGTCCGATGGCCGGGGTTCCCCCGGCGATGGCCACATTCATGTTCGAGGAGCCGGCGTTGGAGAGGGTCGGGTCGAAGCCCAGCCAGCGGCCGATGGCGGCCGAGGACTGCACGATCTCGCTCTCCCGGGCTCCGGGGAGCTGGCCTCCGGGCATGATCTGCCAGGGCTCCATGCGAAGGGAGGTCTCGGTCTCGGCCGCCACCTCTGCCAGGAGCGCACCGACCCGTGTCTCGATGGCCTCGATCCGTTCTGCCTCGAGCGAGCGCACGTCCAGCGAGAACCAGCCGTCGGCGGGTTTGTGGTTGAAGACCGCGCCACTGCTCAGGATCGCCACGTTGACCACGGTCCGGGTGTTCGGGTCCTGAAGGTCGGCCGCTTCGGTCAGGATCCGGTCCACCGCCCGTGCCAGCCCCTGGTTCACATTGGGGAGCCCACCTCCGAGCGAGTGCCCCGGCGGGCCCTCCCCCTCCACCCGCCACCAGTGAATGCCCAGGGCCCCGTAGCTCACACTCCGGCCATCGCCCAGGATGTCGACGAACCCGACGGCCCGGTCGCGGTAGCGCTCGTAGATCGCCTTCATCCCGACGAGCCCGGTCTCCTCCTGGGCGACGGCCGCGAACACCAGGTCGTGCTCGGGCCCTTCACCGGCCTCCCGGAAGGCTTCGACCATGCCCTCGGCGGCGACCAGCATGGCCGCGGTGATCGACGACGTGTTGGTGCCGGGTCCCACGAGGCGGTCCCCCTGGAGCACGGGGGGCCCCTCGGCGGCCCGGCGATGCTCGGCGACGGTGGCCAGATCGTCCAGGGTCGAGATGAAGACGACCACCTGTCCGGAGCGGCCCGGAATTCGCCCGATCGCGTTGGGGGAGCCGTCGACCTCGACGTCTTCGAGCCCGATGCGACGCATCTCCTCGGCCACCCGGTGGGCCCGCTCCTCCTCCTGACCCGAGGGGGAGACGATGAGGGCCAGATCCGTGAGAAGCTCCACGGTGGGCGGTCTTCGTTCTTCGATATGGGCGAGTCCCGCCTGCACCTCGGGCCGCTCCAGCGCACCTCGCAGCCGAGCGTCGGCGGCCGAGGGGGTGAGTTGCTGCGCGGCGAGGGCTGGGGGTCCGAGAATGCCCTCTCCGAGAAGGCTTACGAGGCCCAGGGAGGAGGTGAGGAACATCAACGAGGCCAGGAGGCCCACGGGTGGGAGAGCGGGAAGCCGGGAGCGCGTTCGTGTCGTCATGTGGGGAAGGTAGAACCCGCTGCGCGACGAGGCGAGGGGTGGGCGGCCCACTCGGCCGGAGACGAAATACGGAGGGTGCCGGGGCCCCCGCGCCATCTTCTTGCCGTCCGGTTGCCCCCCTCCCACCTTGAGGCCGAAATGCCAATGCCCTCTGACGGGCCGGTGCCTTCCCGCTGCCCGGCTGTGCCCGGGGCCCTTTTTCGGACTCCATCTCGGACTCCATCTCGAACCCCATGTCGAAACGGACCCCACCATGACAGAGCGACACCCCCAGCCCATCCGACTCCTCATCGCGCTTCTCCTGTTCGCGCTCCCGGCGTCCGCGGCGGTCGCCCAGACCCCATCCCAATCCGGGACCCTCGAGTACGGGGAAGTGATCACCCCGGGTATGGAGACGGATCGGGGCCTCTTCGACGTGCACCGCGATGGGGATCGGTACTTCTACGAGATTCCCGACGCCATGCTCGGCCGCGAGATGGCGCTTCTGAGCCGTATGGCTGCAATGCCTGCCGGAACGCTGTTCCAGATGCTCCCCGGGGGAGACCGCCTGAACGAAACCCAGTTCATGAACTACGACACGCAGGTGGTTCGCTGGGTGCGAGAGGGAGATCGGATCCTCCTGCAGGCGGTGAGTCACGCCCAGACCGCGCACCCCGATGACCCGGTCGCGGCCGCGGTGGCGCACGCCGGCTTCGAGCCCGTCATCGCCTCCTTTCCCCTGATGGCCGAAGGCGAGGGCAGCTCGGTGATCGAGGTCTCGTCCCTCTTCACCGGCGGCAATCCCAACTTCGGGCTCGACCGTGCCCGCAGGGAACTCTGGCAGACCCGGGGCGTCGACACGGATCGCAGCCACCTGCGCTTCATCCGGTCCTTTCCCACCAACATCGAGGTCCGCAATGTCCTCACCTATCACGCCGACCGGCCCCCGCACCTGGAGCGGACCGGCGCCCTGTCGATGGTGGTCAATCACAGCATGATCCTCCTTCCCGAGGAGCCCATGCGTCCGCGTCTGGCCGATCCCCGCGTGGGAATGATCACGGTGGAGACCATCGACTACAGCGACCCGGCGCAGTATGCGCGGTCGAAGCAGTTCGTCCAGCGCTTTCGCCTGGAGCCTTCCGACATGGAGGCCTTCCGGCGCGGGGAGCTCGTCGAACCCGTCGAGCCCATCGTGTGGTACATCGACCGGGCTACCCCGGAGCAGTGGCGCCCCTTCATCCGGGAGGGCCTCGAGGAGTGGAACGAGGCCTTCGAGCGCGCCGGGTTCCTGAACGCGGTGCAGGCCCACCTCGCCCCCGACGATGATCCCGAGTTCGATCTCATGGACGCCCGATACAACGTGGTCCGCTGGGTGGCCACCCCGGAGCTCTCCGCGAACGCCGGGCCCGATGTCGTCGATCCCCGCTCCGGCGAGACGATCCGCGCCCACATGAACATGTATCACGGAGTCATGAAGCGGTTGCACTGGTGGTCCCTCACCCAGACCGGTCCCCGGAACCCGGCGGTGCAGAGCCTGGAGCTGTCCACCGAGGAGATGGGAGGCTACCTGCGCTACGTGGTCTCGCACGAGATGGGCCACGCGCTGGGGTACCCGCACAACCAGAAGGCGAACTCCGCCTTCCCGGTCGATTCACTCCGATCGGCTTCCTTCACCGACGAGTGGGGAAACTCGGGCTCCGTCGTGGGGCGTACCCGGTTCAACTACGTGGCGCAGCCCGAAGACGGGGAGCTGAGGGTGCACCGCTCGGTGGGGGAGTATGACAAGTGGGCGGTGGAATGGGCGTATCGGCCGATCCCCGAGGCGTCGAGCGCCGAAGAGGAGCGCCCGATCCTCGACGGCTGGGTGCGGGCGCGGGCCCACGATCCGGTCTACCGCTTCGGGTATGGAAACGACTTCGACCCCTATCAGCAGACGGAGTCCATCGGGCGGGAGTGGATCGAGGCCAGCGACCTGGGCATGAGGAATCTGCGCCGGGTGGTCCCGAACCTGATCGAGTGGATCGGCGTCGAGGGCGACACCTATGACGAGGTCATGCAGCGATACATGCAGGTGCTGAGTCAGTGGAACCGGATCATCACGCGGGTGACGAGCGCCGTGGGAGGGCTCGAGGAGCACCTCAAGGTCGTCGGCGAGGAAGGCCCGATCTACGCCCCCCTTCCGTCGGAGGAGCAGCGCCGGTCCCTACTCTGGCTCGCCGAGCACGTCTACGAGACACCGGAGTGGCTCCTCGACCCTGACCTCCTCCGGCGATTCGAACCCGTGGGTGCGGTGGAGCGGATCCGCTGGTACCAGGTCAACTCGCTGGATCAGCTTCTGAGCCCGGAGCGGATGGAGCGGATGATCGAGCAGCAGGCCTTCCGGCCGAACGATGCCTACAGCCTGGCGGAGATGCTCGACGACCTGAGGGGTGCGGTCTGGAGAGAGGTGCAGAGCGGGGGCTCCATCGACCCCTACCGTCGCAACCTGCAGAGAGGCTACCTGGATCGAATGCACGCGCTTCTGAGCGATGATTCGGCCTCGGCCCCGCCTCCTCCGGGCGACTATCGTCCCGACCTGGAGCCCTCCGGATTCGACGGTGTGACGCTTCGTACTCCCTTCCACCTGCACCAGTCCGATGCCGTGCCCCTGATCCGGGAACAGCTCGAACTCCTGGGAGCGGAGATCCGGGCACGACTCAACGGGGCCGGAGATTCGAGGGGCCCCGGCGAAGTCGCGGGGATGGACCGCGAGACCCGCGCGCACCTTCGCGAGGTCCTGCGCAGGATCGAAGGCATGAGGTAGGCTCCGATTCCTCCGTCAGACCCCGAACTGGGTCAGGTGGTGATCCAGGTGCTTGTAGAACATGCGGCTCCACTCGTCGGCGGTGAGGGTCCCGAAGTTCGGGTAGTCTCGGCCATCGAAGTGCTCTCGGCCCAACTCCCGACAGCGCTCGAGGTGCGCAACCAGCCGGTCCCGCTCCAGGTGGAACTCCCGCTCTCCCTCAATCCGGAACTCCGGTGCGGTCGGGGTACTCCTGCGGTACGGCTTTTCGCCCACCACAGCCTTCTTCACGAAGGTCTTGAGGAGGAATCCCTTGATCGGCCCCGGTCGGGGGGGATCCGGGTCGAAGGCGAGGTCGTAGATGACGCAGCAGTGGGCGAGCATCTGTGCCGCATTCATGGTCCCCCACTCGGGCTGGGCGTCGGGCTCCAGCGAGTGAATACGGTCGATCAGCGCTCGGGTCACGGCCGGATCGAAGATGTCGTTCATCGGGGGTCCTTTGAGATCTGGCGGCATGCGCACATCGGAAGATACGGCCGCGAAGCGCGCGAAGGCTACTCGGCCGTCTGCTCGTGTGTGCCGCTTTCGCAGGAGTACGCCGGGCTCTAGTGTAGTGTCGCCAGGGTCCCGTGGAATTCGATCGCCGCTGCATCTACTCCGGCCGCGTTGCATCTCGCTCGGAATCGCGATGCTATGCCTCGTCGGTCTCGGTGCTGAACGGGACCTGGGCGACACCATACACGACCTTGGCCCTTCCGAACCACGACTCCCGACGGACCTCAGCCATGCACCGGAATCCCCTCCCGCCAAACGCCCCCGCCCGGATCGGGCTCGCCCTCACACTCCTGGCCGTGGTCGCGCTCATTTCTGCGCCCCGACAACTGGCGGCACAGGGTGCGCCCTCACCACCGACGCCCGTGCCCGGACTTCAGGCGGAGTCGGTGCATGAGGCGATCGCCGCCTTCCGCGACCAGCTCCGGCGCGATGTCGCCGAGGATAATGTGGGTGGGATTACGGCTGCTGTGGTAGTCGGCGATCGGATGATCTGGGCCGAGGGTTTCGGATGGGCGGACCGGGAGCGGGGGATTCCTGCGGCGGTGGAGTCGATCTACCGGATCGGATCGATCAGCAAGCCCGTCACGGCCATCGTCCTGGCGCAGCTTGCCGATCGCGGCGTGCTCGACCTGGACGACCCGGTGGCCCGCCACCTTCCGGAGGCGGTGGCCTTCGACGACCCGCTGGCAGGGCCCGAGGCGGTGACGTTCCGCAGGCTGGCCACGCATACGGCGGGGCTCATCCGTGAACCTCGCCTCGAGGGGGCTGCGTCGGGGCCCATCGAGGAGTGGGAGGCCAAGGTGCTGGAATCGATTCCGGCGACGGGGTTTCTGGCGGAACCCGGGGAGCGGGTTTCCTACTCGAACATCGGGTTCGGCACCCTCGGGCTCGCCCTGGGACGGGCCGAAGGACACTCCTTCATGGATCAGGTGGTCGAGGGGATCTTCGAGCCCCTGGGGATGCGCTCGAGCACCTTCGTGGTGCCTTCGGAACTCGAGACCCTGCTGGCCGTCGGGTACCAGAACCGCTCCGACGGGTCGCTCAACGCGGAGGGTCCGGCGCGAGAGCACCGTGGGCGCGGCTACAAGGTGCCGAACGGGGGGGTGTATTCGACGGTAGGCGACATGGCCCGGCTCATCGCGGCGATGAGCGGCCGCGCCGGGGAAAGCCTCATGCGTGAGGAGATGCGGCTCGAGATGCTGCGGCGCCAGACTCCGGGTGACGAGGCTTCGGGATACGGGCTCGGGTGGAACGTGCGTGTGCGAGACGACGGCCGGAGCTTCGTGGGCCACGGTGGATCGGTTGCGGGCTATACGGCGCACATGGTCTTCGAGCCGGAGTCCGGAATCGGGGTGATCCTCCTGCGGAATTACAACTCGGGGGCCACGAATCTGGGGAGTGTCGCGACGGACCTCCTGAACGGGCTGCTCGAGACGCGGTGAAGGCGCTGGTGCTCCCCTGCGGGCTCTCACGTCTGGTCGGTGACCCACCGAGACCGTACTATGAAAAAAATCCATAGTGCGCCTCCTCTGCCATGCCGAGTTCCAACATGAAACCACCATCTCTCCGGACGACAAAGACTTCCGCCCGCCGACTCCTCTTTCTGCTGGTCCTGGGGACCGCCTTCGCAAGCCTGGGCGAACTCGCCGCCCAGCAACAAGGGAGCGACGCGGGAGATGCGCTTCGACCGATGACCTTTCTGGACCTCCAGCATTTCCGGTCGGCCGGCTCTCCCACGCCGAGCCCCGATGGGCAGTGGCTGCTGCACACCGTGAGCAACCCGGACTGGGACGAGGCCGAGTCCCAGACCGATATCCATCTGGTTTCAATGAGCCATGGCGTGTCTTCGTCTCGACGGTTGACCTTCACCGAGGACAAGAACGAGACCAGTCCCTCCTGGGGGTCTGACGGCACGTATTTTTTCTTCCTCTCGAACCGGGACGCTCCCTCGTCCTCTCAGGCCCGGAACCAGCTGTACGTGATGCGGCCCGATGGAGGCGAAGCTCGCCGGATCACCCACGCCGAGCATGGAGTCTCGAACTACTCGCTCAGCCCGGACCGGCAGTCGCTGGTGTACCGCAGTGGGAGGTCCGGCGATCTCCAGCTCTACCGACTTCCGATCGAAGGCATCGGAGATCCGGCGAGCGACGGACCCGGTGAGGCAGCGAAGCTGACGGATCACCCCGGCGGAGTCGAAAGCTGGGATTGGGCTCCCGACGGCGAGCGCATCTACTTCGTTGCTCCCGACTCCGTGGACGAGGGGGATCAACGTCGCAGGGAGTACGCGTTCACGGTGAATATCCGGAACCAGGAGACCCCGCTTTCGTCGCTCTACTCCCTTGATCTCGAATCGACGGCGGTGTCTCACCTTGCGGGAGACGCCACCATGTCGGTGATGCGCTTCAACACCTCGGACGACGGCCGCTGGATCGGATTCGCCGCATCGTCCGCCAATCGGTACGAGCGGAATATCACGCAGACCGGACTGTACTCCGATCTGTACCTGCTCGATGCGACGAGCGGGGAGGTCGAGCGACTTACAGAGACCTTCGAGGTGGGCCCGAACGGACCCCACTTCTCACCGGATGGACGCTGGGTCGCGTTCCTCGCTCCCCTGGTCCTGGACCGCTACACGATGGGCAATCGTCACATGTACATCCGTGCGGTCGAAGACCGGGGCGGCGAGTGGAGAACCCTCGGACGTGACTTCGACGGACATCTGTCGATCGACTTCTGGTCGGACGATGGGAGTACGGTGTACTTCAACGAAGGGATCCGTGCCACCCGGCAGTTGATGGCCCTCGACATCGAGACGGACCGGGTCGACCCGGTTACCGACGAGCTCGCCTCGCTTTCCGTCAGTCGTGACGATGAAACCGGAACGCTCCTGGTCAACTATCAGGATCCCGAAACCCCATCCACTCTCTTCACCGTGTCTTCGATCGACGAGCTCTCCGATCGGTCCCGGTGGATTCAGCTCACCGATGTGAATCCGCAGGTTCGTGAATTTGCGCTCGGGGAGCAGTCGGAGATCACCTGGACTTCGTCCGACGGGGTGGAAGTCGGAGGGGTACTCACCCTGCCGGTGGGATATGAGCCGGGCCAGCGCTACCCCCTGATCGTGTCGATCCATGGGGGGCCGGCCTCGGCCGACGTCCTGAACTTCAACGGCGGGAATGCCTCTCAGGTCTACGCGGGAGCCGGCTATGTCGTGCTGAGGCCCAACTACCGGGGCTCGACCAACTACGGCGAGGCCTTCCGGAAGGGGATCGTGGGCAACTACTTCCCGCCCGGATACGAGGACATCATGACCGGGGTCGATCATCTCATCGAGGAAGGGATCGTCGATGGCGACCGGATGGGCGCGCTCGGTTGGAGCGCCGGCGGCCACTGGTCCAACTGGATTCTCGTGAACACCGATCGGTTCAAGGCGATCAGCTCCGGAGCCGGGACCTCGAACTGGATCTCGATGTATGCCCAGAGCGACGTTCAGAGGAACCGACAGTATTACCTGGGAGACGAACTCCCCTACCATGATTTCGATGCGTACTGGGATCAGTCCCCGCTGAAATACATCGCCAACGCCGCGACCCCGACCATGATCCATGTCGTCGAGGGGGACCCGCGGGTCCCGAGTCCCCAGTCGGTCGAACTTCACATGGCGCTCGTGCAACTCGGGGTCCCCACCGAGCTCTTTCTCTATCCGGGAAACAGCCACGGCATTCCGGATCCGCGAAACCGCTACCTCAAGGCTGTGAGTGAAATGGCCTGGATGGACTACTACCTCCGTGGGATCGGGGAGGGGTTCGAGTGGGACCAGGTCCTTTCGGCGCTTGGAGAGCAAATCGAGGAGACCACGGCCGAATCGGAACAGAGCGACGGCTAGGCTCCTGAAAGTCGCAACGATTCCCCTCCCCCGCACCCGGAGCAAAGTCATGAGATCGGAGCCCGTTGCCTCCCTATGGTCCGCCCTTGGCGTGATCGCACTTCTGTTCCTCGCCGCGCCCGTGGAAGCCCAGCTACCCGAGATCGACGAGTCCCGAATGAACGACCTGATGGAGGAGGTCGAGGCCGGGGTGCTCGAGCGGGCCGGTCTGGCTGCCGAGATGGTCGACAAGATCTTCTCGTTTTCGGAGCTCGGCTTCCAGGAAGTCGAAACCTCTCGGTACATCGTCTCGATCCTGCGGGATCACGGGTTCCATGTCGAGGAGGGGATCGCGGACATCCCCACCTCGTGGTGGGCCACGTGGGGAGAGGGGAGCCCGGTCATCTCGTTCGGGAGCGATCTCGACGGAATTCCCAAGGCCAACCAGCGTCCGGGGGTCGCCTACCATGACCCGCTCGTACCCGGTGCTCCCGGACACGGCGAGGGACACAACTCGGGCCAGGGGCTGAACGTGGTGGCGGCGATCGCGCTGAAGGAAGTGATGGAACGAGAGGGCATCCCCGGAACCATCGCGCTCTGGCCCGGGGTCGCCGAGGAACAGGTGGCGACCAAGGCCTGGCTCGTGCGAGACGGATATTTCGACCACGTGGACGCGGCGATCTTCACCCACGTGGGCAACCGGCTCGGGGTGGGCTGGGGGGGTGATCGAGGCACCGGGCTGGTCTCGATCGAGTTCACCTTCCACGGAGAGGCGGCCCACGGCGCCGGAGCGTGGAGGGGCCGAAGCGCCCTCGATGGGGTGGAGCTGATGAACGTGGGCTGGCAGTATTGGCGCGAGCACATGCGGCCGCTTCAGCGCTCGCACCACGTGATCACGGATGGAGGAGACCAGCCCAACGTTGTGCCATCGCTCGCCTCGGTCTGGTACTACGTGCGAGAGATGGACTATGAGCATCTGAGGGGCAGCCTCGACGCGGTCATCCGGATGTCCGAGGGCGCCGCCCTGATGTCGGATACCGAGGTGGAGCACCGGATTCTGGGGGTCGCCTGGCCGAGACACTTCAATCGGCCCATGGCGGAGGCCACCTGGCGCCACATCGAGGCCGTCGGACTTCCCGAGTGGAGCGACGACGACCAGGCGCTGGCGATGGCCACCCAGCTCGAGGTCGGGAGCGACCCCGTGGGGCTGCCATTGGAACTCGGTGAGATCACCGGGCCTCCCGATCAGCCCCAGAGCGGCGGCTCCGACGACATCGGTGACATCTCGTGGAACGTCCCCACGATCACCCTCCACTACCCGTCCAACATTCCCGGTCTTCCGGGGCACCACTGGGCCAACGCCATAACCATGGCGACTCCGATCGCACACAAGGGGGTCGTCGCCGGTGCCCAGGTGCTGGCTCGCACAGCGCTCGAACTCTATCTCCGTCCGGATCTCATCGAGGACGCCTGGGACTACTTCGAGAACGAGCAGAAGGCGGATCAGGACTACATCTCCTTCATTACCGAGGACGATCCGCCGGCCACGCATCTGAACCGCAGCATCATGGAGGAGTTCCGTCCCCTTCTCGAGCCCTTCTACTTCGATCCCACTCGATACTCGAGCTATCTGGAGCAGCTCGGAGTCGAGTATCCCGGGCTGCGGACGGATCAATGGGAGCGGATTCGCGAGATCCGTGAGGCAGCGGAGGGGCGGCCATGATGCACCCCGAAGCTGGCGTGAATGAGTTCCTCATGCTCGACCGAGGTCACATCTCCGGGGTCTTTGGGTCTCAAAAGGAAAAGCCCGACAAGGCGCTGAGCCTTGTCGGGCTCGAACTCTGGGGTGTTTCGGGTTCTCATCCTGAGAAGATCCAGGAGTGGGGACGGCCGGATTAGTGTCGCTTCGCTCCACAGATCCGCCGTATCATACCCTGATCACCAACTCAAAAGTCGGGACGGCCGGATTCGAACCGGCGGGTAACAATGCCATAAAACGTTGTATAGCAATGACTTGGCTGTTTCACTGTGACGAGTTGTGTGACAGGATCTAGTCGGGTTCCTGAGACATTGGGCGAGGGGAGCGAACCCGCTGCTCCGCCCGCTTTTTTTGGGAATCGAGGGCCATTGCACCACACCCCTTGATATTACGAATATCAATGGGTGCCCTCTTGATCCAGGCTTGCTGGCTGCTGTCTCCTGAACGAGTTCGACATGTACGATCTGTGGTCCCTCCTCGACGTGCGGGGGCGCCCCATCTTCCAGGTCTCGCAGGTCGTTGGCCCGTTGGAGCAGCGCAGCTATCTGCGGCAGCTAGGGGTCGCGGCCGTGGACGACCACATGTGCGCCGTCCGCGCGGATCTCGAGCGGGCGATCCTGCGCGGGGCGGAGGCGGAGCTGGTCCGCCCACGTCCGCTCGTAGTGCTCCGCGGCCCGGTCCCAGCCGTAACGCTGTACCCGGAGCTGCAGCCGCGCGTCCATCAGTCGGCCCCCGCGCCGCCGGGGGCGCGGATGCGCACTTCCCCCCGCACCGGCACCGCCCGGGCGGAGATGTCCAGGTACGAGCTGTGCCGGTCCGCCTCGTCCAGCACCGCGAGCAGCTCGTCGGCCTAAACGAAGGGTTTCGGCGGCGTTATCGGCCAATGACGAGGCATTCCGGCAGAACCGACTTTCCTACGCAAGTCCTTGCCGCGCCTGGAGTCAGGTCGGAATGTGCACTCCTTCAATCACCGATAGCATCAAGAAAAACTTGCGGTGCGAGGGGACGGATGATAGGTTCGAAATATAGACTGCGGGTGCTGGCGGTACTGGGAACTGGGTGAATCGGTCGCTCCGCTTCAATCGTTCAAGGAGGATGTGATGACTCCCCCCCCCCAAGAAGAACCCTACCGCATCGGCTGACTTCGGCGTTCACTCGTGCATTCCGGTCGCATGAGCGACTGTACCGACTGGGACTCGTCGCCACGGCACTCGGGCTAGTGGCTCTACTGATTTCCTGCGACTGGATCGACCGACCGAGTCCCGTCGACTCGGATCCCTCCGCGGTCGTGACCTCCACCGAACACCCGCGGCTTCCGCTCACCGAGTTGGGTACGACACGTTGGGATTCCCCGTGGTGGGGTGCATCGGATGAGGAGCTGGAGTCCGCGATCGAGGACGTCGGTGGTCGGGTGTCGATCGGGTTCAAGAATCACGGGGCCGAGGCCGGGGTGGATATCCGTGGACGTGTGCTGACCTCGGGTCAGAGCGTGCAGGATGGTCGCGCGATGCTCGCCACTCGCGATGTGGAAATCGTGCGTGAATCCCGACTGATCCCGGCCGTGTCTGCGGTCATCGATCCGTCGGATGTCGGTTTCCTTCAGTCCCATCCCCTGATCGATTATGTCGAGCCGGTGCCGACGGACTATGAACTTCACGGACGTGCGGACTGGATGGTCTCGGATTCCATGTGGGCGGCAGAGGCGATTCAGGCTCCGTCGGCGTGGGATTCCACGACAGGCACGGGTGTCACGATCGGCGTTGTGGACTCCGGTATCGACCTGAACCACAATCATCTCAGCCCGCTGTCGGTTCA
>REBS01000098.1 GCA_007692605.1 Gemmatimonadales bacterium
AATGAGCCCTCCGGAGGCGAACCCACCGATGAGCCCGAGGGCCCAGAGAACTAGAAGAATCAAGGCGATGGTGATGAGCATGGTGGTCTCTCTGTTGCAGGATGAGGATTGGAAGCGTCAAGCAAGCTGAGGTGCGCTGGTCCCGGCGGACCCCAATGCCGAGTCCGGGACGATCGAGGGCAGCCACACGCGCACGGTGGTCCCGCGCCCGGTGGCGCTGAAGATCTTCAGGGTCCCACCGCTTTGACGCACGATCGCGTAGGCGACGGATAGCCCGAGCCCCCGGTTCTCCTCGAAGGGATGGGTGCTGAAGAAGGGGTGGAATGCCCGGCTGAGGGTCTCCTGGTCCATTCCCTCCCCCGAGTCCGACACTTCGAGCTGCACCCATCCGGTCGACGGGCCGCCTTCGATGCTCATCCCCGGAAGGTATTCGATCCCGACCCGGACCTTGCCCCCGCCCTGTATGGCATCTCTGGCGTTCAGCACCAACTCGATCACCAGTTCCTTCATCTGGGCGGGATCGACCTGCACCGAGCAGGGCTTGGCCGCGAGGTCGGTGCAGAACAGGATATCCTCCGAGAAGTACCGACCCAGGCTCATTTCCGACACGAGGGTCCGGAGATCGAAGATGCGGGGTTCGGCCCAACGGCAGCCGCTGATGGAGAGAAGCCGTGAAGAGAGCTCGGTGGCCTGCTCACATGCCTCCAGGATGTCCCGGAGTTCAGACTCGAATTCCCGGCCCGAAAGCGCGGTGTCGAGATATGCGGCGTTCCCACCCACCACCGTGAGCAGGTTGTTGAGGTGATGGGCGACGCGTCCCGCCAGCCGGCGCATCGCGTCCATCGTCTCGCCGGTTTCGTGCATCCCCACCTGGGAAATCCGTGCGGGGAGTGGCGAGAAGCGGTTTGCAGTCCCGTTCCGATCGCCGGGGAAGAGGATCACTCCGCCCTCCGGGCCGGATGGCCCGGTCCCATTCGAGGGGCGTCGGGCGGGCCGACGCTGAGTCGTGGGCTCTACCCTGGGTTTACCGTTGTCCATGTGATCCTCCCGCAAGATTGGAATCTGTCATTCGTCGCATGGCGGATGAACCCGGACACGTCGGCACGATCGCAGACTGCGAGGCCGGCGTGTCCGGCGTGTCCGGCCGCCCTGTATGAAAGATCACGGGGAGCCGGGCGGGGGGACCATCGCACATCGGTTGGGTTTGCCGGTGATACTCGAAAGAGGTACGGGTTCTCGACCGTTTGATCGTAGGGTCCTGCCTCGAAAGGAGTAGGCGGAACAGAGACCGTTCGGTCGAATCGTCGGGCTTCATGGAATCGTCGCCTCTCCCAGGTGGCGGGCCAGGTCTTCCGCCAGAGCTTCGAGGCCTGTGTCGAGAAGCCTCACCAGCCCGTCGAAGTCACCCACGGACCATCCATCCTCTCGAACCTCGATGGTGCCGCGGCCGAGCAGGGACCCGTCCAGGGGGCGAAGGATCTCCCAGGTGGCGAGCAGGTGCGCCGCTCCCGCGCCAGTCCGGGTATGCTCCGGCGCCACCCCTTCGAAGCGCAGGATGTGCAGCTGGATCACACGGTCCGGGGACGTGCCTCCCGGCCATGGCGCAGTCACGATCCGATGCCTGGGTGCACGTTCGGCCAGAAGGCCGGCTACGGTCCGGTTGATGGCCTGGCCGAGATCCTCTCCCCATCGATGGTATTCCGAGAACTCGACCTGATGTGCTCCTCGGCGGACCACGATGAACGGGCTCGCCAGGTAGTCGGCCACCCTCGGCAGACGAAGACCGACGAGGTGGGCGCTGGAATCCGCCACCGGCGACACTGCCGCCGAAATGGCCTGCGCTGCGCCACCCGAGCCGAGTACGTAATGCCGCTGAGGGGGAGCGTCCCGACTCAGGCTGAAGCACCCGGCCATCGACAGGAGAGTCGCAAGCAGGAGCAGGCGGGTCGCTCGACTTCGGATCAGGGTCCACACGGCTACCTCCTGGGCGGGTTGGTCCCGCGGATGAGCATGTCGGGGTTTCGCTCGAGGGTGATCACCAACGTGCGAAGGGCGTCCGCCGCCTCCTTCATGCTGATGAGCGCCTGTTCCATCCCGTATCCGATGCCCGAGTCCGGATTGATCAGCCCCTGGGTCTCTTCGATCGTCCTCCTGGCGGCCTGAAGGGTCAGATTGGTCTCGTTCAGCGTCTCTTCCATTCCGGACTGGAGAGGGTCGATGGCCGTGTTGAGGCGACCGCTCAACTCCTCGAATTCGGTGAGGGTGCGGCCGAACTGCTGGGCCATCCCGGGAACCTCGTTGATGGCGGCCTGGAGTTCGGGGGAGCCCACCAGCTGCTCCACCGCCTGGGCCGACGCCACCACCGCCGCGTTCAGCCCCTGCATGTCGACCTCCTCCAACATCTCGTTCACCCGGAACAGGATCTGGAGCACGTCGGCCACCAGGCTCCCGGCCTCGGTCCCGAAGGCGGCGAGCAGAGACGGAGCCGTCGGGATTTCGGGGTGGATGTTGAGCCTCGCCACCCGTTCGGGTGGGGTGGCGTCGGGCCGGTAGGTGAGCTCGATGTAGAGGATCCCGGTGACCAGGCTCTCCATCTGGAGCTGGGCCCGAAGGCCATTGGCAATCTGCCGCTCGAGCACCTCTTCGTCGTCCAGGTGAAGGAACTCCCCGATCGCGGTGGTCAGGCGGCCGAGTTCGATCTCGTATTCCACCGGGACCAGAAACGTCTTGTCCTCCTGGTTGATCTGAATCAGAAGCTCCGAGACGGTTCCAACCGGCACCCCCTGGAATTTCACGGCGGCGCCCCGCTCCAGCCCGTTCACCGATTCCTCGAAGTAGCTGATGAAGGTCGGCCGGTCTCCGAACCAGGCCTTGGACGCCAGCGTGGCCACGCCCAGCACGGTGAGGGCGAGGGCGCCGATCATGAAGATCCCGATGGCAGTGGGGTTGGCTCGAACGCTCATGGCTCATCCCTTCGGTTCGGGGCTTCCGAGTCCCGCTGTGTACTGGAGCCTGCGGAAGGATCGATGGCACTGCTGCGGGTCATGAAGCGGCGGACCTCGTCGCTGGGAGGGTGGTCCCGCAGGGAGTCGGGCGCGCCCACCGCGGTCATGGTCTTTTCCTTGATGTCCAGAAAGATGGCTCGGTCCGCGACCTTGAAGATGCTGGCCAGGTCGTGGCTGACGATGACGATCGTGGTGCCGAAGCTGTCTCGCAGCTGCAGGATCAGGTCGTCCAGTCGGCTCGCGGTGATGGGGTCCAGGCCCGACGAGGGTTCGTCGAAAAAGAGGACGTCCGGGTCCAGCGCCGTCGCGCGTGCGAGCGCTGCGCGCTTGCGCATTCCACCGCTGATCTCGGCGGGGTAGAAGTCCTCGAATCCACGGAGGCCCACCAGTGCGAGCTTGAGCGAGACGACCTCTCCGATCGAGCGGGCGTCCAGTTCGGTGTATTCCTCGAGAGGGAGAGCCACGTTCTCGGCCAGGGTCAGTCCACTCCAGAGGGCGCCGTTCTGATAGAGGACCCCCATCCGCTGGAGGATGCCCTTCCGGGTCCGTTCGTCGGCCTCGAGAAAGTCCTCCCCCTCGAACAGGATGGATCCCTTCGCCGGTGCCCTGAGGCCGATCAGGTGCTTGAGCAGTGTGCTCTTGCCGCTCCCGCTCCCGCCCATGATCACGAAGATCTCGCCACGCTCGACCTGAAAGCTCAGCTCCTCCATCACGATCAGGGGGCCGTAGCTCATCGTGAGCCCCTTCACCTCGATCGGGGGCGGGCCGTTCTCGGCGGGCGCCCCGCCGGCTGCTTCCCGTGGCTTCGTGGTCTCGACGTTCATCAGATGTTCAACAGGACGGCGAGCCAGTCGATGACGGCGTTGGCTGCGATGATGAGTGTGATTCCAAGGACCACGGCCGAGGTGGCGGCCTTCCCCACGGCACGGGCGTCCCCGCCGGTCTGCATGCCCTTCATGCATCCGGCCATGCCGATGATCAGCCCGAATACGGTCCCCTTGAATACGCCCAGGAGCGCGTCGGAGAGCGTCACCGCCGCCAGCAGTCCGCCGATGAACTGGGTGGCGGTCAGGTCCAGTACCATGATGGCCACCACCATCCCTCCCAGAATGCCGATGAACCCCGCGTAGATGGTCAGAAGGGGCATGGTCACCAGGATCCCCAGGACTCGTGGCAGGACCAGATGGTCGACCGGCGAGATTCCCAGGGTCCGGTATGCGTCGATCTCTTCGGTGATCTTCATGCTGCCCAGCTCCGCCGCGAAGGCGGCCCCGGTTCGGCCGGCCATGATGATGCCCGTCATGAGAGAGGCCATCTCCCTCAGCATTCCGTAGCCCACCAGGTACGACACGAAGTAGCCTGCCCCGAAGCGGCGCAGGACGACCGCCCCCAGAAAGGAGATGATCATTCCGACCAGAAACGCGATGAGGGTGACGATGGGGATCGCGCCCGAGCTGTTCGACTGCACCACGACCCAGAAATCCCGCCAGCGCAGCCGCAGCCGCAGCAGGAGCAGCCGGAAGACACTGTGGCCGACCTCCCCCACGAAGGTGACGGCGGCCACGGCGCCATCCCAGGCGGCAAGCCCCCAGGTGCCCGTAGCGGTCAGAAGGGAGGGCTCCTCCGCCGAACCGATCGCCTGTTCGGGGACGGCCCGGGCGAGCTCCAGGAGGCGTGCGATATCTTCCGGGAGATTCCCGGCTCGGAACTCGAGGTCGTGGGTCTCGCAATGGATCATCCCCTGCTGAAGGAAGGCGAGAAGGCTGCTGTCCCAGCTTCCCAGGGCCGTGGCGTCGAAATCCACGGCCCCGGTCCCGTCGTTTTCCAGCAGATCGGTGAAACGCGGGATGGATCGCGAGAGCTTCCAATCGCCGACCAGCTCGACGATCAGGACGCCGTCTTCCCGTCGGGCCCCTGGCTCCATGGACGTCATGGCAAGCCCGTCACATCGTCTTCAGGAGATCAGGATCAGGACGAGCAGGATGATGATGATCGCCGCGACGCTGATGGTCACACTTCCCATGTTCTGGGCCATCGCGGTCGCCTTCTCCATCAGGGGCGCGAGCGCCTCCACCTCGTCATCACTCAGGCTGGACGCGGCGGATTCCACCCGATCCATGTCGATTCCGCGGTCGACGGCCAGCGCCTGGACCTGCGGCGTGGCGAGCAGCTGGCTCAGCTCCGCTCGCTGCTGATCGGCGATCGATTCGTGCCCGGTCAGGGCGGCATCCATGGTAGCGGAGGTGAGAATCCGTCCGTCCTCGTCCGCGGGGGATACCTGGGCGGCGGCGGGAGCCGCGATCAGCAGCCCGATGACCAGCGCGATGGAGGATGTAGTCAGGGTTCGCATGCGGTGTCCTTTTTCCGACGAGTAGCGGGAGATCCGGCAAACGTCTCGAGAATCGAAACGATATGGACTCCCGGACCCAGAAATCTCGGCGAAGGACGCCCGGACAACCATCGCTCGACCGGGTGGAAAGAGTGTGTCACCCGCGGGAGGGAGCCGCCCCCGGAAGAGTCACCCGAAAGGACTAGTTCTCAGGTGGGATTCGCGTACGGGGAGGGGAAAAAATAAGATAATCTGGATTATCTTATTTTTTCGGGCTCGGATTCGGGTCGTTTGACGGCCCCTGTCCGCTGGACTCCCCCTGGCCGTTGTCGGCCTCCGCGTCGTCGTCCGCCATCGCTTCGTCCGCGGGGTCGAAGTGCCGCTCGTACCAGGAAAAGATCCGATCCCAGTGATCCAGGAAGTCGGCCTCGCTCCCGGCCCGGCCGGCTCCGTGCCCGGCCTGCATGTAATTGACCCACACGACCTCCCTGCCCAGTCGACGCAGGGCATAGTACATCTCGCGAGTGTTGGCGGCCGGCACGTTCCAGTCGCCCTCGCCGGTCAGGAGGAGGAGGGGGGTCTCGATCCGGTCTGCGAAGAAGACCGCCGAGTGCGCAATGTACTTGTGCGGCTGTTCCCAGAGGGTCGCACCGATCCGGTCCTGGCCCCACTCGGCGGCGGTGTAGTTGCGCGTGGTGATCTTCTCGGAGTCACCCAGAAAGGACACGGCGTTGACCTTCCCCGAGATGTTGATCGCCGCGGCGAAGCGGTCGGTCTGTCCGATCAGGATATTCGCCGCGTAGCCTCCATAGCTCGTCCCGTGCACTCCCAGGCGGTCGCCGTCGACCATTCCGCGATCGATCAGGCCGTTGATGGCGGTCGTGACTCCCTTCATCCACCCCTCGCCCGGATAGCCCTCTTCGAGATTCACCGAGGGGCGGAGCACGAACCAGCCGCGCGCCGCGAGATTCTGGGCCGAGTAATTCCACCCGTTGTCGAAGTAGCTCTCGTAGATCTCGGCGACCAGGGGATAGGCGGTCCCGGGCTCGTAGTCCACCGGGTAGTGGAGGATGCCGTAGAGCTCCTTCCCGTCCACATCCAGGTAGCGGATGAGTTCGCTGCGCGAGAGGGCCATGGCGTCGAGCTGGGGGTTGAGCGCCGTCAGGGCGCGGGCTTCGGAGAGGTCTCCCCGGGCGACCCAGAGCTCGTCGGGCCGATCTCCGTCGGAGCGCCGGAAGACGATTCTCGAGCCGTCGTCGGACACCCGCCAGTCGCGGTAGAGGTCGGAGTCGGCGACCAGGCGCTCCTGGCTTCGGTCCCGGACGTCGAAGCGGATCAGGCCTCGTTCCCAACGGTCCCTGGCGGAGTGCGAGACGTAGAGCCAGCGGCCGTCCTCGGTCCAGTCGACCACATTCAGCCGCGGCGCCTTCTCGCGCTCGTCGGGGTCGTCGGAGAAGGCCCAGATCCGGTCGGGGGCGGAGGGGGCGTCGAAGTCCGGCTCGGGGGCGTCCCCTTCGGGCGGCTCCTCCTCGGCCGCCTCGGCGGGCGCGGCGTCCCAGGCGGCCTCGGCATCGAGGAGATAGAACCCGTCCTGGGCCCGCAGGAGGAGCGTCCCGGAGTCCGAATGCCACCGCTCGAGCGAGTAGCTGCGACGGGCCGAGTCCGGCTGGGGGAGCTTGATCCGGTAGGGCTCGGTCACATTGCGGGCGCTGTCGGCGTCGAGGGTGCGCAGGAAGATGTTTCCGCCGCGGGACCAGGCCATCCAGCGGCCGTCGGGGCTGAAATTGGGCTGGATCCGGTCCTCGGTCGGAGCCAGAAGGGTGTCCGGCGTGGGAAGAGCGTCAGGGGAAGCCTCGCCGCCCCCGGCGATCGGGGTGATCCGCAGCACGGTGTACTCGGTGCCCTGGCCCCGCTCGTACGACGTGCGCAGCGGCCGGGTCTCGGTGAAGGTGAGCCCCGCGCCGTCGTCGGCCACATCGAGATTTCCGAAATTCCCCTCGGAGGTCAGGAAGTGAACGTCTCCCTCGAGGCGTACGATCGCCAGGCGCTCGAGGCCGCCCAGATTTCGGACCGCATGCCAGGCCAGGAAGTCCTCGGAGGCGTCGTGGACCACCACCCGGGCGTCCGTCAGCTCCAGGAAGCCAGATCGGGCACGCTCGGCCCAGTCCGGCGTCCGGAGGCCCATGATCAGTCCACTCCCGTCCGGGAGCCAGCGCAGCGCCGAGCCCGTCGAGATCGGGTGGTCCGTGCTCGGGGTGACCGCGGTCACGGAGCGGCTCGACGGATCCAGGATCTCGAGCCGGACGGGGGGTGCGAGTGCGCGGTCGGCAGGGGGGGCCGGATCGCGGGTCGCCGCCGCCTCGAGATCATGGCGCAGCACGGCGAGCCGGGTCCCGTCGGGCGACCACTGCGCCGAGAGGATGTGAACGGGGCCGGAGCGGAAGGGCTCCCACCGCACCTCACCCGAGCGGTCACGAAGCTGGAATTCTCCGTCGACCGGAGCCAGGTACGTGGCGTCGCCGAAGCGGAAGTGATCGGTGGCGGTGCGGCTGCCCGCGGTGGTGACGGTGGTGGCCAGCCAGGACAGATCGGACGTGGCGTCTGCCACCGAGATCATCCTCACCTGGAGCGCGTCTTCGGGGGTGAAGGTGCGCTGGGCCTGCGCCGACGCCGGAGCCGCGGTCGCGACGGCCAGGGCCAGGGCCAGTCCCAGGGCTGGAGCCGGGGATTGGGAGCGGCGCATCATCCTCGCGGCGATCCGCTCGGAAGCTTCTGCGAGCGCGCAGATGCGGCCCCGGCTCGACCGGGTGTGCGACGAGGGGGGATGGCGGCGAGTCGAGGACGGCTGCATCGGATCTTCCCGAGGATGAGGATGGGACTGAGGCGCGCAAGGTGAAGCCACATTCTCAGGATACCATCGGGGACGAGGGCGCGCGAGGTCGCGGCAGGGGATCCTCCGGAGCGTGGTTGTGTGCGGCCCCGGCGCATGCCATCGTGGACCCGTGCGCAAGCGTCCCGCGAGAGGACGTTTCCGACCCGAAACCCTTCATCCCGGGCACCGAAATCGTAATGAAGGCAGTCGTGCTGGCCGCAGGGCGGGGAAGCCGAATGCGCGATACCGCGGAATCGGTCCGGCTCTCCGATGCGCAGCGCAGGGAGGCCGATCGGGGGCGAAAGACCCTCATCCCCTTTCACGGGCATCCCTTTCTGAGCTACCTGCTCTCGGAGCTGGCCGCTGGCGGGGTGACGCAGGTCTGTGTCGTCGTGGGGCCAGATCCCGGGGATCCGGTGCGGAGGGCGGCCGAGGCGCTGAATCCGACGCGTATCTCGATCGATTTCGCGGTGCAGGCGTCTCCCGAGGGTTCGGCACACGCGCTGGCGGCGGCCCGACCCTTCGCGACCCGGAGCCTCGGCCCCGAGTCCGACGGATTCCTCGTAGTGAACGCCGACAACCTCTACCCGGCCTCGGCGGTTGCCGCGCTGGTCGGCCGGACGGGACACGCAATGGTCGGATTCCGGCAGCGGGGGCTGCTGGGGGGGACGATCACGCCCGAGCGCCTTTCGGCCTTCGCCCTGATCCGGACCGGACCCGACGGCTGCCTGAAGACGATCGTCGAAAAGCCCGGCCCCACCGACCGGAAGCGGTCGGGGCTCGACGACGACGTGCTCGTGAGCATGACCCTGTGGCGCTTCACACCCGAAGTCTTCGACCTCTGCGAGGGGCTGGAGCGCTCCCCTCGGCGGGAGTTCGAGCTTCCCGATGCCGTGACGGAGCTGGTAGGGCGCCGCGGTCGATGCCTGCAGGTGGTCCCGGTGGATGCGCCGGTGCTCGACCTCACCCACCGGCGGGACATTCCGGTGGTCGACGCGCTGCTCGAGGGCCGGGAGCCGACGTTGTGATCCCCAATCCTGCCGTCCTTCGGGAGCGACTGGTGGACGAGGGCCTCTCGCCGGGGGCCGCGGACGAGGCCGTCCGGCGACTGCTTCGGGCGGCGGCCCTGGGCGGGTCCGGGACCGACGGCGGCAGGCTGGATGGGGAGCCTCCGGGTGCCGGGTTCTTCGTGCCGGGCCGAATCGAGCTCCTCGGAAAGCATACCGACTACGCGGGTGGCCGGAGCCTCGTCACCGCGCTCGAGGCCGGGATCTCGGCGGTCGTCGTCGACCACGCGGAGGCCGTCATCGAGTTCGTCGACACCGACACCGGAGCTCGCGCCCGCTTCCCGCATGACCGGGAGCCGGATCCGGGGCCCGACGGGGACTTCCTCTACCCGGCCACCTACCTCTCGCGGATCCGGACCGACCTCGCGGCGCTCGGGGTGGAGCTCGAGGGCGGCGCCCTGGTGGCGTGGTCCAGCTCCCTTCCGCGCGCGGCCGGGATGAGCAGCTCGAGCGCCCTTCTCGTCACCCTGCACCTGGCGCTCGCCACCCGCTACCGATGGGCCGAATCCCCACGGTATCGGGAGCAGCTGCCGAGTCGGGAAGCGCTTGCGCAGTACCTGGCCGCGGTCGAGGCCGGACGGC
>REBS01000067.1 GCA_007692605.1 Gemmatimonadales bacterium
ATCCGCGGGTGGCCGAGGCCGCGGTCGTCGGCAAGTCTCACGATGTGAAGGGGCAGGCGATCGCCGCCTTCGTGACCCTTCGCGACGGGAAGGTGCCTTCGGACGAACTGGTCGTGGCGCTTCGGGAGCATGTCGCCACCGAGATCGGGGCCATCGCGAAGCCCGAGGACATCATCTTCACGGCGGACCTGCCGAAGACCCGGTCGGGAAAGATCATGCGCAGACTGCTTCGGGACATTGCCGAGGGCAAGGCGCTCGGCGACACCACGACGCTGGCCGACCCCGAGGTGGTGAGCCGGCTGAAGGCCCGCTACGAGGAGGAAGGGGAGGGGTAGCTCCTACGTCCCTTCGCGGTCCGCCAGCGGATCGGGGGGTGCCGGACGCCGGGGGGTGCCGGGCTTCTTCTTGACCGGCTTGGCCGGGATCCCGATATGTACGGTCGACTCCTCGGTGTCACGGGTGGCGAGCGCCATGGCCCCGACCATCGAGTCGCGGGTCACCGTCACGCCGGCCAGGACGGTGGCGTGATAGGTGATGCGGACCCCGTCTTCGAGTACGGTCTGTGGGGTGGCCACGAGCTTGGGGTCGTCGATGTCGTGCGTATGCGAATAGATGTTCGCGAAGTCCGAGACCGAGGCTCCATTTCCGATCCGGATGCCGCCACGGTCGTCGAGCAGGACATGGCGGTGGATGACCACGTTGTCTCCCACCTCGAGGTTGTAGCCGAAGGACAGCTTGACGAAATGGAAGGCCTTGAAGTTGCTGCCGCACCGTTTGAAGATCCGGTGGGCCAGGAGGCGGCGGAAGCGGACGCCCAGGTGGATGTTTTCGCCCAGGGGGCTCTTGTCGAACATCTCCCACAGCCAGATCAGCGGCTTCACCCGTGCGTACCGCTCGCGGTCGAGTTCGTGATAGTATTCGGGCTCCAGCGTGACATTGCGCGGATCCATCTGGAGGAGCGCGATCCGTGTGGCGGGAGCGAGCTCCGAGGGGGCCCGGTCCACGAGCTGCGGGTAGTAGATTTCGGTCAGGACCCGCCGGCACAGTTCGTTGCGGTCGCAGTCGGGCTGCGCGAGCGCCCGGTCGATCTCGTCGAGCCACGCGTCGTATTCGCGCCGGGTGGCGTCCGGAAGGGAAACGGGTCGGAGCGGGTAGTGATTCATGGTTGCGTTGGGTGAAGCGGAAGGTTCAAACCACCAATATACCCGCCTTGCCGGCGGGAGTTGAAGAGAGGGGGAAGGAATCGAGATGAACGACGTCCTGCGAACGAGAATTCTGCGGAAGCTGGAAAGCCTCCCCGAAGATCGAATCTACCAGGTGCTGGACTACATCGAATTTCTGGAATCCCGCTACAACCGCGGGGTGGTCGATGACGCCACCGCGCTCCAGAAGCTGGCCGAGCGGTTCGAGGACGGGCTCAGGAAGCGGACGATGAACCCCTCCAACCTGCGCGAGGCCTTCCAGCTCATTTCGGCGGCGGACCGGGTTCTGTCGTCGGTGTCGAACGCCGGACGCCAGATCCTCGATGAACTCCAGATCCCTCCCGAGGAGCGGGAGGGGGAGCGGGGATGGGATCGGGAGCGACCGGAGAGACGACGGGCGGAGGGGGACGCGCCGGAAAACCCCCGGGATTCGCTCGGGGACAGCGAGACGCCTCGCTCTCGGACCGAGCGGGGTTGACACCCCCATCCCGGCCCGGATAAGCTTTCCCATGTATCGAGTCAGTCCCGAGTCCGAATTGAACCTGCGCCCTTCGCGTCCTGCCCCCGAAACGGGGGGATCCGCGGCGGGCGCTTCTGTTTAGCGGCCGGTCCCAGTCACGCATCCATGCCACCCTTGGAGGCTCTATGGCGGACGATTCCCGCCACCTCTCGAAGATCGTCGCCGAGTCCCTAACCTTCGATGACGTCCTCCTCCTTCCGGGACACTCCACCGTCCATCCGAAGGACACGTCGATCCGGACGCAGTTGACCCGATCCATCGAGCTCTCGATTCCTCTGCTCACCGCGGCGATGGATACCGTGACCGAGTCGAAGATGGCGATCGCGATCGCGCGCCAGGGGGGGATGGGGATCATCCACAAGAACATGAGCATGGAGCTTCAAGCTCGTGAAGTCGACCGGGTGAAGCGTTCGGAGTCGGGGATGATCCTGAAGCCGATCACCCTTCGGCCCGAGGCCACCCTGCGCGATGCGCACGAGCTGATGGCCCGCTTTTCGATCTCGGGTGTGCCGATCGTGACCGAGGCCGGCGAGCTGGTGGGGATCATCACGAACCGGGACCTTCAGTTCGAACGGGAGCTGGATCGCTCGGTGCGGGAGGTGATGACCAGCGAGGAGCTGGTGACGGCGCCCGTCGGGACCACCCTCGAGGAGGCCGAGGTCATTCTGCACCGGCACCGGATCGAGAAGCTCCCCGTGGTCGACGAGGCCGGGGCGCTGGCGGGGCTGATCACGGTGAAGGACATCGTGAAGCGGCGGCAGCACCCCAACGCCTGCAAGGACGAGCGGGGCCGACTGCGGGTGGGGGCCGCCGTGGGGGCGTCGGAGACCGACCTGGATCGGGTTCGCGCCCTGGTCGACGCGGGAGTCGACGCCGTGGTGATCGACACGGCGCACGGGCACTCCGAGGGGGTGCTCCGGGCGGTGGCGCGCACCCGCCAGGCCTTCCCCGACCTGCAGCTGATCGGGGGGAACGTGGCGACCGCCGCCGGTGCGGCCGCCCTGGTGGAGCGAGGGGTGGACGCGGTCAAGGTGGGGGTCGGACCCGGCTCGATCTGCACCACCCGGGTGGTGACCGGGGTGGGGGTGCCTCAGCTTTCGGCCATCATGGATGCGGTCGAGGGCGTCGAGGGACGTGTGCCCGTGATCGCCGACGGCGGGGTGCGCTTCTCGGGCGATATTGTGAAGTCGCTGGCGGCCGGTGCCCACACGGTGATGATGGGGTCGATGTTCGCGGGGACGAAGGAGTCACCGGGAGAGAGTTTCCTGCTCGAAGGGCGTCGCTACAAGCTGGTGCGGGGGATGGGGTCGCTGTCGGCGATGGAGGAGGGCTCGGCCGACCGATACTTCCAGGAGTCCGAGTCCGATAGCCGGAAGCTCGTCCCCGAGGGGATCGAGGCCCGGGTCCCCTACAAGGGACCGGTCGAGGACACGGTCTACCAGCTCGTCGGTGGTCTCCGCTCCGGGATGGGATACGTCGGGGCGGCGGACCTCGAGGCGCTGCGGACCGAGGCGACCTTCTGCCGCGTCACCCCCGGCGGTCTGAGGGAGTCGCACCCGCACGACGTGACGATCACCCGCGAGGCTCCGAACTATCGTCTCTGACCGGGAGCGGGTATCTTTCGACCCCTGCCTTCTGGACGTCTGTTGTCCCGCGCCGGTCATCGGTCCGGCGCGTTCCATCCGACTTTAGAGCCTATGCGCGTCTCCAGCCTTCAGCCCCGTCTCCTGCTCGGTCCCGGCCCATCTCCTGTCTCGGAGCGAATCCGGGAGGCGATGGCCCGGCCCACCCTGGGGCACCTGGATCCCCAGTTCCTAGGGCTGCTCGACGATGTGAACGCGCGGCTGCGCACCCTCTTCGGGACGCGGAACCAGACGACCTTTCCTCTCTCGGGCACCGGGTCGGCGGGAATGGAGGCCGCGATGGTGAACCTGATCGCTCCCGGCGACCAGGTCCTGGTCGGGGTGAACGGGGTCTTCGGCACGCGGCTGGCCGAGATGGGGCGGCGGATGGGCGCCGAGGTGGTGACGGTCGAGGCGCCCTGGGGAGAGATCCTGCCGGAGGAGCGCCTGATCGATGCGCTCGAGGCGTATCCCGGAGCCCGTCTCCTGGCGTTGGTGCACGCCGAGACGTCGACCGGAGTCCTGCAGCCCCTCGAGCAGGTGGGGGCCTGGATGCGGGAGCGGGAGCCGCTCCTGGTGGTCGACGCGGTGACCTCGCTCGGCGGGGTCCCGGTCGCGGTGGACGCCGTCGGGATCGATGTCTGCTACTCGGGAACGCAGAAGTGCCTGGGGGTGCCTCCGGGCCTCTCGCCGATCACCTTCTCGGAGAAGGCGCTGGGCCGGGTTCGGAGTCGCACGGCCGCTCCCTCGTCATGGTACCTCGACGTCTCGCTGATTGCGGGGTACCTGGGCTCGGAGCGCCGGTACCATCACACCGCCCCGATCAACCTGATCTACGCCCTCCACGAATCGCTGGTGGAGGTCGAGGAGGAAGGGATCGAGGCCCGGTACCGCAGGCATCGCGAGGTGGGCCGGCAGCTGCAGGAAGCGCTGGGGGAGCGGGGGTTCGAGCCCTTTGCACAGGAGGGGCACCGGCTCCCGCAACTCACCTCGGCGTATCTGCCGGACGGGCTCGCCGAGGCTCCCCTGCGGCGACGCCTCCTCGAGGACCACGGCATCGAGGTGGGTGGGGGCCTGGGACCGGTGAGTGGGAAGATCTGGAGGATCGGACTGATGGGGGAGGGCGCGCGACGCTCCTCTGTTGATCGTCTCGTCGCGGCTGTCGACTCCCTGCTGGAGCGTGACGTATGATTAAACGAGCGAAGAGTATGGCCCTGCGATGTGGACCGATGCGGGGGGTGGGGATGATCTCGATTCTTCTGATCGCCGCGGGGTGCAGCCGGGTCGGGTTCGATTCGGGCCCCGGGGGGCCGGGAGCCGAGGGGCCGCCACAGCCGATCGTTCAGTCGCCGGTCATTGCGGAGCGGGTGGGTGCGCCGGTCGGACCCACCCGGATTCTCGACCATCCGCCACTGGCGGTGGATGAGGTGGACCCGATCCTCAATTCGGTGGTTCGTGACGACCCGCTGCTCACCGAGCGCGTCGACTACTGGATCCAGTTCTGGACCACGCGGGGCGCCGGGCACTTCGGGCGCTACATCGAACGGATGGCGCGGTATCATGGGGTCGTGGACCGGGAGCTCGAGGATCGGGGGCTGCCTTCGTCCCTTCGCTTCCTGCCGGTGGTAGAGAGCGGATACCACCATGGAGCGGTGAGCCGGGTCGGAGCGACGGGGATGTGGCAGATCATGACCCCCACGGCGCGGGACCTGGGGCTGTCGGTCTCGTCGCTGGTCGACGATCGGCGCGATCCCCTGCTTTCGACGAGAGCCGCACTCGACTACCTGCAGCAGCTGTATCGGACCTTCGATTCGTGGTTCCTGGCGCTGGCCGCCTACAATGCCGGTCCAGGGCGCGTGGGCAACATCCTGCGCCAGCATGCCCCCGACGACGATACGCTGTCGGGCGACGAACTCTATCTTCTTCTTCGGGCCCGGTTCCCGGCGGAGACGCGCGAGTTCGTCCCCCGGTTCTTCGCGGCGGCCGCGATCGCCGGGGATCCGGAGCGCTACGGATTCGAACTCCCGGTCGGGATCGCGCAGATGGCCTTCGACGAGGTCCTCGTGCCCGATGCCACCTCCTTCGATGTCCTGGCCCGCGCCGCGGGCGTCGACGAGGCGGAGATCCGGGCGTTGAATCCGCACTTTCTGAGAGGATTCACTCCGGCCGGCGAGGCCCGCGCGGTCCGGCTTCCCCCGGGGCGGGGCGCGGACTTCGAGGTGAACTACGCCATGATTCCGCCGGAGGAGCGGATCAGCTTCCTCGAGCATGTCGTCGCCAGCGGCGAGACGCTTACCCATATCGCGCGCCGCTACAGCGTGAGCGTCAACGACCTCAGCGCCGCCAACGGGAGCGTCGATCCGAGAAGGCTCCAAGTCGGCCGGCGGCTCGTCGTGCCGGTCGCCGGGGCCCGGCCCACGGGGGCGACGGCGATGGCGGCCGTCACGGCCGGAGCCGACGACGACTCCGCCGAGAGCGGGAATGCCACCTCCTCGGCGTCGGAGTCCTCCTTCCGGCACGAAGTCCGTTCCGGTGAGAGCCTCTGGATCCTGGCTCGCCGCTACGGCGTGTCGATCGCGGACCTGAGACGCTGGAACGATCTTTCGGCGAACGCGGTTCTGCAGCCGGGGATGAGGCTGATTGTCGGGGTCGGCGTCTCGGGGAACCCCCGCAGCTACGTGGTTCGCCCCGGAGACACCTGGGGCGGGATCGCCCAGCGGTTCGGGGTGCGGACGACGGAGCTGGCCGATGCGAACGGCCGAACCACGCGCGATGTGATCCGGGTCGGCGAGGAGATCCAGATTCCCTGAGCCGGGCGCCTGTGACCCCGAGCTCCGGGGTTCAGCTCCGATCGTGGCGGAGTTCGCGGTGCATGGCGGTCAGGAGGCCCGTGAGGAGGAGCTGGGGGTTCACATTCCCCGCCGCCTGCTCGCGGGCTTCCTGGACACAGCGGAGGGCGCGGGAGGGCCCGGAGGGGTCGAGCGGCAGCTCTTCGGCCTGTCGGGTCAGCCAGGGAGCCGCATCCTGGTTCAGGATCGCGGACCCGCTTCCGGCCCTCGCGGCACCCAGGTCCCGGAGCCACACTTCGAGTGCGGAGAAGAGTTCGGTGAGCGTCCTGGCGCCCGAGGCCGGGTAGGACATGGCCTTGGCGAAGCGGGGTCCGGGGCTGTCCTGAAGCGCGGCCCGGAGAAGGTGGAAGGCGTCCTGACGCACGACCTCGAGCGGTCCCGGCTCCTCTCCCGAGGGGAGAAGTCCGAGTGCTCGACCGATCGAGCCTCCCGCGAGCCGCGCGGCCCTGGCCGCCTCGGAGGGCTCGGCCCCGACCTCCTCTTCGAGAACCCGGCGCAGTACCGGTTCGGAGAGGCCGGTCAGGTGCAGCGGGGTCGTCCGGGACCGAATCGTGTCGAGCAGACGTCCAGGCTCACTCGAGGTCAGGACCATCCAGGTGCCCCTGGGAGGCTCCTCGAGAGTCTTCAGGAGAGCATTCGCGGCCTCCTGGCTGGCCTCCTGGGCGACCAACTCCTCGGCGTCGGCCACGAGGTAGAGTTGACGTCCTCCGGTGCCGGCGCCCCTGCCGACCCGCTTGCGGAGGTTTCGGATCGTGCCGATCTGGAGCCCCCGGAGCTCGGTCTGGTGTGAGGGGCGGAAGGGGGTTCGTCGAGCTTCCTCGATCCATTCGATCCGGGCCTCTTCGAGGGCTTCGTCCTCGCGCTCCCGACTTCCCCGGGCCTTCGGACGGGGGAGAGGCATGAACCAGTGGAGGTCCGGATGCTCGATCCGCAGGGCCAGGAGGCACTCCCTGCACGCGCCACAGGGCCCCTCGGATCCCGGCTCGACACATACGAGGAGTTGTCCGATCCACTGGGCCATGCGCTGCTTTCCGATGCCGGGGCGTCCGTGCAGGAGGAGGACCCGGGGAAGTCGATCGCGGGCGTGGGCGAGGACGAGCGCCTGACGGAGCTCCTCGTGCCCGTGGATGGGCGGGAGGCCGCTCCGGGTGCTCCGGGTGGCGGAAGAGGTCACTGCTGCTCACCCCTGGGGCGCAGCCACTCGAGTGGGTCGACCGCCTGGGGCGTCCCGGCGGCCCCGGGCACCCGGAGTTGGAACTCCAGGTGAGGCCCTTCGGGCGTCCCGGCGCCGCCGACCGTGCCGACGACCTGTCCGGCGGAGATCCGTCGGCCCTCGACGACTCCGATGTCCTCGAGGTACAGGTAGAGCGAGTAGAATCCGTCTCCATGGCTCAGGATCACGGTGGGACCGTATCCCTCGAAGGGCCCTGCCAATGCCACGGTCCCGTCGCGTACGGCGTGCACGGGGGTTCCCTGCGAGGCCCGGATCCCGATCCCGTTCCAGCGGAAGACCGTTCCGTTCGGGCGTCGCTCCGGCCCGAACCGATACACCAGGTCTCCATCGACTGGCCAGTCGAGGACTCCTCGATCGACCGTGCTCAGGGTGGTCGGGGGGGTGTCGCCGGCGCGGCCCTCGGCGGCGCGGCGGTTCTCGGCCTCGATCCGTCGGCGCTCCAGGTCGTCGACCACCCCCGAGAGTCGGGCCTCGTCGGCCTCGAGCTGCTCCATCCGGGTCAGGGTCTGTCGCTCCCGTGAGCGGAACTGGTCCAGGGTCCGCTGGTGCTCGGTTTCGACCTGGCGCAGCTCCGCGACCTCCCCGAGTTGCTGCTCACGCAGACGTCGGAGTTCGACCAGGCTCTCCTGCAGATCCCGATTCTGTGCCTCCAGTGCCCCTTCGAGCTCCTGGATTCCCGTCATGAGGGTCCGGTCGTAGGAGGCCATCATCTGCAGGTAGCGATATCGGTTGAGCAGATCGACGAAGGAGTCCGCTCCGAGCAGGACCTGAACGGTGAGAAGGGGGCCGCGCTTGTAGATCTGTCGGAGGCGGACGGTGAGCACGGCCTGTCGCTCGCGGAGCTCCTCGCGGGTGCGAAGCAGGTTGCCGGTCGTGACCTGGGCCCGCTCGGTGGTGGCTTCGACCTGAAAGTCGATCTCGGCGAGCACCCCGCGCGACGTCGAGATCTGCCGCTCGATGTTCTGCAGCTGGCCGGATACGTTCTGGACCCGGTCGCGCAGCGCCCGCATCTCGGACTGGAGACGGGCGCGCTCCGCCCGGATCTCCTCGAGCCGCAGCTGGCTCTCCCGGATCTCACGGCTCAGCTCGTCGGCGCTCTGCTGCGCCTGGACGCCCGAGGGGACGAGAAGGAGTGTGGTGAGCAGGACGATCAATGCGCGTGTCATGATCTACACCTCCTTCAGATACTTGCGTACCGCGAAGGCGCTCGCGAGGACCCCGAAGACGGTCCCCGCCGCGATTCCCATCAGGATCCAGTCGAGTGGCATCCAGTCGAGTTGGAAGACGGCCCTCGATACGACCAGGTACGAGGCGAAGGTGAAGGCTGCCGCGAGGATCCCTCCAAGGAGTCCCGTGAGCCCTCCCTCGAGGAGAAAGGGTCGCCGGATGAAGCCATTCGTCGCCCCGACCAGACGCATGATGTAAATCTCTTCCCGTCGAGCGAAGATCGCAATCCGGATCGCCGTTCCGATGATCAGTCCGGCGACCAGGGCGAAGGCACCCCCCAGAAACATCGTCGCCATCGCTCCGATCCGCTGCAGGAGGTAGAGCCGATCCACCCACTCCTGCCCGTATCGTACATCTTCGACGAAGGGGTAGACCGAGAGTCGGTTGGCGACCCGGGCCACCACGTCCGGGGTCCGGAAGCCTGGACGCAGGACGATCTCGAGGGAGGCGGGGAGCGGATTCACATCCATCCCGGTGAAGAGATCCTCGAACTCGGGGAGGTCCTCTCTCGCGGCCAGGAGGGCTTGCTCCTTGGAGATGAATCGGATCTCCTCGACCTCCTCCATCCCGAGAAGGTCCTGTTCGGCCATCGTGATCTCTTCGTCTCGCACGTCGTCCCGGACGTAGGCCACGACCTCGACGCGTTCCTCGACGCGGGTCAGCGCCTGATGAAGGTTGTACGTGGCCAGACCGAAGAGTCCCACGACATAGAGGGCGAGCGCCACCATCCCGGCGGACAGTCCGGTCAGGAGTGGAGCACGTCGGACGGCGGCCAGAGCTTCGCGGATCGCGTGCATCGTCAGCTTCCACCCGTCGTGGAGGCGGGACTGGCCGCGGAATCGAAGACCAGCCGGCCCTCGGAGAGCTCGAGGGTGCGGATCGCCGGATACGCACGGATCAGTTCGAGGTCGTGCGTCGCCATGAGGACCGCCATCCCCGAGGCGTTCAGCTCACGGAAGAGCTCCATGATTCCCCGCGAGGCCCGCTCGTCGAGGTTCCCCGTGGGCTCGTCGGCCAGGAGGACCTGGGGTTCGTTCACGAGGGCCCGGGCGACCGCCACCCGCTGACGTTCTCCTCCGGAGAGCTCCTCGGCGAGGGCTCCCCCCTTCGCCGAGAGACCCACCTGCGCCAGAAGGCGGTTCGCGCGTGGCAGGATCTCGCTGCGGGACGCACCCGTGACTTCCAGGGCGAACTCCACATTCTCGCGAGCGGTGCGTCCGGGGAGGAGCCGGAAATCCTGAAAGACCATCCCGACCCGCCTTCGGAGCTTCCAGATCTCGCGATCCGAGGTGAGATCCGACGAAAATCCGCAGATCCGGACTTCGCCCGACGTAGGCCGGTCGGCCAGATGAAGGAGCCGAAGGGTGGTGGACTTTCCGGATCCGGAGTGACCGGTGAGGAACACGAACTCCGCCTTCCGAAGCTCGAATGAGACGTCGTCGAGGGCCCGACCCCGTCGGGCGAAATCCCTGGTCACCTTGGTGAGTTTGATCACGGGCCGTGATATGTGCCGGCAGGAGGAGGAAGCGTCCGCAACCGGAAAAATCTACCGATCCGGGAGGGGGTGTGTCAAAGGCGGGACGTCATATGTTTCCGGCAGTGATCCCCTCGTGTACCCGGTTGAGCCCCGGTCCCAGGCGGGCGGCGAGGCGCAGGGCCTCGAGAGTGGAGGTCGCCCGCGCCGTGCCCGTTCCGGCGATGTCGAAGGCGGTCCCGTGGTCCGGGGAGGTTCGCAGGAAGGGCAGCCCCAGGGTGACGTTCACGCCCTGGCCGAAGGCCAGCGTCTTGAATACGGCCATGCCGACGTCGTGGTAGGGGACCACCACGCCATCAACGTCCCGGTCGAGCAGCTTCTGAAAGACGGTGTCGGCGGGGACGGGGCCCTGGAGCCGGAGTCCGGAGGCCCGGAGCGCCTCGACCACGGGGGTGAGAATGCGCGCTTCCTCGTCGCCGAACAGACCGCCATCGGAGGCATGGGGGTTCAGGGCGCACAGGGCGATACGCGGTTCGGCGATCCCCCAGCCGCGCCGAAGGCCGTCGGCCAGGAGCTGGACCTGTTCGCTCAGGCGCTCGGCGGTCAGCGCCTCGGCGACATCTCTGAGAGGCAGGTGGGTCGTCGCGAGCAGGATTCGCAGGGGGACCTCGACGCGAGAGGTCTCGGTCGCCATGAGCATGCCTACCGAGGGAGCTTCGGTCAGCGCCTGCAGGTACTCGGTCTGTCCGGGGGTGTCCACGCCTGCCGCACGCAGCGAAGGCTTGTGGACCGGGCCGGTCACGAGCGCCGTCGCGCGGCCTTCGAGGCAGTGTGCCACTCCCCGCCGAATCGCCTCGACCGAGACCCTTCCCGCGTCGAGGTCGGAGCTCGAGAGGCCCGGGGTGCCGGTCGCCTCGGTCCGGACCCGGGAACCGGGAAGCGATTGGGTCACCTCGGCGAGATGGCGGTCGTCGCCGAGCAGAAGAACCGAGGCCTCGGGGTACTCTTCGAGGAAGATGCCGAGCGCCCTGCCGGTGATCTCCGGCCCGATCCCCCTGGGGTCACCCAGAGTCACGGCGAGCGTGACCGGGCCCGCCGACCCGGACTTCGACGACGAGCGGATCAGATCCGGATCTCCACGTAGGTTCGGGCTCGGATCCGATCCATGAGCCTCTGCTGAAACTTCTCGGCTCGCAGGAACTCCCGGATCTGGCCCCTGAGGTCATCGAGGGTGTACTCCCCCTCCGGTCTCACTTGAAGGACCTGGATCACCACGTAGGCCAACCGCGACCCGTCCTCGCTGAGAGGCAGCTGAACCGGCCCGACGACCGAGCCGGGCTCGGCCGAGCGGAGAGCGGACGCGTACCCGCTCGGAAACTCCTGGAGCTGGTCGAATCCCAACTCGAGCGAATCGGGAAGCTGCTCGGTGGCGTACTCCCGGGTGAACTCCCGCATGGGCGTCCCACCCTCGACCGCGTCCCGGATCTCTTCCGCCCGGGCGAGCGCGCCGTCCTGATCTCCATCGGCGCCGATCAGGATGTGGCGGATCCGCCGCTCGGGTCCGCGAATCCGCTCGACCTTGATGATGTGGGCTCCGAAGGTCGTCTCCACCGGGCCGACGACCTCGCCCTCGCGGAGCCGGAAGGCCGCATCCTCGAATTCCCTGGCCAGATCCGACCCTCGTCGGAACCAGCCGAGGTCGCCTCCCTCCTGTCGGGAACCGGGGTCGTCCGAGAACTGCCGCGCCAGATTGGCGAAGTCCTCGCCGCCGCGCATCATCTCGAGAATCCGTTCGACCTCGGCGCGAGCTTCTTCCATCGCCTCCTCGGAGGGGCGCGGTTCGATGATCGCCTGTCGGAAGACGACCGTGGCCGGACGCGGGGGGAAGTCCGCCCGCTCCCGCTCGAAGTAGGCCTCGACCTCGGATTCGTCGACGGGGATGACGCCCGAGTCGCGCTGCCGAAGCCCCATGAACTGCTCGACGAGGAGTCCGGTCCGGATCTGGTCGCGCAGGTTCGAGCGGAATCCAGCCAGGCTCTGCCCCTGCTGCTCGAGCGCCTCGCGGAGGTTCGACTCACCCCCGAGCTGGCTGACACGCTGCTGCCACTGCTGGTCGAAGGCACGGTCGACCTGATCGTCGGTCACGACGACCATGGTGTCTCGGGCGGCGGCCTGCACCAGGAGTTCGTTGTTGACGATCTCGTCGAGGAGCTCCCGTTCGAGAGCCTGGAGTTCGGACGGATCGGTGGGGAAGGTTCGACCCTGTGCCTCGAACTGCGCACGGCGCTGCTGCAGCAGCTCCAGGACCTCGCTGTAGAGTACCACGGAGTCTCCGACCACCGCGGCCACCCGATCCACGATCTCCTCACCGGGCTCGGAGGTGTCGAAGGCCGGGGTTTGGAGATCCTGGGCCATGACGGGGACCGGAAAAAGGACCGCCGCGATGGTGAGGGCGAACAACAGGGATGTCAGGCGGATCCGCATGGGACCTCGATCGCTTGGGGAACGACGTTCACGAACAGGGGTTCCCGATGTGGTAAACCGGGTTCCGGGGCTCGGTTCCGGGGCCGCGTGCTGCGCGTGAGCGTCAGCTCTCTCCATCGGGACCCTCGGGAACTTCGGCGTCGTCGAGGAGATCCTGGAGTTCGCCCATGTCGAACTCCTGGGTGTCGGGCGATTCACCCCGAATGGTCGCGACCCGCTCGACCACGCGCTCGACGCCGGACTCCGAAATCGCGGCCCCGAAGTGCGTCCTGAGGGGAATCGCGAGGGACTCGAGGGGAAAGACGTCGATCTCGCCGGTCACGATGCGGCCGAGAAGGTCGAGAAGCTCCCTCTTCACGGCGTGGTCCATGGTCTCCCCCTCGGCCGGAGTGATGGCGTCGATTTCGAGGAATCCGGCGATCTCACGATACTGCGCCCGGATTTCACGTCGAAGCTCCGTCATCTCCTCTTCATCGACCGTGATCCCCCTGCGGCGGGCCTCTCCGACGAGGAGCTCGCTCCGGGTGAGGTTGCGCAGGAACATGTCCAGCTGCTCGTCGTCGGCCATCAGGACCTGGTCGCGGAACTGCGGGGGCTGCCCCATCACGAACTCGCGGAACTGCGCCTTCGTGTAGGCACCGCCCTCGAAGCTGGAGAGTGCCCGGCCGGCCTCACGCGACGAGAGCTCGGCGGAGGGGTCCTCCGAGATCTCGCGGATCGCGTCGACGGCGCCGTCCTCGATGCGGACCGCCGCTGCCTCCTCGATGCCGGCCACGAAGATCGACTCCGCCTGTGCGGTCCGGTCCATCTGCAGGTCGAAGCGGAGCTGCTCGCGAATATCGTCGAGCGACGGGAAGTCCCGGTCTTCGAGCTTGATCACGTGAAGGCCGTACTGGGACTCCACGATCTCACTCACCTCGCCGGGTTCGAGAGCGAAGGCCGCCTCCTCGAAGGGGGGGACCATCGTGCCCCGGCTGAACCAGTTCAGGTCGCCACCTCGCTCGGCACTGCCTGGATCGTCGGAGTAGGTCTCGGCCAGTTGTGCGAAATCCTCGCCGGCCCGGGCCCGATCACGGAGTTCCTCGGCCAGGGCGCGGACCGAGTCCCTCTGATCCGGGCTCGCCTGCTCCGGGAAGAGGAGAAGGACGTGGCGAGCACGAACCTGCTCTCCCGGGCGCTCGGTGGCGTAGAAGTCCTCGAGTTCCTCGTCGGTGATCTCCTCGTCGACCTCGATCACCTCCTCGCGAAGGCGCAGGACCAGCTCCTGGTTCTCTTCCTGACGCAGGATCGAGGAGAGGTCGATCCGGTCCATCTCTCCGTCCCGGTTCACGGCGAGCGCGAGCAGGGTGTAGTCGACCCAGAAGTCGGCGAGCGCCTCGACGACGGGCGCATCGTTCGGGAGTCCCTGGACCGGGGCGAGCAGCTGGGCCGCCTCCTCGATCTCGAGCTGGATGTCGCCGGCTCGGGCCACCGAGTCGGAGTCGACCCGAACGGCGTCGCGATCACAGGCGATCAGGGTAAGAAGAATCAGGGAAAGGAAAAGCGCGCTCTTGCGACGCATGACTGTGAACTCGTTCCGTAAGGTGAATGAAAGCCGGGGCCGATCGGTCCAACGCCGATCAGGCCGCCTTCTCCCGGGCCTGCAACCATTCTTCGAGAGCCCGGATCAGGGTTCGGGTCAGGGGTTCCGTTCCGGCCTGGCGAAGTCCCAGAGACAGCGGGACCATCCGTCGGACCGAAACCTCGACCTGTCGACTCCGGAAGGGCCCCTCGAGGAGGGCCATCCGGGGCGCTGCCGCGGCGCGAAAGCTGATCCTGCCTTCGCGTCCGCGGACGAAGATCCGTTCGATTCCCAGCTCCGCTCCCAGCAACCGGAGCAGGCGCGCGTCGACGAGCCGCTCCACTTCCTCGGGGAGCGGACCGTAGCGATCCACGAGTTCCTCGCGCAGGTTTTCCGCCTCCGAACGGTCCTCGAACTTCGAAAGCCTTCGATAAAGATGCAGTTTCTGACTCGAATCCGAAACATACCCGTCAGGAAGGTATGCGGATCCGGGAAGAGAGACCTCGGGTTCGGGGAAGCGTTCTCCCTGGTGCTCGCGACCCAGCCGCAGCCTCCGCACGGCGTCTTCGAGGAGTCTCAGGTAGGTGTCCATACCGACCGCATGGGCGAAGCCCGACTGATTCGCACCGAGCAGATTTCCGGCCCCACGGATCTCCAGATCGCGCAACGCCACCTGGTATCCGCTTCCGAGCTGCGTGTAGTGTTCGAGTACCTGGATCCGCTGACGCGCGTCGTCGCTCATGGCCTCCGGGATGACCAGGTAGCAGTAGGCACGGCGGTCGGAGCGGCCCACACGGCCTCGGATCTGGTACAGCTGTGCGAGCCCGAATCGGTCGGCCCGGTCGACGATCAGGGTGTTGGCGTTGGGGACGTCGAGCCCGTTTTCGACGATCGAGGAGCACACCAGGATGTCGATTTCTCCCTCGATGAAGCCCTTCATCACCGGATCGAGCTCACCGGCACCCATCTGCCCGTGTGCGACCTCGACCCGGGCCTCGGGCGCGAGTCTGCCGACCCGCTCGGCGATCGAGTAGATCGTCTCCACCCGGTTGTGCAGGAAGAATACCTGTCCGCCGCGATCGAGCTCGCGACCCATGATCTCGGCCAGGAGGGCGTCGCTCCAGGGGATCGCCTGCGTCTGGACCGCCAGCCGATCGCGGGGCGGCGTCCGGATCAGCGAGAGGTTCCGCACTCCGGAGAGCGAGAGCTGCAGGGTGCGCGGGATCGGCGTCGCGGTCAGGGTCAGGACATCGACCGAGGCCCGCAGCTTCTTGAGACGCTCCTTGTGCTTCACGCCGAATCGCTGTTCCTCGTCGATGATGAGCAGGCCCAGCGACCGGAACGCGACATCCTTCGAGAGGAGCCGGTGGGTCCCGACCACGATGTCGATCTCGCCGGTCTGGAGGCCGACCAGGATCTCGTCCTGCTCCCCTCGGGAACGGAAGCGCGAGAGGGCCGCCACCCGGACCGGAAAGTCGGCCAGCCGCTCCTCGAAGGTACGCAGGTGCTGCTCCACGAGGATCGTGGTGGGGGCCAGGATCGCCACCTGCCGACCGTCCTGGACCGCCTTGAAGGCGGCGCGGATCGCGACCTCGGTCTTTCCGAACCCCACGTCACCGCAGACCAGTCGGTCCATCGGGCGCGGCGACTCCATGTCCTTCTTCACCTCGCGAGTGGCACGTGCCTGGTCCGGCGTATCTTCATAGAGGAACGAGGCCTCCATCTCGCGCTGCCACTTCGTGTCCTCGGAGAAGGCGAACCCCTCGAGCAGCTCTCGCTCGGCATAGAGCTCGAGCAGCTCCTGGGTCATCCGCTCGATCGCCTCTTCGGTCTTGCGACGGAGCGTCTTCCAGCGCTTGCCTCCGATCCGATGGACCGAAGGGGGCTCGGCGTCATCGGTCTCGCCGACCCATCGCTCCACCAGGTCCAGCCGATAGACCGGCACCCGCAGGACCTCTCCCCCCGAATACTCGATCGCGAGGACCTCGAGCGATTCCCCCGCGATCTCGATCTTCTCCAGCCCGCGAAACTGCCCGATCCCGTGGTCGAGGTGGACCACGTAGTCGCCCGAACTGAGCTGGGCCAGGCTCTCGAGGGCGACCGCGCCCCGGAAGCGTCGTCCGGAGCGGACCCGTCGGGACCTCCGGAAGATCTCGTGGTCGGTGAGGACGTTCAGGGGGGGCGAGGCCTCGGGGAGCCGGAATCCGCCCTCGACCGTCCCGACCCCCACCTGCACCCCCTGAATCCGGCGCCCCGCCTCCGCGAGGATCTCTTCGAGCCGCTCGACCTGCCCGCTGTTGTCGCAGAGGATCACGGTGGTCGCGCCCCGGTCGGCCTCGGAGCGCAGGAAGTCGGTGAGGCGGTCCATCTTCCGATCGATGACGGGTGGGGCTCCGGCGTCGAGCGAGAGGTCCCCCGCGCCGTCCCGGTGGAGCTCCAGGAGGGGGTGGCGGCCACTGATCCGGATCCCCTCGTCCGGGGGCAGGAGGATGGCCTCGACGGGGGGGAGGGACTCTCCGCCCTGCTCCCGGTCGAGGCGGATCTGCTCCGCCTGCTTCCAGTGCTTCCGAAACTCTTCGGTCCATTCGGCCCCTCCGACCCGCACGAGGATCGCCTCTTCGGGGAGGACTTCGAGGAGGCTTCGGACGTCGGAAGGAGGAGCGGCCTCGCCGGGGTCCCGGTTCGCACCGGCCTCGGCTCCGGATCCCGCACGGAAGGAGGGGGGGAGCAGGTGCACGCGCTCCTTCTCGCCGGAGGAGCGCTGGTCCGAGACGTCGAAGTGGCGGATCGAGGTGATCTCATCGCCCCAAAACTCGATCCGTACCGGGTCCGAGGCACCGAGCGAGAAGACGTCGACGAGCCCGCCCCGCACCGAGAACTGTCCGACTTCCTCGACCAGGGGGACCCGGGTGTAGCCCATCGTCTCGAGTTCTTCGACCAGGAGCTGGAAGCCGATCTCCTCGCCGGTCTCGAGCTCGAGCCGGAGGCGGGCGAGACGGTCGGGCAGCGCGATCCGTTCCTGGAGAGCCCGCGGAGTCGTCACGAAGAGACGGGCGGCTCCGCTGAAGAGGGCTTCCACGGCCTCGACCTGCAGCCCGCCGATGCGGGGGTCGGTCTCGGCGTTGAAGAAGAGGACCTCGCTCTGCGGGAAGAGGGGCGCCCGATCCTCCCCCACGAGGGAGACGAGGTCGGCCTCGAGCCGGGCCGCCTCTTCGGGACTGTCGGCGATCGCGACCCAGAGCCGGCCGGGAAGCGAATCGTGCAGCGCCGCGAGGAGGGCCGCGCCCGAGGATCCGTGCATCCCGGTCACGACCGTACGCGACGCGGGGGCCGGAGGGGTTCGGGTCAGCTCCCGGGCGGTGGGAGTGGAGAGGAAGGCCTCCACGACGGTGTGTTTTTTTGGACTCACGACGACGGGACCGGAGGGCGGACTGAAAAGGATCGGTGAAGTCTCGAGCAGGAGAATCTAGCGAATTCGAGGACGAGGGGAGGAGTCGGCGTCACCGCGCTGGACGAGGGGGGGCGAGCTCCCCGGACTTCGCTTCCGACCTCCCCCCGGAGGAACGGGCGGCGACCCATCCCTCCAGGAGGAGGAGCAGGAGCGCCGCGATGACGAGGGGGAGGGCAACTTCGCGTCCCCGGCGGTCGGGCAGGAGGGCGCGGGTCCACCGGGCGTCCGAGGAGGCCGGCTCGACGGCCGAGCCGAGTCGAGCGGCGGCGTCGACGAGGGACAGCCCGTCGGAGCCGCGGACGGCCGCCTCGGGGATCTGGACCGCGACCGGACGGATCGGCTCACCGGTGGCGTCGCGGATCTCGTAGAGCCCGGGCTGTCCGGTATCGACGAGGCGCCCCAGGCCGTCGATGGGGTACTGGGTGCCGTCGGGTCGCAGGACCGTGGCCGAGCCCTCGGGAAGAGGGAAGGGGGTGCCCGCGGGGTGACCGGTCGTCGGCCCCCCGGGATCGTCGCGTCCACCCGGCGTGAGAATGCGATCGAGGAAGGGGATCATCGCAGCGCTCAGGGGGAGCTCGGACTGATCGGGGTGAAGCGAGCTCGCCAGGAGGATGAGGGGGCCACCCGTCGGTTCCGTGATCCGGGTGCGCACCAGCCAGGGGCTCCCGTTCTCGCGAAGGATCTCGACTCCCGACGCGCCACCGAGGGGCACCAGTCGATAGCGGAGCGAGACCTCGATGCCCTCGAGGCTCGGGGGATATCCGGCCGCCCCGATCAGGGTGGAGCGAGCCTCCGGACGATCCAGCTCCAGCCGCCAGGGGACGGCCCACCCTTCGAGGATCCGGTTGAACGCCGGAAGGAGCGCCGGATCGTCGGGGGGGGTGACAACCCGGGTGACCCCGGGGGACGTCGGCTCCGGGAAGGCCCCGAAGGCCAGCACCGAGCCCGGTAGGAGGAGGACCTCGGCGTCGGGAGAGGCGATGGGGAGAAGGCGGATTCGACCGGCGCCCTCGAGGGTCTGGAGGGCCTCGTCGAGGAACGGGTGCGGCTCGGCGGGCGTGCTCACCACCGGGGGGGGACGGATGGCGGCCACGAACTCCCGGCGATCGTCCGCCCGAAGGGGGTCGGGGTCGATCTCGACCACCCCGCGGACCCAGGACTCGGCTCGGGCTGGAAAGGGCAGGGAGGCGAGCCCCGTCCCGTCGGTTCGCCCGGCCGCGACGAGCTCCCCGTCGAGCAGGAGGCGGACGGGGATCTCCGAGACGTCGTCTCCCGCGACGGTCACATCCACGGTGGACTCGTCTCCGGCGCGCGGGGGAAGGCCGCCTCCCAGGCGGATCGATGCGATCCCCCGGTTCGGGGGCAGGGTCAGGCCGGGGCCCTGGAGCAGGATCGGGTGGGTCGACGAGCCCTCCCGGGAGGGGTCCGGGCTGTCCCGGCCCTGCGCGGAGGGATCGCTTCGGGGGAAGGTTCCGGACGACAGGGACGACAGGACGAGGATCTGGGTGGGTCCCGGTCCCGCCGCATCCAGCAGTGCCGAGGCGCGCTCGACGAGAGCCGGGAGCTCCGGGAGCGCTCCGGTGGAGGAAAGGGCCTGCAGGGCCTCGGTCGCCCGATCCGCATCCAGGGGGGTGGAGGCCCTCCCGGGTTCTCCCCCGGCGACCACCCACACCCGATCGAGGGGACCCAGGGCCTGGAGCGCTTCGGTGCCTCGGCGCACCAGGTGATCGAGCACCCGTTCCCCGTCGATGATCGCGCCGCTGTGCACCCCGTTGTCGATCACGATCACGAGGGAAGCCGGTGGATGCTCTCCACTACCCAGCGGAAGAACGAGCCGGGCGGCGGCGAGAACCAAGAGAGCCACCGCGGCCAGGCGAAGGACCAGGAGGAGCAGTTGCTGGATTCTGAGGGTTCGACTGCGGGCCTCGACGGTCCGGGCCAGGTAGCGGAGCGCGGGAAAGCTCCGCGTACGGGGATCCTCGCGGCGCAGCAGGTGGACCAGGAGGGGCACCGCGAGTGCGAGGGCGGCGAGCAGGAGGAGGGGGGCCAGGAAGGCCATCTCGTCAGCGCCGGGCCCGGGAACGAAGCAGGTCGCGGAGCGCCGGTCCGAAGGGGCGCGAAGTGTCGGCGATCAGGTAGTCGACCCCGGCGGGGACCAGGGCCCGCCTCCACTCCAGCAGAGCCTCGTCCACGGCTTCGCGATAGGCGGCCCGCACCTCGCCCACGGGTACCTGGAGCTCGTCGCCGGTTTCGGGGTCGCGGTAGCGAAGGGTCCCGGTCCCCGCGAGCTCCCGCTCGCCGGGGTCGAGAAGGTGCAGGACCACGACCTGATGCCCCCGGTGCGCGAGGTATCGGAGGGCGGTGGCGGTTTCCGGGGCGTCCATCAGGAGATCGGAGATGAGAATCACCATGCCGGGGCGACGCAGGCGAAGCGCCGACTCGCGCAGGACGCCCTCGGCTCGGGATTCCCCCCGCGCCTCGAGAGAGGAGACGCGGCGAAGGAATTCGGCTTGATGACGGCCTCCCCCACGGGCGGGAAGCCACTCGCGGGTCTCGTGATCGAAGGGGCCCAGCCCGACGCGATCTCCCTGGCGAAAGAGGAGAAGGCCCAGCGCGGCCGCCATGAGCTTGCCGTACCAGAGCTTGGTGGGAAGGGTCTCGGGGTCGGAGCTCCAGGCCATCGACCCGCTCACATCGAGGAGGATGTAGGCGCCCAGATGCGTGTCCTCTTCGAACTGCTTGACGAAGAATCGATCGGAGCGCCCGACCATGCGCCAGTCGACGTGCCGGAGGTCATCGCCCGGTCGGTAGGCCCGCAGTTCGGCGAATTCGGCGGAGAGACCCCGTCGTGGCGACCGGTGGACACCCAGGAGAAAGCCGTCGACCACGCGCTTCGAAATCACTTCGAGCCCGCCCATCTGCGACAGGTCGGCCGGGCTCAGGAGGTCGGCGCGACGGAGGGAGTCGGGGGGTGCGGGGGTGGAAGAAGAAGGCATGGTCTCGGCGGGTCAGGGCATGCCGAAGCCCACTTTGACCGCGAAGGTGTCGAAATCTCCGGCGGTGTACACGCCCGAAAGATTCATGAATAGGAGCTGAAGGCGGAAGCCGGCCCCGAGTGCGGTCGTGGTATCGAGATCCGATCGGAAGCGCACCATGGTCCCGTCGGAGGGGAGGCTGGGGAGGTCTTCCGGGTTCCGAACCTCGTATTCGACGTCGACCGCCGACCGGCGAAGGCCCGCGGTGCCGAAGAGTGTGAGCGGTCCGATGCCCCTCCCCATCAGAAGCCAACCCTCGGATGCGGTGGCTTCCACCAGGGAGCCGATCTCGAACTCCTGGCGACCGACCCCGACCGAGATGTCGAGCGGGGAGGAGAACCACTGGCTGACCGTGTGCTGGATCCCCCAGCCGCGGGCTCCCACCTTGCCCACTTCGGAGTTGACCTGGACCGTCGGGAGGTACCGGAGTGAGATCTCGGTTCCGAGCCCCACCCCCACCGAGAGGCCGAGGATCGCCGTGGGAACCGCCCGCAGATCGAGTCCTTCGGGGAACGAGATCCGGTAGTCATCGGGGTTCTCGCCCGCCGCGATCAGGTCGTCGCGGAAGGCCCCCCGGGGCTCCAGGACCAGTCCGGGCCCCTCTCCCAGGGCGGACGGTGTGCGCAGGGAGCCGTCGGGGTCGGCCGACTGGTAGGGGTCGGTGTAGAGTCGCTCGGTTCCCTGTGGGGATTGCCAGCGGACCGTGTCGGGGAGCGCGACCAGGAACTCCCGCGCCGAGGCGTCGGGGATCGCCCCGAGAACCCGGATACTGAGGTCGAACGAGAGGGCGCTTCGGGCACTCGGCGAATCGAAGATCCCGCCCGTGAGTGCGAAATTCAGGCCGTCGGAGAGAGGACGGAGATACCCTTCCGCATTGGCGCCGACCAGCGATCGGATCTGACCCTCGAGCGATTGCGCCCGAAGCTCCGATTCCCCGAATCCCGCGACCGGAGGCGCGATCAGCAGGAGGAGCAGGAGGACGGCGCCGATGGCCGAGGTCTTGAATCGATGGTCTGTGTCGCGCGGGCTTCGCATGAAAACTCCAGGCGTGAGTGTTCGGACACCCCTGCGAAGGCTAGCGTCTCGGGCGGTAAGGGGCCAGACCGGGGGGAGCCTCCCACCTCGGCCGGTCGATGGGCGCTGATTGATCCTCGATCCCGCCTCCGGTTATGTTTCCTGTTCGTCGAAGCCCCCGGGGGAGCCCGGGGGCGGCCGGCGACCCGTCGAGTCCTTTCGCCGCCTTTCCCCCGGATCCCGTGCGCACCGACCACATACGCAACTTCTGCATCGTAGCCCATATCGACCATGGAAAGTCGACCCTCGCGGACCGACTCCTCGAGGCCACGGGTGCCCTGGACTCCCGGGCCATGCGGGAACAGGTCCTGGACTCCAACGAGCTGGAGCGCGAGCGTGGAATCACGATCAAGCTGCACGCGGTCCGCATGGAGTACACGGCGGAGTCGGGCGAAGAGTACCAGCTGAACCTGATCGACACTCCGGGGCACGTGGACTTCACCTACGAGGTGTCGCGGTCGCTGATGGCGTGCGAGGGGGCTCTGCTGATCGTCGACGCCAGCCAGGGCGTGCAGGCACAGACCCTCTCGAATCTCTTTCTCGCGATGGACGCGGGGCTCGAGATCATCCCGGTCCTGAACAAGATCGATCTGCCCGGGGCGGAGCCGGAGAAGCGCCTGGAGGAGCTGGTGGACCTGCTGGGGGTCGAGCCGGAGTCGATCCTGATGGCGAGCGCCAAGGATGGAATCGGGATCGGCCCGATCCTCGAGGCGGTCGTCGAACGGGTGCCTGCTCCAACGGGGGACCCGGACGCCCCCCTCCGGGCCCTGATCTTCGATTCGTACTACGACAAGTACCAGGGCGCGGTGCCCTCGATTCGCGTGGTCGACGGCACCCTTCGGCCGGGAATGACGATTGCGTTCGGCGCCCGTCCGGAGACCTACGAGGTCGCCGAGGTCGGCTACCAGCGCCTGAAGCGCTTCCCGCAGGCCGAGCTCGGACCGGGCGAGGTGGGGTACCTGCTCGCGGCCGTCAAGGAGGTCTCGCACACCCGGGTCGGAGACACGATCCTCGATCACGAGAACCGGGCGACCGACCTCCTGCCCGGCTACCAGGAAGTCCGCCCCATGGTGTTCGCGGGGCTGTATCCGACCAATTCCGACGAGTACGAGGACCTGCGCGAGGCGCTGGATCGACTCAAGCTGAACGACGCTGCCCTGCAGTACGAACCGGAGACCTCGGCCGCGCTGGGCTTCGGCTTCCGCTGTGGATTTCTCGGGCTGCTGCACATGGAGATCGTGCAGGAGCGCCTGGACCGGGAGTTCGGGGTGGATCTGATCACCACCGTTCCCAATGTGAAATACGATGTGAAGCTGACCGACGGCTCCACCCTGACGGTCGAGACCCCCACGAAGCTCCCCGACCCCGGGCGGATCGTGTCGGTCAGTGAGCCCTTCGTCGACGCCCGGATCATGTGCCCCTCGGAGTACATCGGGAATGTCCAGAAGCTGGCGCACGAGCGGCGCGGGGTCTTCAACGGGATGCAGTACCTGGATCCGCAGAGGGTCGAGATCCAGTTCGAGCTCCCCCTCGCCGAGATCGTCCTCGACTTCTACGACAAGCTGAAGAGCGGCACCCGGGGCTACGCGGCCTTCGACTACGAGTTCAAGGAGTACCGGGCGGATCGCCTGGTCCGACTCGACATCCTGGTCAACGGCGACCCCGTCGACGCCTTCTCGGTGATCATCCACGAGGACAAGGCCGAGAGCCACGGCCGGGAGCTGGTCAAGCGCCTTCGGGAGCTGATTCCCCGGCAGCAGTTCGATGTCGCGCTGCAGGCGGCGATCGGGAATCGGATCGTCGCCCGCGAGAATGTGAAGGCCGTGCGCAAGAACGTGACCGCGAAGTGCTACGGGGGAGACATCACGAGGAAGCGCAAGCTGCTCGAGAAGCAGAAGGAGGGGAAAAAGCGGATGAAGCAGGTGGGCTCCGTCGAGATCCCCCAGGAGGCCTTCCTGGCCGTCCTTTCGCTCGGTGATTGACCCCGAGGCCGAGGCCGAGGCCGAGGGCGCCGCGACGGGGCGCCGCACGCTCGGAGTGGTCGGCACCCTGGTCTGGGACACGATCCACCGTCGGGACATCGGGCAGGATTCCGTCGAGGAGTGGGGAGGGATCGGGTATTCGCTCGAGGCCCTCTCTGCTGCAGTGCCCGAGGGCTGGGAGGTCCGGCCCATTGTGAAGGTCGGCCGGGACCTGATCGAGCGAGCGCGGGACTATCTGCGCACGATCCCCGGAGTGGACCCCCGAACGGGGATCCGACCGGTGGACGCCCCGAACAATCGGGTGGAGCTCAACTATGCCGAGGGGGGACGCCGTACCGAACACCTGTCGGGAGGCGTTCCGCCGTGGACCGCAGGAGAGCTGCTCGAGGCGGTTCGGGGGTGCGAGGCGCTCTACGTCAACTTCATCTCGGGCTTCGAGATGGACCTCGAGGCCGCGCGGGGGCTCCACGAGGGGTTCGACGGCCCGATCTGGGCCGATCTGCATTCGCTCTTCCTGGGGGTCGGCGAAGAGGGCCTCCGCGTCCCTCAGCCGCTGGCGCAGGTCGGAGAGTGGCTGCGCAGCTTCCACGCCGTGCAGATGAACGAATCGGAGTTCGAGCTCCTGGCGGCCGGCGGAGGCGACCCGATGGCGCTGGCGGCGCGTGCCGTGGGACGGGACCTGGGCCTGATCGTGGTGACGCTGGGGGATCGGGGAGCGGCCTATGTGCGCGATTCGGAGCTTCCCCGTGATCCGCTGGCGTGGCCGGGCCGCTGGACCGGGCTGGCGCCCATCGGTCAGGCCATGCCGGGACGGGTCCAGGGGCGGCCGCACGAGGGTCCGGACGACCCCACGGGTTGTGGAGACGTATGGGGTGCGACCACCTTTGCTCGGCTCCTTGCCGGTGACGGCCTGGACCGGGCGATCCACCGGGCGAACCGGATGGCCGCGCTCAACGTCGGACACCGGGGAGCCGCCGGACTTCACCATCACCTGCAGGGTCGTGTGCACCCGGGAGCGGATCGATGAAGGTTCTGGAAGTGCCCTCCTCCCTGGACTATCGGGGAATCGAGGAGCTGATGGCCAAGGCCGTCACGGTGGAGCCGGACAAGCTCCTCCTCGACGGGCGGCATACTCGATTCGTCGATCCGGCCGGGATGATCGGTCTGCTCGGCGTCGGACGCTTCCTTCAGAGTCGAGGGGCCGAACGCGTCCGACTCCAGATGGACCCCGCGTCGGAGGTGTCGGGATACCTGGCGCGCATGGGATTCTACCAGGCGGCCTCGGGGATCTTCGAGGTCGACGCCCCCCCGGAAAGGGCGCGAGGCCGGAGTTCCGATGTCCTCCTGGAGATCACTCCGATCGCCGAGAATCAGGATGTGCACGCCCTCGTGGAGCATGTGCAGGAGCGCGCCGGCTCGATTCTCTCGCGGACTCTGCACTATCCGCCCTCGGCGGTCGTTCAGTTTTCGGTGATCCTTTCGGAAGTCTGTCAGAACATCCTGGAGCATGCCGGGGCTCCTGGGTGGGTGGCGGCGCAGACGTACCAGTGGTCTCGTCGGCTCGGGAGACAGGTCCTCGTGATCGCGGTCGGTGATCTGGGCCGTGGATTCAGAGGATCGCTCGAATCCGAGCACGCGGGGCGCTTCGGAGCGCGATGGAGTGACTCCACCGCGCTTGAGGCGGCCTTCATCCATGGCCTCACGCGCTTCCCGGATCAGGGACGGGGGCAGGGGATTCAGCAGATCCGAAAGCAGGTGCGCCGCTGGGGGGGGGTGATCGCGGTCCGAAGTGGCTCCGCGCGGATCGCCGACACCTCGGAGTGGGAGGAGTTTCCTCCACTCGAGGATGGACTGGCGGACTTTCCCGGGGCATGGATCACCATCCTGCTTCCCGAAGCGGATCCGGAGGGGGGAAAGTGAGCGACTCCGGGGACTTCCAACTCGATGCGTTCGCGGTCGATGTCCGGGCCCTTCTCTCGACCACCGTCGCGAGCCTCTATTCGCACCTGATCACCCGTCCGACCGGTCGGGCCGTGCGGATGGCGATCGAATCGCAGATCGAGGAGATTCCGGGGCCCGCGATCTCGATGGTGGACTTCTCGTCGGTGGCCGTACTCGACTACTCCTGCGCCGACGAGGTGGTGGCCAAGCTCCTCCTCGGGCTGCGGGACGGCGGATCGGTCCGGTCCGATGTGTACGTCTACTTCCGGGGGCTGCAAAGCTTTCACCGTGAGCCGATCGAGGCGGTGCTGGAGCGACATGCGCTGTATGCCGTGGTCGAGGCCGATTCCGGCGGTGCGGAGCTGATGGGACCGGTGTCCGAGCCGGTGGGGTCGCTCTGGACCGCGGTCGAGGAAGCGGGGCAGGTTCCCGGCCCACGGCTCGAAGGATGGCTCCGCGGCAGAGGACTGCGAAGCGCGGACCTCGAACGTCTCGTGGCATCCCGGAGTCTCTTTCGTCATCCCTTCCGCGGCGATATTTATGCGTTGAGCGAGCTTTCCGGTCTGCTGGCCGCGAGACCGGAGGACTCCTCGGGCTCGCAGGATTCTCCCGAACCGAATGGACGAGACCATACCTCATGAAGCTCTTCCCAGATCGCCCGGATCCGTCTGCCGAACCCAACGAGCGAGCGAAGGGTGATCGACCCCGGCACGCTCCGGACACCCTCGCGATCCACGCGGCCGAAGCCGATCGAGGGGAGGGGATTCCGGTCGTACCGCCGATCGTTCAGTCGGCGACCTTCCACGGTGGGGACCCCGAGGACCGCGACGAACTCCGGTACACCCGCTACGGGAACAACCCCAATCAGCTTCTGGTCGGACGAAAGGTGGCCGCTCTGGAAGGGGCCGAGGACGGCCTGCTTCTGGCGAGTGGGATGGCGGCGATCTCCCTCACCCTCCTCGCGCTCGTGCGCAGCGGAGACCACCTGGTCGCCTCGGATCGGCTGTACGGGGCGACCCGCACCTTCATGGAGCGGGAACTGCCCCGACGGGGGGTGGAGGTCACCTTCGTGGACGCCGAACATCCGCGTGGATGGCGCAGGGCGATTCGACGGGAGACTCGTGGAATCTATCTCGAGGTCCCCACGAATCCGACGCTTCGGATCTTCGACCCACGCCCGACGAGCCGACTGGCGTTCGAGCGGGGCATCCCCCTGATCATGGATGCGACCTTCGCCACCCCGATCAATTTTCGTCCACTGGATTACGGGGTCGACGTGGTGATTCATTCCGCCACGAAGTACCTGGGTGGACATTCGGACCTGATCGCCGGAGTGGTGAGCGGGCCGGGTGCGCTGATCGACGAGGTGAGGGGGCTCCATCGACTCTATGGACCGGCCCCGGATCCTCACATGGCCTGGCTCCTGGACCGTGGACTGCGGACCCTGCCGGTCCGCATGGCACGTCACAACGAGACCGCGGCGGCGCTCGCCGAATGGTTCGACGACCAGCCGGGTGTCGACGCGGTCCTCTACCCGCGGCACGCGGACCATCCGGACCGGGCGCTCGCCGAAGAGTTGTTCGTGGGCGGCGGGGGCATGCTCGGAGTGATCCTGTCGTCGGGGGAGAAGGGAGCGGTCGAGTTCTGCCGGGCGCTCGAGCTGGCTGCGGTCGCCCCGAGTCTCGGGGGCGTCGAAACCTTGGTGTCGCTGCCGGCGTGGACCTCGCACCGGGCGATGTCTCCCGACCAGCGAGTCAGGCAGGGAATCGAGCCGGGGTTCGTCCGGATCTCCGTGGGGCTCGAGGGGTTTGAAGACCTGGCCGCGGATTTTTCACAGGGGCTGGCAGCGTCGCGTGCCTTCGGAGGCTGATCCGGAATCGGATCGGGTCCTCCTCGAGCATTGACCGGCCCCCCGGATTCCCGCAGCTTGGAAGAGGTGGCGACACAGCCGTCGCCCCTCCCTTCGACCTCCCATGGGCCGCATCCATGACCAAGGAAGAGCAGATCCAGGATGTGCTGGAGCAGATCCGTCCCGCGCTGCACGCCGACGGCGGCGACGTCGAGTTCCTCGGGTTCGACGAATCCGAGGGGATCGTTCATCTCCGTCTGATGGGAGCGTGCGAATCCTGCCCGATCTCGATGCTGACCCTTAAGGAGGGGATCGAGAAACGGATTCAGAACACGCTTCCGGAGGTCACGGAAGTTCTGGCAATCTGAGCCGGGACGTTCGGAGGAACCCGGCGGCTCGTCTCCCGAGGGGCGGGCCGCTTTTCGGTTCCGTCTTCATTCTACGCACAGCCGAGGGGCCAGCGCCTCTCAGGATCAGTGATATCGATGAGTTCAGAGGCTCTCAAGCGCGCCGTCATGGATGCGCTCTCGTCCGTCGTTCATCCGCACACCGGTGATGACGTCGTCGCCAGTGGCCATGTCCAGAAGCTCGATGTCGAGGAGGGGGGACGAGTTCGCTTTTCCTTCCTACTGAAGACCGAGGATCCCGGGGCGTTGATCAAGCACGCTCGATCTGCGGCCGAGGGGGTGGAGGGCGTGACCGAGGTGAAGGTCAATGTCCAGCTTCCCCAGGCCGGTGGCTCCGGGGGAGCGACACCGGGTTCCGGCGGTGGCCTGAAGCCCGGTTCGGTGCCCGCCCCGACGCCCCGCCCCGGACTCCTCACCGAGGTGGATCACGTGGTGGCGGTGAGCTCCGGGAAGGGCGGAGTCGGGAAGTCGATGGTGGCCACGAATCTCGCCGCTGCGCTTGCCGCAGAAGGTCTGCGTGTGGGACTGCTCGACGCCGATATCTATGGCCCGAACATTCCCCGCATGTTTGGAGAAACTCGGCGACCCCGGGTCACGGGGGGGAAGGGCAAGGAGATGATCGAGCCCCTCGAAGCGCACGGAGTCCGGCTCATGAGCCTGGGATTCCTTCTCGAGGACGAACAGCCGGCCATCATGAGGGGCCCCCTGATTTCAGGGATCCTGAAACAGTTCCTGGAGCAGGTGGACTGGGGCCCGCTCGACCTGATGGTGGTCGACATGCCGCCCGGGACCGGAGACGCGCAGCTCTCCCTCGTGCAGACGATCGATCTGGACGGCGCGATCATGGTGAGCACCTCGCAGGCGGTGGCCACGGGCGACGTCCGGCGGGGGGTGAAGATGTTCGAGAAGGTCAACACGCCCGTGATGGGTGTGGTCGAGAACATGTCGGGCTACATCTGTGGGGAGTGTGGCGTCGAGGTCGATATCTTCGGGAGCGGGGGTGCGGAACGCCTCGCCCGCGAGATGGGACTCGACTTCCTCGGTCGGATCCCCCTGGATCCAGCGGTGCGGAAGGCGGGTGACGCCGGACGTCCGACCGTGACGTCCGCTCCGGACTCACCTGCAGGGCAGGCGTTGAGGGAGATGGCGCAGAAGGTGTTCACCGCGCTGCGGGCCGACGGGGCGAAGGTCCCCGCGTGAAGATGCCCTTCCACCCCCGCCCGAGCCGCGAGGAGCTCGCGACCTGGCCACTCCAGGTGATCGTGCGGGATTTTCCGGAGACGCTCGCGATTCTGAGGGACCATGGACTGATGCCCGAAGAGCTGGGAGAGCAGACGATGCGGGACATTCCGGGTGGGGGCGCGCTGCTGGACGGCCTCGAGGAACAGACGGCCTGGCGTCCGCAGCCGGTTCGAGCCTGACGATGCCGAACATCACCCTCCTGACCGATTTCGGAACCCGCGACGGGTTCATCGGTGCCGTGAAGGGGGTGATCCAGGAGTTGTACCCGGGAGTGGGGATCGATGACATCGCGCACGATCTTCCCCGTGGGGACGTGGCGGCCGGTAGCCGCGCACTGGGGCGATACTGGAAGCTCTGGCCCGTCGGAACCGTACACCTCGCGGTCGTCGACCCGGGCGTCGGATCGGATCGCCGCCCACTGGTGGTCGAGGCCGACCGACGGCTCCTCGTCTCCCCGGACAACGGGATCCTGACCGCGATCCTCTCGAGCGCCGAACGCTGGAGCGCCTTCGAGTGCACCAACCGCGATCTGCAGCGGGTGGAGCCGAGCCGGACCTTCCATGGGCGGGATATCTTCGCCCCGGCGGCTGCCTATCTGGCTCGCGGTGTCCACGCCGCCCGGTTCGGACCGGAGGTCACCGATCCGGTCCTGCTGGCAACCTCGGAACCCGAGATCTCGCCCGACCTGTTGCGTGGCGAGGTCGTGAGCACCGACCGGTTCGGGAACCTGATCACGAACCTTCCCTGGAGCGCGGTGCCCACCGAGGCGGAGGTCGATCTGGATGGGACCCGAATCCCCCTCGGGAGCAGCTACTCCGATGTCCCCCCGATGCGTCCGGTGGCGCTCGGAAACTCGGACGGGTGTCTCGAAGTGGCGGCACGCGACGGGTCCGCCGAGGATCTGCTCGGAGCGACGGTCGGTACCCCGATCCGGGTCCGACGTACCTGAGAGGAGGCGCCTGCCTTCCTCGTCGTTCCGCTCAGCGACCGTCCTCGAGCCAGGCCCGATCGGCGGCGCTCAACTCTCCCCGCCGCTGTTTGCGTCGGTCGAGAAACCAGAGGACGGCCCATCCGATCAGAAGAACCGGCGCGATCTTGGTGAGAAGAAATCCGGTGAGCCCGATCGTGATCGAAAAGGCCACACTCAGGATCGAGAGGACGACGCCGACGCCGATGATGGCGGCGAGTCCGACGGCGAAAACGAGAAACAAGCTGCGAATCATGAGGTTCTCCCGAGAGAAAGTGAGGCGCGGTTCAGCCGTCGCCGCGGATGATGCGAACGCTGCCGAGCGCGCTTTCGACCGAGATGCGTACACGTCGATCGCTGGTGTCCCAGTCGTCTGAATAATGGGCGCTTCCCCGACGTTCGAGGAAGGGGGCGTTCAGCGTCGAGAGGAGCCCGGAGCGGGTGAGCCGGATGCCCACGCCATCGGGGACCGTGATCTCGAGGGCGCCGAGCCCCATCGATGCCGCGATTTCGGTCTCGTCCCGGCTCAGTCCCTCGAGTCCGAGGCGGACCTCACCCACGCCCCCCTCGACCGAGATCCGGGCGGGATTCAGCCTTCCCAGGCCTTCGGCCCGGAAGGAGGCCGCCCCGATCTTGAGGCTCAGTTCGGACATCTCGACCGGATTCTCACGCGAGACCTCGACGCGGGTTTCGGATGCGCCGGTCGCTAGCTCGAAGGATCGGAGGGCCATCCCACCGAGATCCATCGAGGCGCGGACGGCTCCCATCTCGAGGGACAGGTCCACGGGAACCGACGGGCCCAGCCTGAGCTCCATCGAGGCCTCGCCTCCCTGTCGAAGGGAGCGGGGCGCCCCGCCCCGGCTCTGGAGTCCCAGCTCCAGGCGACCGCTCCCATAGGTGTGAATCGGTTCCCAGTGCTCCTCGAGATACTCGAGCGTGGCCCGATAGAGGTGGTTCCCCGAGAGCGTCGGGCCGAGCGTGAAGTCTCCGGCGCCGAAGCGAACGTTCACGTCGACGGACGACTCGCCCGAGGCCCTGCGCTCGAATTGTGTCGAGGTGCGGTCCTGCCCCGCGAGCTCCGCCGAAGCCCCCAGGACGATAGGAATCGCGGTCAACGCGAGGACCGTGCAGCGGATCATCGGTCGACTCCTTCGCCCTCGTCGCCGGGGGTTGCCGGAGGGTCCTGGTGGGTCGTCGGCTCCTCGGAGCGGCCGGGCTCTGCGGAGTGAGCGGGCTCTGCGGAGTGCGCAGGCTCTGCGGAGTGCGCAGGACCGGATGACGGCTTTCCCGGTGCATGGGGATCCGGGGCAAACGGATCGGGGGACGGAGCCCAGGGGTCCGGGTCCCAGTCTCCACGTCCATACCCGGGATCTCGGCCAGCACGCGACAGGAGTACCGCCCCGAAGCCGATGCACCCGACCACGAGAGTGGCCAGGTATCCTGCAATCTTGAGGAGGATCACGAAGGGGGTGAAGATCACGCCCCCGATCTGCAGCACGCTGGCGATGGCGAAGGCGCCGAGCAGGATCAGCAGGCCGGCCCCGATCTGCATGGCCGGGCGGGAGGTGTCCATCCCCTCGAGGCCCTGCACATTTCGGTGTGAGACCCAGCGCCCGACATTCCGGCTCATGGCGACGAACCCGAGGATCATGAGTCCGACGACCACGATGGGCAGGGCGGGGATCCAGAGGAGGAGCAGGGGGAGGCCGATCACCGTCACGGCGAGCAGCACCATCCCACTCACCCAGACCGGAAGGGCCAGCACGGATCCGGCCAGCCCGACCAGGAAGGATCGGCCGGGGGCCTGCGCGGCGGTGCGCGAGACCACGTCGAGTTCGCGGGGGAAGAAGTGGAGGACCCCGAGGCCGATCGCCAGCAGGATCGCGAAGGTGACGGCGGTCTGGAAGAGCCCGCCCAGTCCGCGGACGATCCCGCGGAACGGGGAGCGGGGGCTCCTGGGAGTCACCGTGCTCCGGGCCTCGGCGGTTGCGCTGCGGACCTCGGCCCGGATCCGCTCGCTCAGGTCCTCACTCGAAAGACCCAGGACGGGTTCGATCTCCTGTGATCCTCCGTCGATCGCTTCGAGGTTGCCATCGAGCTCGGCGTCGGTCCATCGCAGGTCTCCGGTGATCCGTCCGTCGGGACCGATACGAAGGCCTCCTCCCAGGAGCACGACATCTCCGTCGAGCGTCCCCTCGAGGTCGAGCCGGCTGTTCAGGGCCAGGAGCGAGCCGTCGACCGTCTGGCCTGCTTCGATGCGGAAGTCGCGGCCCACGATCACCTGAGCCGGACTCAATGGCCGGGCGAGCGCCGCTGCGGTGAGCGCCTTCAGGTACTCGGACTCGAGGAGGATCTCCTGAAGCAGCTCCTCGGTGCCCGCCGGGAGCGTCCCGGCCGGTTCCGCGGCCGAACTCCGAGTCCGGACGAAGCGGTCGAGTTCGGCGGAGAGCGCCGATGCCGCGGCGGCCTCGTCCGCGCTCAGGTTCTCGGGCGCGGTCCAGTCCCGAAGCAGGTTCAGGACCTGGCCGTTGTCGGCTGCGACTGCGCTGGCGAGGAGCCCCCGCCAGGACGACTCGAGTACTCCACCCGAGGTATAGCGGCCGACCTCGGCGCCGTCGACGAAGACGCCGCCGTCCCGAAGGCTGGCCGAGAGCGAACTCCCGTCCTCGAACTCGAGGGTCAGCGAGGCCTCCTGTGAAGAGACCGTGAGCTGGTTGAAGACCAGCTCGGGCTCCTGGGCCTCGAGACCGATGGGGAGAGTGAGCAGGGCCAGGACCAGCGCCGAGACGACCGACGCGATTCGGGTCCCGACCGCTCGCGGAGAGTTATGAAAGTTTCGCATGGTGACCCGTGGAAAGGGTGGGTGCAACGATATATCGGTAGAGGACCCAGGCCGACGTCATGGTCAGGGCCCAGAGGGCCATGATTCCGGCAGCGGCGAGTCCCGGTGTTTCGAAGAGGGTGCGGAGTGTGTCCATGAGCCAGTAAACTCCCGGCGCGCCGGTGAGCGCATCGAGCGAGTAGGCCCATACGAGTGATCCGAGATCCGAAGCACGCCAGCCGATGAACAGCGCCAGCTCGCGAAGGCTGAGGAGGGGATGGACCACCACAGCGGCGACCCCGGCGATCAGCCCGACGGATGGCGCCATGAAGACTCCACCCGCCACGGCCCAGGACTTCGGACTGGAAGGGAGGAGCCGCCGGGAGAGTTCGGTCGCCCGGGACACCCAGCTGCGTTCGGGAGCATTCGCGACCTTCGCGATCGCGGCCACCGGGACCTTCGCCATCACCTGATCGGCGAAGCCCGTCGCGGGGGCGAGCTGCGGGAGCTCGTCCAGCTCGGAGAAGAGGGCTTCCCACTCCATCCGAAGGGTTCCGCACGTCAGGCAGTCGTCGAGGTGGGACTCGACCCTGGAGCGCGTCCCGCGGTCGAGCGCGCCCTCGAGGTAGTCCTGGATCCCCTGCACCGAGAGGTGCCGGTCGCCAGGCGAGGGTCGGACCCCGGGGACCCGTTCGAGGAGCCGGTCGATCCACCTCGAGCGCGCCGGAGTGCTTGCCTCGACCTCGACACCGGACATCACCCGCGCCGAAAAGTCCGACGAGGGGCGCAGGTCCTGAAGCTCCTCCAGCTCGCTGAAGAGTAGGGCCCACCCCTGCATCTCGGATCGACAGCGGGCGCACTCGTCGAGATGGGCGCGCGCCAGGCGCTCCCTCTCCCGGGAGAGTTCACCCTCTGCGAGTGCCTGCAGCACGTCGCTTTCGAGGTGTGGGCTGGGATCCATCGTCATTGCTCGGTCTCCATGGTGGGTTCACGAGTCCCTACGGAATCGTGCCCATACAGGTTTCGGATGCCGGTCCGGTCGGTCATGCGGCGACCTCGGAGAGAAGCTCCTTGAGCTCGCTTCGACCTCTGTGGATGTAGGTCTTCACGGTCCCGAGGGGGAGCTCCATGATATCGGCCACCTCGTCGTAGCTGTGTCCCTCGACGTGGCGGAGGAGGATCGCGGTTCGATACTCCGGCCTCAGGCGGGCGATCGCGTCCTCGATCTGCCCCCCGAGTTCACGGTTCTCGGTGTACTCGTCGGGGGTCTCGCCGGTGTCCGGCAGGATGAATCGGGTGCGTGAGGTCTCTTCTTCTCCCGACGCATGTGGGGAGCCATCGATCGAAATCGTGTCGAGCTTCTTCTTCCGGAGGTGGTCGATGGTCAGGTTGTTTGCGATCTTGAAGAGCCAGCTCGAGAACTTGTATTCCGGCTTGTAGCTGCCGAGGGCGTGGAACGCCTTGATGAAGGCCTCCTGTGCCAGGTCCTCGGCGAGCGTCCGGTCACGCACCATACGGTACACGAGAGAGAAGACGGGTCTCTCATAGCGAGCGAGGAGCTCGCGGAACGCGGACTCCCGCCCCTTGCAGGCGAGAGCCGCGACTTCCCGGTCTTCGAGCGTGGAATGATCCACCGTAGTCTGGACTCCGGAGTCCGTCGATGCGGGTCGCGCCCTCCGGGGGGCGACCCCGTGTCGGGTCCGGGACGGTCCCGGACCCATGCTGAGTACCGGACTTCCCTACGGACCCGGTGTGCACGAAGTTTCAACGCCTCGACGATCGGGGTCCGGAACTCGTCCGGTGCTTTCGGGTGAAGCCTCTCCTGCCTCCACCCACCTCTGCAAATCTACCCGCGAGACGACCGCATGGCGACCGACTCCAGAGCCCGCCCGGAAGAGGGCGCGGCCCGTGAAGATCAGGTGCAGACGATCTTTTCCGAGATCGCTCCCCGGTATGACCTGCTGAATCACGTCCTGAGCCTGAACATCGACCGCCGCTGGCGGCGCACGGCAGTGGATCGGCTCGAGGTCGACGGGGATCCGCAGCGGCGGGTTCTGGACGCGTGCGCGGGGACGTACGACCTCAGTCTGGAGCTGGCCCGTCGGGCCGGATTCCGGGGAACGGTCATCGCCTCGGATTTCGCCCGACCCATGCTCGTCGCCGGAGCGGACAAGCTGGAGGGGGCGGCGGTGCATCCGGTCTGTGGAGACTCGCTGCGTCTCCCCTTTCCGGACGCGTCCTTCGACGGGGTCATGGTCGGATTCGGGGTGAGGAATCTATCCGACGTGAACACGGGGTTCCGGGAGTTTCATCGGGTGCTGCGACCCGGGGCGCGGCTCGTGATCCTCGAGTTCACGACCCCGCCGAATCCGATCATCCGCACCGGGTACCACTTCTATTTCCACCGTGTGCTTCCGCTGGTCGGAAGGATCGTTTCGGGTCACCCGTGGGCGTACACCTACCTGCCCGAGTCGGTCAAGGGATTCCCGGGCCCGGAGCCGCTCGCCGAGGCGCTCCGCGAGGCGGGCTTCGCGAGCGCGGACTGGACCCTGGTCACCGGAGGGATTGCGGCGATCCACACCGCGGTCCGGTGAGACCGCCGGCCGGACCGGCAGGACCGAGCGGCCCCCTCGACGGACGGGTCAGGGTGCGGGCTGGCACCGCGGGCAGAAGAAGACCGAACGGTTCGAGAGGACCTCTCGGACGATCGGCTCTGCGCAGCGGGGACACGGCTCGCCGGCGCGACCGTATACCTGCAGCTTCGCGCCGTATTCCCCCTCCCAGCCCTGCGCGGTCCGGTAGTCCCGGAGCGTGGTCCCCCGGGCGTCGATCGCTTCGCTCAGAACGCGACGGATCGCCCGGTGCAGCCGACGGGCCGCGTCGGCATCGAGGGAGTTCGTGCGGGCCCGCGGATCGATTCGGGCGAGGAAGGCGGCCTCGTTCGCGTAGATGTTGCCGACGCCGGCCACCCGTCGCTGGTCCAGCAGCCAGGATCGCAGTGGGGTGGCCGAACTCCGGAGTCCCCGTTCCAGAGCGACTGCGGTAAACTCCGGGCCGAGGGGCTCGGGGCCCAGGGTGGCCGACCACGCCGCGTACTCCTTCGCGGAGTGAAGGCTGAGGCGTCCGAAGCGACGCACGTCATGGTAGACCAGCGATCCCAGCCCACCTTGGAGATGGAAGTACACCGCGGGGTGGGTCGGAGGTGGCCCGCCCGCTCCGGGTCCCCGCATGAGCAGCCGGCCCGACATTCCCAGATTCACCACCAGCCGTCGGGAGTCGGCGAGGCGCAGGACCAGATTCTTCCCCCTGCGTCCGATCGCCTCGAAGCGGGAGCCCCTCAGTCGGCCGGCGAAGTCTTCCGCTTCGAGGTCCAGGACGTCGGCGTGTATGACCGCGACGCGGTCCACGCTCGCGCCGGTCAGCGGTTCACGCAGTCCGCGGGCGATGGTCTCGGCCTCGGGGAGCTCGGGCATGAGAAGGGAGGAAGCCGTCGGTGGCGCGTCAGCCCCGAGGCGAATTCTCTGGCGTAAAGGCCTTCCACCCGATATCGGATCGGAAGGTCTTTCCCTCGAATTCGATCGCGCGCGCTCCCTTCAGGCTTCGGGCGCGGGCTTCCTCAAGGTCTGCTCCGAGGCCGACCACCGAGAGAACCCTCCCTCCGGAGGTGACGGGTCCGTCCTCGCCCTCGACGGTTCCGGCGTGGAAGATCAGGAGGTCCGGATCCTGGGTGAGTTCCTCGGGGATGGTGATCGCCCGTCCGGTTTCGTAGGGGCCGGGATAGCCCTCGGATGCGAGCACGGTGTTCAGGGCGGCCCCGCCCCGGAATTCGGGCTCGAAGCCCTCGATGCTTCCCCCCCGGGCGACGGCGACCAGGAGTTCGAGGAGGGGGGAGTCCATGAGGGGGAGGACGGCCTGCGTCTCGGGGTCTCCGAATCGGCAGTTGAACTCGACCACGCGCGGGCCGGTTTCGGTGAGCATGAGGCCCGCGTAGAGGAGTCCGCGAAAGGGGGTCGCGGCTCGCTCCATGGCATCGAGGATCGGAAGGTAGATCTCGTCCCGGACCCGGTCGGTCAGCTCGGGGGCGAGCGAGGGCACCGGGGCGTAGGCTCCCATACCGCCGGTGTTGGGCCCCGTGTCGCCCTCCCCGATCTGTTTGTGGTCCTGCGAGGGGAGGAGGGGGATCACGTGTCGGCCGTCGGTGACCGCGAACATCGAGATCTCTTCACCCTCCATGAATTCCTCGATCACGATCTCGCGACCGGCCGGTCCGAACGCGGCCTCCTTGAGCATCTCCCGAGCGGCTTCGAGGGCCTCCTCGGTCGACGAGCAGACGATCGCTCCCTTTCCCGCGGCCAGACCGGAGGCCTTGACCACGAGGGGGGCCTCGTGATCCCGGATATGGGCCTCGGCGTCCTCCCACCGGGTGAAGCATTGGTAGTCCGCCGTGGGGACTCCGGACCGCTTCATCAGCTCCTTCGCGAAGGCCTTCGACGACTCGAGCCGGGCGGCGGCGGAGGTCGGCCCGAAGAGGGGAAGGCTTCTCTTGCGGAAGATGTCGGCGATCCCGTTCGCGAGGGGGACCTCGGGGCCGACGATCGTCAGGTTGATCTGGGCGCCCTCCGCCCAGGTCGCCAGGCCCTCGACGTCGTCGGAGGCGAGATCGACGGGATGGGCGAGGGGGGCCATGCCCGGGTTGGGCCGGGTCGCGAAGAACTCGGCGCCGGGCGCATCCTGTTTAAGCTTCCAGAGAAGGGCGTGTTCCCGCCCACCGTGTCCAATCAGGAGGATCTTCATGGCCCCAAGAGTAGAACAGCGCCGGCAGAGTGTCAAAGCTCTGCCGACGCTGGGAGGGGCTGCCGGACCCGAGGGTCAGGACTGCAGCTCTCGAACGGACCGGGATCGCTGGGTCGCGCGCGGCGGGCTGGCCCGCCGCAGGGCGGGGCTCGAGGTTGGGGTGCGGCGGCGCCCATCCCTGAGGAGCAGCGTCGAGCAGGGTGCGGTCCAGACGGTGGTGCGGGCCGCGCTCGATGAGATTCCCGTGGCATCGTCGGGGCCGCGTCCGTCGATGATCAGGAGGTCCACTTCACCCCTCCGAGCCTCGCGATCGACCTCTCGGGGCTGATATCCATGACCGGGAAGGCATGGGACGACCGGGATCTCACCCGAATCCAGGGCGAACGACGCGAGCAGGGGCCACTCTGGCGTGGGGTCCGACCCGGGCGATGCGGCGGGGCCGGCCGAGGCGATCAAGGCGCGGGCGGGCCGATGTCCCGAGGGTGTGCTGAATTCACGGGCATATCCGCCGCCGCCTTTGCGCACCAGTAGGGTCGAGGCCGGTGAATCCTGCAGGAGGGCACGGGCCACGGTGCCGAGCTCGAAGAAGGGCGTCGCACCGCACCCCTTGGCTCCGGCCACCACCAGATCGTAGCGAATGGACACGGACCGCTCGACCACGAGTCGAACCGGATCACCACTGAGTTCGACGGACTCGATCGTGAGCCCGGGGTTGGTGAGTTCCCGGCGGGCCTCGAGCAGCCAGTCCTCGGGCGTCGAGCAACCGGGAAGCTCCGCGGCGACCGGGTGGAATCCCCGCGCCCTGGGGCGAATCATCCCATCTCCCGACATCGCCGTGGGGCGAACTGCGACGACATCGATTTGAGCGGCCACCTCGTGATGCAGCAGGTTGTTCAGGAAGCGCGCGGCTTCCCGGGCGTAGGACGAACCGTCTGTGGCGAGGAGGACTCTCATCGGACCGCTCCGAACTGGGGGTGCGTGAAGGCTTCTGCCCCGATGAAGGAAGCAACCCCTGTGCCAGAGACGGAATGCCATTTGGAGCTCCCGTAATCGCGTCAGGCTCGAGCTCCCGAGCACCGGGGCCGTTGCGACGACGGCTCAGATTGTTGCACATGTGGTGATCGTGCGACGGCTCCGTCTACCAGCCCGCCCCGGATCCGCCACTCCCCTTCAGGTTGTCGAAGAGGGAGTCGCGCATCCGCTTCGCAGCCGTCGCCAGGTCATCGACGAAGTCCCGGGCCTCCTGCCGGTAGGCCTGAGCCGCGTCGGACAGATCCTCGACATATTCCGGCTCCGGGTCGCCCCGGCGGGGATACTCGCCGCGGAGGATCCGGTCGTACTCTCCGGACTCGATCCAGCTTCGAAGCTCTCCCACCCGGAGGACGAAGAACGGGTGAGTCGTACCCAGCAGGTTGAGAACCTTGAACACCGAGTCTGCGACGTCTTCGCTCTCGCGGTAGGCCTCGGCCTGTTCGATGAACGCGTCGAGGTTGGTGTCCTCGGGACGTCCGCCGCCCGCCATCTTGAGCATCGTCCGGAAGACGACCTCGGGATCCTGGACCCCGAGCAGTCCGGCCCGATCCGAGGAGAGCTCGCTTTTCCGGTACCACTCGAGGAGCGCGACCAGCACCGCCCTGGCCGCCAGCCCCACCAGCGGGAAGCCTCGCTCGGCCAGCTGGATCAGGAGGACCATCATGGTCCGGTAGAGGACATGCCCGCTCGCGATGTGCCCCACCTCGTGCGCGAGTACATACCGCAACTCGTCGTGGTCGAGGAGGTTCACCGTCCCGGAGTTCAGGATCACGAATGGGCGCTCCATCCCGTAGGCTCCGGCATTCACCATCGGAGTCTGCGACACGAAAAGCGGCACCTCCCGGGGAGCGTCGAGCGTTTCGAGGACCTCGAGGTGGAGAGCATGAAGGCGGGGAAACTGCCGGGCTGAGACCTCTACCGCGTTGGCCTGGAAGGCCAACCGGATCGGCTTCTCACCGAAGAACCCGAAGAGCCTCTTGAGGACCTCGTCGAATACCGGAATCGCACGAAGGGCCGTGAGGGCCGCCCGATCCGCCGGGTGCTCCCACGCCCGGGGCGAGATCCCGGGGAGCGGGCGGGGTCGGGGTCGGCCGCCGGGATCGCCGGGACCGGAAGGCCCGCCCGATCCCGGGGGAATGGGACCGCCGCCGGAGTCGCCGGGCGCGGTTGGATCCCAGGGGGTGTTCGGGCCATGATCGGTCATCGGTCGGTCTCCTCGGTTGAAGCGAGCGTCCTCGAAACGACGAGGTCCGCAGTCTGCCGTGTATCTCTACGGCGGCCGGAAGCAGAGGTTTCAGCCCGAGCTCTCGCGGGTCAGAGTCCGTTCAACGCCCGGTCGAGATCGTCGAGGAGGTCTCCGATCTCCTCGACGCCGACGGACAGTCGAACCAGGCCGTCGGTGACGCCCATGAAGGCCCGGCGGCTCTCGGGGACCGAGGCATGGGTCATCAGCGCAGGGACCCCGATCATCGACTCGACCCCTCCGAGCGATTCGGCAAGGGCGAACAGGTGGGTCCGGTCCACGAAGGCCTTGGCACGCTCCCCACTGCCGAGCTCCACCGATACCATTCCGGTGAATCCGTCCATCTGCCGGGCGGCGAGTTCGTGCTGGGGGTGGCTTTCGAGCCCGGGGTAGAAGACCGCGACCGAAGCCGGATGGTCCTCGAGAAATCGTGCAACGGCCTGACCGTTCTCGTTGTGCGCCCGCATCCGGAGGTGGAGGGTTTTCGTGCCCCGCAGCACCAGCCAGGCATCCATCGGCCCGGGAACCGCACCGGTCGATTTTCTCACGAAATGGATCTGATCGGCGAGGTCATCGTCGTCAACCACGAGCATGCCCCCGATGACGTCCGAATGCCCATTGAGGTACTTGGTCGTGGAGTGCGCAACGATGTCCGCGCCCCGTTCGAGCGGGCGCTGATTGAAGGGTGTCGCGAAGGTGTTGTCGACCATGAGCAGCGCCTCTCCCTCATGAGCGATCGTGGCCATCTGCTCCAGATCGCAGAGACGCATCATGGGGTTCGTCGGCGTTTCCACATGCACGAGGCGCGTCCGGGGGCGCATCGCCTCGCGGACCTGGTCCGGATCCCGGGTGTCGACGAAGGTGAACTCGATCCCGAGTCGGGAGAGCACCTTGTTGAACATCCGATTGGTGCCCCCGTAGGTATTCTCCTCGCTCACGACGTGGTCACCGGCGTCGAGGAGTTTGACCACCGCCTCGATCGCCGACAGACCGCTGGCGAACGCGATGCCATGCGCCCCGCCTTCGAGGGAGGCAATGTTTCCCTCGAGCGCCTCCCGGGTCGGATTCTGGACACGGGCGTACTCGTAGCCCAGGTGCCGCCCGAGTTCGGGCTGGACATAGGTCGAGGTCTGGTAGATCGGAGGCATGATCGCGCCGGTCGTCGGGTCCGGGCGCTGGCCGGCGTGCACGGCTCGGGTTCCGAAGGCGGTGTCGTTGTCGGGCGTAGGTGACATGAAGTCGTCCTGGAAAGTTGAAGGTCATTGACCCCTGAACCTAATGCGGGGGGCGAGGGCGGCGCCATCGGGCGGATGCCTTGCGACCCGGTCGGGTTTTCGGGAGAGTAGAGAGCGTTTGAAGTCAACGTCCCCCAAGGTCATTGGATGTCCGGCATGCCTCTCGTTCTCCCATCGTCGCTCATGGTCAGCGTTTCCGGCTTTCGCGGGCGGGTCGGCGACCCGCTCACTCCCGAGCTCATGGCGGGCCTCGCAGCAGGGTTCGGCTCCTTCCTCCGGGCTGAGCATTCGGGCCACACGGTGTTCCTGGGCCGGGACTCCCGCACCAGCGGAACCATGTTCGAGGCCGCGGCCGCGGCGGGCCTGGCGTCGGTCGGGATGGATGTGGTGCGCCTGGGAATCGTTCCCACACCCACCCTCCTGATGGCGGCGCGGGACGCGGGCGCGGCCGGGGCCCTGGGCGTGACCGCATCACACAATCCTGCGGAGTGGAATGCGCTGAAGTTCGCGGGTGGGGACGGGATGTTTCTGGATGGTCCCCGGATGCATCGGTTTCAATCGAGCCTGCGGGATGGAGATCCGGTCCGAGCCGCCTGGGACGAACTCGGCGGGATCCGGGACGACGACGAGGCGATCGATCGCCATGTGGCGCAGATTCTCGAGCTTCCCTTTCTGGAACTCGAGGCGCTTCGGGAACGCGCGTTTCACGTGGCCCTCGACTGTGTGCAGGGTGCCGGAGGACTCGCGGTGCCACGGCTGCTCGAGGCGCTGGGCTGCACGGTCTCGGCCATGGGGATGGAGGCCGATGGCCATTTCCCCCGGGATCCGGAACCGACGGCGGCAAACCTTTCCGGTCTGGGGGCGCTCGTCCGGGAGAGTGGGGCGGAACTCGGCTTCGCGGTGGACCCCGACGTGGACCGGCTCTCACTGGTCGACGAGACCGGACGCCCGCTCGGAGAGGACCTGACCCTCGCACTCTGTGCGGCCACCGTCCTGAAGCGAAGGTCCGGTCCGGTGGTCACCAATCTGTCCACCAGCCGCGTGGTCGAGGATGTGGCGCGGGATGCGGGCGTGGAGTTCACACTGGCTCCGGTCGGAGAGATCAATGTCTCGCGGGCGATGCAGGAGGTGGGGGCTGTGATCGGGGGGGAGGGCAATGGAGGGGTGATCCTGCCGACGCTCCACGGGACCCGCGATGCCCTGGTCGGGATGGCCCTCATCTTGCAACACCTGATCGACCGGGAAGCGAGCCTCGGCGAGGCGGCCGCAGAGTGGCCGGAGTATCGCATCGTGAAGGAGAAGGCGGCGTTCCCGAGAGATCGGCTAGACGAGGGCTACGCGGCGCTCCGTCGAGCCCTCCCTGCGACCCGCGTCGACACCACCGACGGACTGCGGCTGGACTGGCCCGAAGAGGGGCGGTGGCTGCACGTCCGGCCCTCGGGCACCGAGCCCGTGGTCCGCTTCATCGCGGAGGCCCGAGACGAACAGGGGGCGCGGGAGTTGATCGCAGCGGCGCGTGAGGCCCTCGACGGCTGAGGATCCGATGATGTTCACCCGAAGACTGAGAGCGACCGAATACGATGTGTGGAATCGTGGGCTATGTCGGGACGAAAGAAGCTGCACCCATCCTGCTCGAAGGGCTCAGGCGACTCGAATACCGAGGATATGATTCGGCGGGTCTGGCGATCGTCGGCAGAAATGGCGAGATGCACTCCGTGCGGCGGGCCGGCAAGCTGGACCAGCTCGAAGAGGCGGTGACGGCCCACCATCCCGAGGGAGTCTGCGGGATCGGGCACACCCGCTGGGCGACCCATGGGCCCCCGACGCTCGAGAATGCCCACCCCCACAAGAGCAGCGACGGCTCGATCGCCCTCGTGCACAACGGGATCATCGAAAACGCCGGTACGCTACGCACCAAGCTTGAAGCGGAAGGGGTGGTCTTTCAGAGTGATACCGACACCGAGGTCGTCGTGCACCTCATCGATCGGCTCTGGACGCCGGACGGGACTCTCGAGCAGGCGGTCTCTGCCGCGCTCGAGCAGGTGATCGGGGCCTACGGGATCGCGGTGGTCAGCACGCGGGACCCGGGGAAGATCGTGGTGGCCCGGCAGGGGTCCCCCCTTCTGCTCGGGGTGGGGAAGAATGGGGAGGTCCTGGTGGGGTCGGATGCGGCGGCCGTCATCGCGCGGACCCGCAACGTCGTGTATCTCGACGACGGGGACTACGCCGTTCTGACCGCGGATGGATACCGGACGTACCACCTTCGCCAGGGACCGGTCCAGCGGAAGGTGCACGAGGTCACGTGGGATCTCGAAGCGATCGAAAAGGGCGGCTTCGACCATTTCATGAAGAAGGAGATCTTCGAGCAGCCCCGCACGCTCGAGGATGTCACCCGGGGGCGGCTGCTCGAGGAAGAGGGGTCGGCCCGTCTCGGGGGGGTCACGATCAGCGACAAGGAACTCCTCGAGATCGACCGAATCATCATCACGGCGTGCGGCACCTCGTGGCATTCTGCACTGATCGGAGAGTATCTACTGGAAGAGCTGGCCCGGATCCCCACCAAGGTGGAATACGCTTCGGAGTTCCGGTACAAGAATCCCGTCGTCGACAGCCGTACGCTCGTGATCTGCGTGTCGCAGTCGGGCGAGACCGCGGACACCCTCGCGGCCCTGCGGGAAGCGAAGCAGCGGGGGGCCGTCGTCATGGGGATCGTCAACGTGGTCGGATCCTCGATCGCCCGGGAGACGGACTTCGGAATCTACCTGCACGCGGGTCCGGAGATCGGGGTGGCTTCGACCAAGGCCTTCACGAGCCAGGTCGCCGCCCTCGCGCTCTTCACCCTGTACCTGTCCCGTCGTCGGAACCTTTCGATCCTCGAGGGCCGGCGCCTGGTGAAGGCGCTTCAGCAGTTGCCGGCCCAGGTCGCCGAAATCCTGCAGCAGGACGCCGAGATCGAGATGCTGGCGCGGCGCTACATCGACTCGCCGAACTTCCTGTATCTGGGACGCGGGTTCCAGTTTCCGGTCGCGCTGGAGGGAGCGCTGAAGCTGAAAGAGGTCAGCTACATCCACGCCGAGGGGTATCCCGCCGCGGAGATGAAGCATGGCCCCATCGCCCTGATCGACGAGAAGATGCCCGTGGTCTTCCTGGCGCCGAAGGACCCGGTCTACCACAAGGTCCTCTCGAACATCGAGGAAGTGAAGGCGCGATCGGGGCAGGTGATCGCGGTGGTCAACGACGGAGTCGAGGAGCTTCAGGGCAAGGTCGACCACTTCCTGCGCGTCCCCGAGACGCATCCGGCCCTCCTTCCGATTCTTACCGTGATCCCCCTCCAGCTTCTTGCGTATCACGTGGCGGTCCTGCGAGGATGCGACGTCGATCAGCCGCGCAACCTCGCTAAGTCCGTCACCGTCGAATAGCCGTGCGGGTCGTTCTGCAGCGCGTCGAGCGCGCGCGAGTGACGGTCGACGGGCGCACCACCGGCGAGATCGGAGCGGGACTCCTTCTCCTCGTGGGATTCGGGCCCGACGACGGCGAGGCGGAATCGGCCTGGATGGCCGACAAGGTGGTCGGCCTGCGGATCTTCAACGATGCCGAGGGCCGCATGAATCGTCCGCTTCAGGAGGTGGGTGGCGAGCTGCTCGTGGTCAGCCAGTTCACCCTCCACGGGGACGTGCGCAAGGGACGCCGTCCATCGTTCGTCGGCGCCGCGCCGCCCGATCGGGCGGAACGGCTCTACGACCAGTTCGTCGAGCTGCTTAGAGACCGGGCTCCGGGGGGGACGACTTCGGTGCAGACCGGTGAGTTCGGAGCGATGATGAAGGTGGAGCTGGTCAATGATGGCCCGGTGACCCTGATCCTCGAGAGAGGGGAGGGGGAGTGACGAACTCGTCTCCCTGGATCCTGGCTTCGGCATCGCCCCGGCGGGCCGAGATCCTGGAGATGCTCGGGATCGCCTTCGACGTTCAGCCCGCCCATATCGACGAATCGGTGCTTCCCGGCGAGGTTCCCGGGGAGCACGTCGAGAGGCTCGCCCGGGGCAAGGCCGCCGCGATCTCCCCGCTCCACCCCGGCCGGGTGGTCCTGGCCGGCGACACCGTCGTGACCATCGAGGGGGAGATCCTGGGGAAGCCGGATGACGAGGACGCGGCCGTCCGAATGCTCCTGCGACTCGCCGGCCGGAGTCACGAGGTCTTCTCGGCGCTCGCCGTTGCAGCGGGCACGCGGAGCGCCGGCACCCTGCATTCGGGAGTCCGGTCCACCCGGGTCCACTTCCGGAGCTTCGGCGAGGGCACCGCCCGGGCGTACGTCGAGACGGGGGAGCCCATGGACAAGGCGGGGGCATACGGGATCCAGGGCCTCGGTGCCGTGCTGGTCGAGGGGATCGAGGGGGACTACACGGGGGTGGTCGGTCTGCCGGTGCCCCTCCTCCTGGAGTTGTCGGCGGCCATCGGATTCGCGTATCGTTTCCCCAAGTAGAAGACGGCGGTGCAGGCTGCGGTGCAGGCTGCGGTGAAGACTCTGGAGCGGGAGAGGATCTCATGAGTGCAACTCCATCCATTCTTGCCCTCGATCAGGGCACGACCGGGAGCACCGCTCTCGTGATCGCCGCCGACGGACGGGTGCTCGGCCGCGGGTACTCCGAATTCCCCCAGTACTTTCCCCGGGCGGGATGGGTCGAGCACGACGCGGACGAGATCTGGGACACGACCGAACGGGTGGCGCGGGCCGCCCTGGAGGAGGCGAGAAACCGGGAGTCCTTCGTCACGCGGACGATCGGAATCACGAACCAGCGAGAGACCTTCGTCCTGTGGGATCGGGAGACCGGCCGTCCCGTGCATCGCGCGATCGTCTGGCAGGATCGTCGGACGGCGGCGCTCTGTCGGGAGTTGAAGGAGGCCGGGCACGAGGACGAGGTCCGGAGGCGGACCGGTCTCCTCCTGGATCCCTACTTCTCGGGCACGAAGCTGACCTGGCTCTTCCGCGAGGATCCGGAGCTGCGTCGGAGGGCCGAGGCGGGCGAGCTGGCCTTCGGGACCATCGACAGCTGGCTGGTCTGGAGGCTAACCGGGGGACACGTCCATGCGACCGACCCCACGAATGCGTCGAGAACGCTCCTCTACGACCTGGAGTCCGGCGACTGGAACGACGACCTGCTCCGGATCTTCGGGGTTCCCCGGGCGCTCCTCCCCGACATCCGGCCGTCGGCCGGAGACTTCGGGGTCGCCGACGGAGATCGTCTCGGGATCAGCGTTCCGATCTCGGGGGTCGCCGGAGATCAGCAGGCCGCGCTCTTCGGCCAGGGGTGCTGGGAGGCCGGGCTCGCGAAGAACACCTACGGCACGGGGGCGTTTCTTCTCCTGAACACGGGGCAGGACGCGGTGGTGTCGGAGCACGGGCTCCTGACGACGGTGGCCTGCGACCGCGAAGGAGGGCGAGCCTTCGCCCTCGAGGGATCCATCTTCATCGCCGGTGCCGCGGTCCAGTGGCTGCGGGACGGGCTTGGACTGATGGACAGGGCCGAGGAGTCCGAGGCGATGGCCCGGGGCCTCGACGGAAACGATGGCGTGTACTTCGTGCCGGCGTTCGTCGGTCTGGGGGCTCCGCACTGGGAGCCTGACGCCCGGGGCACGATCGTCGGGCTGACGAGGGGCACCACGCGGGAGCACCTGGTGCGGGCCGCGCTCGAGGCGATGGCGTACGGGACCGCCGACGTGCTGCGGGCGATGGAGGCGGATTCCGGTGTCGAGACCCGTGAGCTCCGCGTGGACGGCGGGGCCTCGGCCAACGACTGGCTCATGAGCTTCCAGGCGGGTGTGCTCGATTGTCCCGTCCGACGGCCGGCGCTGGTCGAGACGACCGCCCTCGGCGCCGCGGGGTTGGCCGGCCTGCAGGAGGGCATCTGGGATTCGGCCGAGGACTTCATCTCGGCCCAGGGGGACCCCCGGATCTTCCGGCCGAAGCTGAGTTCCTCGGAGCGGCAGAGGCTTCTCGAGGGGTGGAACCGAGCGGTCGAGGTGACCCGTTCCTTCCGGTCCCCCGAGTGAGTCGGACCCTCGGGTAGCGGACGAGATCGGGGTCCGATTTGAACCCCGGCCGATTTCGGGGTATGTTACAGCCGTCGACGTAAAACCGCCGACACAATCCACCCTGAGTTCGACTTCTCCCCGGAGACCCCAAGATGCGCCGGGATCGCACGTTTTTCGCTGGACTCGTCGGAGTGACGGCTGTCGTAGGCTGGCTGATCTGGACCGGAATCGCCGACACTCTCGTCTACTATCACACCCCGTCGGAGTTGCTGGCGCTGGCGGCCACCGACGATCTCATCCAGGAGCGCGGCGTGAAGGTGAGCGGGCATGTGGTGCCCGGCAGCTACGCCGCGTCCTCGAGGGAGCTTCTGCACACCTTCCTGGTCTCCGATCCCGATGATCCCGAAGTGCGGATCACCGTCGAGTTCCGGCACCCGATCCCCGACACCTTCTCGGACGAAGCCGAAGTCGTGATGGAGGGGCGCTATCTCGGCGACGGGGTGTTCGCCGCGACCGAGGTCCTGACCAAGTGCGGAAGCCGGTACGAGGCGATGCCCGAGGAAGGGGACTACGCCGACTACGGCGATGACGGAGGCTACGGAGACTACAGCGACTACAGCGGCTTCGACGAGTACGGCGACGATGACCATGAAGACGGCGCCGCAGACGGCGATGGCGAAGCTTCGGATGCGTCGGTTCCGGCAGAGCTGGAGAGCGAGCGGTGACCGCACTGGGCGAGTTCGCCCTCTGGATCGCCCTGCCCATCGCCATCTGGGGGGGCGTTCTTGCTTTCCTGGGGGGGCGCTGGAATCGGGGTGACCTGGTCCTCAGCGCGGAGCGGAGCGTTCATGCCGTCTTCGCGCTCACCCTGATCGCGTCGATCGGGATCATCGTCGCCTTCATGACCGACGACTTCCAGTACTGGTACATCTACAACTATTCCAGCGTCGAGCTCGACCCCTTCTTTAAGTTCTCGGGGCTCTGGGCGGGCCAGAGGGGCTCGCTCCTCTTCTGGGCGCTGAACCTGGCCTTCTTCTCGTCGCTGGCGGTCTGGTTCAACCGGAACAAGAACCGGGAGTTCATGCCCTACGTGGTGGGGACGCTCCTGACGGTCCTGGCGTTCTTCCTGCTGATCACGCTTTTCATCACTCCCCCCTTCGAGAAGCTCGCCTTCACGCCCCCCGATGGGCGCGGTCTGAATCCGCAGCTCCAGAATTACTGGATGACGATTCACCCGCCCACCCTGTACCTCGGGTTCACCGCCTTCACCGTGCCCTTCGCCTTCGCGATCGCGGCGCTCCTCTCCGGGCGTCTGGACTCGCGCTGGATCCAGCTGACGCGCAAGTGGATCCTGACCAGCTGGTTCTTCCTCTCGGTGGGGATCATCTTCGGCATGCGCTGGGCCTACGAGGAGCTGGGCTGGGGCGGGTACTGGTTCTGGGACCCGGTCGAGAACGCCTCGCTCCTCCCCTGGCTGACGGCGACGGCCTTCCTGCACTCGATCATGATCCAGGAAAGCCGGGGGATGCTGAAGGTCTGGAACATGGGGCTGGTGTGCGTCACCTTCCTGCTGACGATTTTCGCCACCTTCCTGACGCGTTCCGGTCTGATCGAGTCGGTCCACTCCTTCGCGCTCAGTCTGGACATCGCCTACGCCTTCCTCGCGTTCATGGCGGTGGCGGGGGCGATCTGCGTCTTCCTGATCGTCAAGCGCCTGCCGCTCATGCGCAGTGAGCGACAGTTCGAGTCCTTCCTCTCGAGAGAGGCGGCTTTCCTGCTGAACAACCTGGTGCTCCTGGGCGCCGCCTTCGCGGTCCTGTGGGGAACCCTGTTTCCCCTGATCACCGAGGGGTTGACCGGATCGAAGGTTGCGGTGGGGCCCCCCTTCTTCAATCAGGTCAACATTCCGATCGGACTGGTCCTCCTGGCGCTCATGGGGATCGGGCCCGTGATCGCGTGGCGGCGGGCCAGCGCGAAGAACCTGCGGAGAAACTTCATCCTTCCCGTCGTGGTGGGACTGGCGACGGGCGGGACTCTGACCGCGCTCGGAGTTCGCCACGTCTACGCCCTGCTGACCTTCTCGATCGCAGCCTTCGTCCTGGCGATCATCGTGATCGAGTTCTGGAAGGGGACCCGGGCCCGGGCGCGCATCGAGGACGAGGGGTACCCGATCGCCTTCATCCACCTGATCCGTCGCAACCGGCGGCGCTGGGGGGGGTACATCGTGCACGTCGGCGTGGTCCTGATGTTCGTCGGCTTCGCCGGAGCGGCTTTCGACGTCGAGGTCCGACAGAGCATGGAACCCGGGGACTCGATCGAGATCGACTCTCCCTATGGCCACACCTATCGGCTCAGCTATCTGGGGCTGTCCTCGCAGGCGGGTCAGAACATGTGGCAGGTGATCGCGACCTTCCAGATCGAGCGTGACGGGGTCCAGATCGGCTTTCTCGACACCGAACGCCGGTTGTACCAGGCCCCCCCGCAGCCTGTGACCGAGGTCGGCATCCGGTCGAATGCGATTGAGGACCTCTACATCATCATGGCCAGCATGGATGAGCGGGTCGGCCTCGGAAACGACCCGGACTTTCAGCGCGCGACCTTCCAGTTCCTGATCAACCCCCTCGTGCCCTGGATCTGGTACGGAGGGATCATCCTGGCCTTCGGGACCCTGATCGGGCTCTGGCCGGGAGCGGGAATCCCCGGAGCCCCGTCGGCCTCGATCGGGGGTGGGGGGACCGGGAGAGGGGGCGGTCGCAGGGACGATCCGGACGATGGCGACCCGGTGCCGGATCCCGACCCCGTCGAAGGCGGTACGCCCGACCGCGCCCCCGAGCCTTCGAAGCGACCGGTCGAGCCGGCCCCGGTCACCGCCCGCTCATGAGTCTTCTCATCGCGGCGGTCGCTCTGGCGGGCTGTATCGTCCTGTATGTCCTCCACCCGCTTCTCACCGGAGGGTCCGCCTCGATGGAGGAGGACCACCACGAGCTGACCGAGGCGCAGCACCAGAAGCGGATCGCCCTTTTGGGGCTGCGCGACGTGGAGTACGACTTCCACGCGGGGAAGCTCGACGAGTCGGATTATCGACGCCTCAAGACGGGGCTCGCGGCGGAAGCGCTCGAGGCGATGGAGTCCGAGAGCCGGGAGCTTCGCGAGTCCGAGGGGGGGACCCTTTCCGCCGAGGTCGAAGACGAGATCGAGGCACTGCGCACCTCGCTGCGCGAGGGTACGATCTGTCACGAGTGCGGAGAGCCGAATCCGCGAGGGAGCCGGTTCTGTGGAGAGTGCGGAACCGGGCTCAGCGTCACGCGAGAGACCACGGACGCCTGACCCTTGTCCGAGCCCCTTCTCGAGGCCCGGGGGCTGGTGCGCACCTTCGGCCCGGTCCGAGCGGTCGACGGGGTCTCGTTCGCCCTCACCGAAGGCGAGATCCTGGCCCTCTTCGGCCCCAACGGAGCCGGAAAGAGCACCCTGCTGCGGCTCCTGGCGGGGACCCTCCGTCCGAGCGAGGGCGAGATCCGGCTGAGGGGAGAGGCGCGTGACGCCTCGGAGACGCAGTGGAGAGGGGACCTCGGCGTCCTCTCGCACCGAACCGCCCTCTACGGCGCGCTGACCGCCCGCGAGAACCTGGCGTTCTGGGGGCGCCTGCAGGACGTCGCGGATCTCGCGGACCGCATCGAGCTTCAGCTCGCCAGAGTCGGCCTGACCCCCCACGCCGAACGCAAGGTGGGAGGATTTTCGCGCGGGATGCGCCAACGGCTGGCCCTGGCCCGCACCCTCCTCCACGAGCCGACCCTCGTACTTCTCGACGAGCCCTTCACCGGCCTCGATCTTCACGCGGCGTCCCTCCTCCGCGAGGTGCTCGAGGAGCTCAGAGACGGCCGCCGCACCGTGGTGCTGGTCACCCACCAGCTCCTCGAGGGGCTGGCGCTGGCCGACCGGGTGGCGATCCAGGCCCGGGGGCGGATGGTCTTCGAAGGGGCCCGGTCCGACCTCCCCGAAGGACGCGAAGAAGAGTTCTACCGAGACCAGGTGGCGCTCGCCGAGGGGAGCGGCCGGTGAGGCGCTTCTGGATCGGCGTCGCGGCGATCGCCGGCAAGGATCTTCGCGTCGAACTCAGAACGAGGGAGCGGATCGCCGCGATGGGCGCCTTCGTCGTGCTCACGGCGCTCCTCTTCAACTACGCGGTCGATCGCACCGCGGTGCACCCTCGCGAGATCGCCGCCGGACTGATCTGGATGACGATGCTCCTGGGCGGGCTCCTGGGGCTCGGGCGCACCTTCGAGCTGGAGAAGGAGGACGGTGCCTTCGAGGGGCTCGTGGCGACGCCCCTCTCCCCCGAGGCGCTGTACCTGGGGAAGGTCCTCTCGAACACGCTGATCCTGACACTGATCACGGCGTTGACGGTGGTCGTCTTCGCCATCTTCTTCCAGGTCGACCTCTCGGGGAACCCGGGGCCGCTCGCGGGGGTGCTCTTTCTCGGCGTCACGGGCTTCACCGCGCTCGGAACCCTCTTCAGCGGCATCACGGCGGGCACCAGGATGGGAGAGACGCTCCTGCCCATCCTCCTCTTTCCGCTGCTCGTGCCCCTGGTGACCTTCGGGGTCTCGGCCACGGCGACCCTGATGGCGGGCTTTCCCGCGACCGAGATCCTTGGCACCTTGAGAATTCTCACGGCCTTCACCCTCCTGGCGCTCATGGCCGGGGTGGGGCTCTTTCGATTCATCGTGGAGGAATGATGTCACTCCGGACGGTTCGGTGGGCAGGGGTCACGCTGGGTGCGCTCGGCGTCGGCCTCACCCTGCTCTTTCACTGGCAGGTCTTCTTCTGGGTGCCCACCGAGGCCTCGATGGGGATCGTCCAGCGGATCTTCTACATTCACCTGCCGGGGGCGTGGATCGCCTTTCTCGCCTTCGGGATCGTGGCGATCTGCTCGGCCGTCTACCTCTGGCTCGGCGACGACAAGGTGGACCAGGCCGCCCGCGCCGCCGCCGAGGGCGGGCTCATCTTCACCACGATCGTTCTGACCTCGGGCCCGCTCTGGGGCAAGATCGCCTGGGGGACCTGGTGGACCTGGGAGCCGAGGCTGACCCTCACTCTGCTGCTCTGGTTCATCTACGTCGGCTACTTCATGGTGCGCAACTCCACCGACAACGCGGAGCGGGGCAAGCGGTTCGCCGCGGTCGTCGGGATCGTGGGCGCCCTCAACATCCCCCTGATCCACATGAGCGTGCAGTGGTTCCGGTCGCTGCACCCCCAGCCGGTGGTGGCCCGCCCGGACGGGCCGAACCTGCACCCCGACATGCTGACGACGCTCCTCACGGCCCTGCTGGCCTGGACCCTCGTCTTCTTCTCCCTCTTCCTCTTCCGGTACGCCGCGGCCCGCCTCGAGTCAGCCGAGGAGCTGCGGGCGCTGACCCGCGCGTCGAAGGCCGCCGGCGACGAGGTGCCCGTTCCATGAATCCCAACCCGAGTTCTCCGATGCGTCTCTCCCCGTTCACCTCTCAGCGCCGCCGCCTCCCTCTCGGCCCATGGGTTCAGGGAGGGCTTGCGGGGGCACTGATCGTCCTCGTGGCGGTCCTCCTCCTCATGCCCGAAGCCCTCGCCGCACAGGGGGCAGGGACGGCCCAGGCGCGCCAGATGCGGCACTTCTGGCACGTGTTCGCGGCGTACGCGATCGCCTGGCTCCTCCTCTTCGGATGGGCTGTCTCGATCGCCCGGCGGATCCGCAAGGTCGAGGAAAAGCTCGACCGGGACCCTTGATCGACCTGAGGTCGGACACGGTCACCCGTCCGACCCCCGCGATGCGCGAGGCGATCGCGCGCGCCCCGGTCGGCGACGACTGCTTCGGCGAGGATCCGACCGTACGGGAGCTCGAGGCAACGATCGCCGGACTCCTGGGCACCGAGCGCGCCCTCTTCTTCCCCTCGGGGATCATGGCGAACCAGGCCGGGATCCTTGCGCAGGGAGAGCCCGGGACCGAAGTGCTCGCCGAGGCCCGGGCGCACCTGCTCCACTACGAGGAGGGCTCGGTGGCCGCCCATGGCGCGATGACGCTGCGGGCCATCCCCACGGCGAGTGGACGGCTCACCCCCGACGAGGTGGCCGCGTCGATCCGGCCCGAGAGCCCCTTCCACCCCCGGGTGAGCCTGCTCGCGCTCGAGAACACGCACCTGGACTCCGGGGGGCGGGTGATGGGCCCGGAGGCCGTGGCCGCCGTCACCGAGGTCGCCCGTGCGGCCGGACTTCGGGTGCACGTCGACGGGGCCCGGCTCTGGAACGCCGCGGTGGCGGCGGACTGCTCCCCCGCGGAGCTGGTCGCCCCCGTCGACACCGTCATGACGAGTCTCTCGAAGGGGCTGGGCGCCCCGGTCGGCTCGATGCTCGCCGGATCCGACGAGACGATCGGGCGGGCCTGGCGGATTCGGCGCAGGCTGGGGGGACAGATGCGGCAGGTCGGGCTCCTGGCCGCGGCCGCGCTGCACGCCCTCGACGGCTACAGGGAGCGGCTCGCGGCCGACCACCGGAGGGCGGCCACGCTGGCCGAGGGTGCCCGGACGATCCGGGGGGTCCGGGTGACCTCCCCGGAGACGAACATCGTGATGATCGACGTGTCGGAGACCGGGATGGAGCCGCCGGAGATCCTGGCAGGGCTGGATCGGCGGGGCGTCCGGATGGTGCCCTTCGGGCCGACGCGGATCCGCGCGGTCCTGCACCGCGAGATCGACGATGCCGGGATCGAAGCGGCGGTCGAGGCGCTCAGCTCCGTCGTCGGCTGAAGAGCCAGCCCCTGCGGATGGTGCGGGGCTCCTCGACCGAGATGAAGGCCTCGGCATCGAGGGCCTCGACGATCTTCAGGACCGAGGGGATCTGCCGTCGCTTCACGAGGGTGTAGATCATGTCGACCCGGCCCTGCCGGCCGTGCCCCGAGAATTCGGTCACCCCGAAGCCGCCCCCGCGCAGGCTGTCGGCCACCTCTTCGCCGTCATCCTTGCAGATGATGCGGACGGTGGCGAGTCCGACCGCGAGCTTCCCCTCGACCCACAGCCCGACGAGGGTGCCGGCGCCGAACCCTCCGGCGTAGCCCAGGATGTGCAAGGGAGAGTGGAGGTTCTGGATCGCGGTGCCCACCGCCAGGACCCAGACCAGCGCCTCGAAGAAGCCGATGACGGGGACGATCCGACGCTGGTCGCGCATCGTCAGGAGCATGCGCATCGTCGCCAGGGTGACGTCGATGATCCGGAGACCGAAGATGATCAGCGGCCCCCAGGCCCCGGCGAACAGTTCGGTCATCGGGGGGGGCCGGCCTTCCCCTCGATGACCCGGTTCACCGCATTGAGCGTCGCGAGTACGGCGCCCCGGATCCGGTCGGCCTTCGGGGCACAGACCGAGCCGATCAGGGGGCGGCTCCGGCCCTCGACCCCGCGGTCCACGGCGGCCACGATCACGAGTTGGTCGAAGGCGCGAACCGCCTTCGTTCCCCGCAGACGAAGGGAGCGATCGAGGGCGGGTCCATCGAGGATGGCGGCGATCGTGGCCTCGGCCGCCGCGCGGTCCTCCGCCTCGGGAAGGCCCACGCTCGCCCCGTGACCCTCGCTTCGAGTGCCGTCGGGCCAGCTGAGTGTCACCTCGATGGCCCGGCTCCCGTCGGGCGCCTTGGACGAACGGATGCCCTCGACGCGGGGACGGCCGCGAGCGGGAGTCGGCCTGGACTGCTGAGCGTCTCGAGCGACCTCGGGCGGTGCCATGCGAATCACCTTGAAGCTCGGATGAGGACCCTGGGAGTCTGCAAACAATGCGGCGATGGCCGGGAATCTGCAAGGTGGGGGCCGCGCCGGGCGGCCGCGAAAATCCTTGACCCGACGCGCACGACGATAGTAAAGTGAGGGTACGTCATGACTCGCCCGGCAGAGGGTGAAAGCGCGGTTGGCGGTGGGGTGCTGCCGGCGGTTCCGGAGGGCGGGAGATGCTCGCTACGAAGGGGAAAGGCCGGACAACTCGAGCCGGTGGCTTCGCGCTGCTGCTGGCGGCCGTACTGATGCTTCCAACCACTCCGGTCTCGGGAATGCAGGTGGAGCTCCCCGAACCGGTGGTGAGCGGCACCGTCAGCAACGCGGCGACCGGTGAGCCGATCGCCGGTGCCCTCGTCCGCCTCCTCGACCCCTCCGAAGAGCAGGTTCGCTCGCACCTGACGGGTCCGGACGGCCGCTTCTCCTTTCGTGCTCCTTCTCCCGGCAGCTGGACGGTCGCGGTGACCCGGCTCGGGTTTGCGGGGACCCGTTCGGAGCCGCTGGAGCTGTCCGAGGGTGAGCTTCGCACCCTCGAGTTCACGATCGCCTCCGCTCCGATCGCCCTCGAGGCCGTCGATGTCGCGGCGGCCGCCACGGACCTCTGCCGTCGGCTCGACCCCGAGGAAGGGAGCCTTCTCGCCCGGCTCTGGCAGGAGGCCCGCAGTGCGCTCCTCGTCCTGGCCTGGGCCGAGGCCGAGGAGCGCTACGAATTTCAGATGGTCCGGTGGGAGCGGTCGATCGACCTGATCGCCGATCGGGTCGAAGAGGAGTCCCGGGGCGCCGAGGTCCGGTCACTCCATCCCTTCGAGACCGCTCCGGTCGCGGAGCTTCTCGAGGAGGGGTGGATCCGCCCGACCGAGACTTCCGGCGTCTACGACTACTACGGGCTCGATGCGGCGACGCTGCTCTCGAACGAATTCCAGGACGCGCACTGCTTCGAGATCCGGGCGGATTCCGAGGCGACCGGCCGCGTCGGACTCGCCTTCGAGCCGGTTCGGCGGGCCGATCGGCCGGGGGTCCGGGGGGTGCTCTGGCTCGATCGCGAGACCGCCGCCCTGGAGCAGCTCGTGTTCGAGTACACCTTTCACCCGCACGAGCCCCCGATTCCCCCGGAGCTCTTCTCGATCTTCAACGGTGAGGTGGAGTTTCGAGGGCTCCCCGACGGGGGATGGGTCGTGGATCGCTGGACCCTGAGAATGCCGCAGTATCGCCTGCAGGCGGGAAGTGGGTATCGCTCGATCGCCGGCATCGAGCGCGGGTTCACCGGACGCTTCAGCGACGTGGTCGACGAGCTGCCCTCGTGGTGGAGGGACCTGGTGCGGGACGTCGGCTTCGGTAGTGTCGAGGAGGGTGGGGAGCTGCTCGGGATCCGGACTCCGGGGGGCGAGTACCTGCCCGCGCGTGAACGTGCGGCGCTCGAGGGCGTGGTGACCGACTCGACCCGGGCCCGGGGTCTCGAGGGCGCCGAGGTCCACCTGGTGGGAACCGACTACACGGCGCGGACGGACCGAAGGGGTCAGTTCCTGCTCGAGGTGCCGCTGGACGGCAACTACCTGGTGAACTTCACGCATCCCCGGCTCGACACCCTCGGCATCGAGGCGCTTCCCGCGGGCGAGGTCTCGCTCCGCAGGGGAGAGACCGAACGCATCGAGCTCGGTGTGCCCACGGAGCGGACCCTGGTCGCGCTGGCGTGCGAGCGGGAGCCCGGGGTCGGGAGCGACGGGATCCTCTGGGGGCGGGTGCTGGAGCCCACTCTCGAGGATCCCCTCACGGGGGTGTCGGTCTACCTGCGCCCGGAGGTGGAGGGGGATCCCGACGTCGCGGATCCCGAGGTGGGGGTGCCGGCGCAGCTCCAGACCGTGACCGACGCCGACGGCCGCTACCGCTTCTGCTCGGTCCCCCCCGACCTCCGGTACCGGGCCGAAGCCGAACTGCTGGGAGTACAGGGAGACCGTCGAGGGGTTCGTCTGGCCCCGGGGGCCGTGGTCTCGATGGACCTGTCGATCCGGATGGGGACGGTCGGTGAGCTGCGCGGCGTCGTCCGTGAAGGCGAGACCGGCCCCCCGGTGCCCCAGGCCACCGTGATCGCCCGGGGACGGGGAGAGGCACGCACCGTCACGACCGACGCCGAGGGTCGCTTCGTCCTCTCGGAGCTGCCCTCGGGGTCGTACGAGCTGCAGGTGAACCACGTCGCCTTCCGCACCCTCGATGCTGACGTCGAGGTGGAGGGGGCGGGGCGCACGACCCGGGTGACCGTGCGGCTGCTCCGCGATGCCATCGCCCTGGACCCGATCGAGGTCGAGGTCGAGGCGCGACCGACCTGGGGTCCCCTGGCCGACGTCTATGACCGGCGCGAGCAGATGGAGCGCCTCGGTATCGGCAACTTCTTCGACCGCCGGCAGATCGAGGAGGCGGGGACGAACCGGGTGTCCAGCCTCGTGGCGCGGCTCCCGGGGGTCCGGACCGTGCCGGTCGCCGGCCGGGGAGCCGGGAGCTCGGAGCTGAGGGTCCACCGCACCCGCGACTGTGCTCCCTCGCTGTACGTCGATGGCCAACGGATGATGCTCAACCCCTCGGCCGACACCGGACTCGAAGACGGCGATGACATGACCGAGACGATCGACGACCTCATGCCGCTGTCGTGGATCGAGATGATCGAGGTCTACCGGAGCCTGGCCCAGCTTCCGGGCGAGTTCGCCGACAACAATGCGAGGGTCTGCGGTGCGATCGCGGTGTGGACCCGCCGGGGCCACTGAGCCGGGACGCTCATCCCGGTCCTCACCCCCCCTTCGTCGCGACCCTGCGTTTCCCATCCGAGGTCGCCCTGCCGGTGTCGAGCGGTGGGCGTTGGGCTCACAGCCCCGACGCCCGCAGATCCGCCAGCTCGTCGATGTCGTTGAGAACGTCGAGTTCCGAAGTTCGGAGCCCCTGGGTCCGGATGCGGTCGCCAGTCTGGGCGAGAACTCGCTCGGTACTCCAGTCGATCCCCCGGAACAGCTCTGCCCGGGGGGCTCTCACGCCGATCAGGTAATAGCCCCCATCTTCCGCCGGCCCGATCACGACGTCCTGTCCGCCTTCGAGTCGGCGGAAGGCGTCGTGGACTTCGTCGGGGCCGAGATCCGGGGTGTCGGTGCCGACGACACAGACCCCGGCCGGGCGCTGCGGCATCGCGAACGCCTCCCGGATCGCAGCGTGCATCCGGGCTCCCAGATCGCCCCCGGCCTGCGGCAGCCACTCGAGACCCTCGGTGCCGAGCCAGTCCTCCATTTCGGGTCTCGCCTCGTCCGGTGAGAAACAGACCACGGTCCGCCAGGGTCCGTTACGAAGTCCGTCGACGACGCTGCGTCCCATCGACCGATAGAGTCGGGTGGCCTCGGCCGTCCCGATGTCCCGGGCGAGGCGTGTCTTGACGGTTCCGGGACGGGGGGCCTTGGCGAAGATCAGGAGGGTGCGCCGCGAGGTGGCGTCCCCTCGCTCCCCATTCCCGTCCGGATAGAAGCGAGCCAGTCGGCGCGGGGGAAGCCCTGCCAGGTAGAGGGTCATGAGGAGGGCGTTTCGCACCCAGCCGCGAATCGGGCCGGCGCGGTCGTAGCGCCGAAGGCTCGTCGGGAGATCCGCGTCGATCCGGGCGACACCGGAGTGGCGACGCAGCCGGCGGATCATCTCGACGTCCTCCATGAGGGGGAGCTGTGGATAGCCTCCCACGGCCTCGAAGCGCCGGCGGGAGACGAGGAGCCCCTGGTCGCCGTAGGCCAGGCCACTGATCCGCTCCCGCGCCGCCTGGCCGACCTCGAGGATCCGACCGTACCAGCGTCGCTCCCGGACTGCGAAGCGAAAGGTCGCGGTCTCGGAGCGCGGGGGGGAGGCGAGCCACTGCTCGAGTGCGCTCCGGGCGGGGGCCGGGAGCCTGGAGTCCGCATGGAGGAAGAGGAGCCAGTCGCCGTCGGCGGCCCACGCCCCCCGGTTCAGCTGAAGGGCCCTTCCCGGTCGGGAATGAAGCACGCGGACACCCGCGGACTCGGCGAGCTCCGGGGTGCCATCCCCGGATCCGCCGTCCACCACGATCACCCGGCTGGGGGAGATCAGCTCCGACAGGTCGCCCAGCAGGTCGGGAAGGAACGTCGCCTCGTTCAGCGTCGGAATCACGACGTGAAGGGATTCGAGAGCGGGGGGTTGCTCGCGAAGGGGGTCGGCGTCGGTTCGGGGCGAGGTCAACGCGGGATGTCGTTCAGGGTCCAGTCGTACTCGAAGAACTCCACACGGGCGTCGCCGCGACGCAGGAGTTCCGCCCGGGAATCGTCGAGATACGGCTGGAAGAACTGCTTGAGGCCCGACGTGCCGCCGAAGTCTTCGGCGTACCAGTCCAGCACCTTGTTCAGGGTCAGGACCGGAGGCGGGCCCGGTTCGAGCCGGAAGTGGTCGGGCTGCTCCATGAGGTATTCGACGGCCCGATCGAGCTGACTTTCGAGCTCGTCGCCCCGATAGGCCTCGGGCCAGAGGACCGGACAGCTCCGGGCGGCACAGTTGACCGCGAAGTGGATCCTGGGCTCGTCGAAGCGGGGTCGGATGATCTCGTGCTCGATCTCGTCCTGGGAGCGGTCGGCTCCGGCGACCGGGCAGTGGTCACGCGAGAACACGTCGCGAATCTGCCAGACCGAGTTGTCGGGATAGCCCGCCACCCGGTTTCGGATTCCTCCGAAGAGACCGACGCCCCCCGGCTCGATCGGGTAGTGGTCGATCACCAGTTTCAGCATGCATGCGTTGTAGGCGTTGATCCAGAAGGCGAGCTGCTCCTCGTCGGACGCCGACTCGAGCACGCCCGGGTCGGTGCGTGCCAGTTCATCGATGTAGCCGTCGAGTGCCTGGCGCTCGTCCTGCAGGCGCGCGTAATCCACGAGGGGCACCCGGACGACCTCGGCCAGGAGGTGCGTGAAGCGCTGGTGGTCGGGTATCGCGCCGGGCACCTCCCCTTCGGCGTATGGGGGCGTAGCGTCGGCGGTGGCGGCGTCGGAGGAGCCTCCGAACGCGAGGACCCCGACCCCGATCAGGGCGAGGATGGCGAGGATTCCTGTGGCGGCGGCAGATTGCGGTTTCATGGATCGGTCGGGGCTCATCGGGGTCGAAGGAGGCTCACGGAGTGATGGATACCCGAAGGCGGATCGGTTGCTCCCACGGTTGGTGGGATGTCGGGACCGCGTGCCGGACTGGACGCGTTCGTCTACGCGCGTCTGTCCAAGTGCGTCTGTCTGAAGAAGACGTCGGACGGGCGCGGCGGTTCCCCGGGGGCTGGGTTTTCCACCCCGAAGGCGGGTCGGGGGGAGGCGTTCTTCGGATTCGCCGAGGAATATGCCCCGATCAGGCATGGAGGCGCCCCCTCTTCCTGCCGATGATTCCGGTCCCGCAACCCGGGTCCCGCGGGTGCGTTGCCCTGCACCCCTTTCGTATTATCTTCGGGTGCCGTACCTTCCGGAGTTGCGGGTCGAAACGACATTGAGTTGAACGATCATTCCCAGAACCGGGAGGTCCGACATCGGACGCTCCCTGAAGAGAGGCGAGATGGCGACGGCGGAGATCAGCGAGCAGAAGCAGAAGGACCTGGACACGGCGCTGAAACAGATCGAACGGGCCCACGGGAAGGGTGCGATCATGCGCATGGGCGTCGATGGAGCCCAGGTGCAGATTCCCGCCATTCCGACCGGCGCGGTCAACCTCGATGCCGCCATCGGCGTGGGCGGGGTCCCGCGGGGCCGGATTTCCGAGATCTACGGCCCGGAGTCGTCCGGAAAGACGACGCTCTGCCTGCACGTGATCGCGAACGCGCAGAAGATGGGGGGCGTCGCGGCCTTCATCGACGCCGAGCACGCCCTCGACATCCAGTATGCCCGGAAGCTGCACGTCGACGTCGACAACCTGCTCGTGGCGCAGCCCGATACCGGGGAGCAGGCGCTCGAGATCGCCGAGGCGCTGATCCGCTCCAACGCCGTGGACGTGGTCGTCATCGACTCGGTTGCCGCACTCGTCCCCCGGGCCGAGATCGAAGGGGAGATGGGAGACACCCACGTGGGGCTGCAGGCCCGGCTGATGAGCCAGGCGCTCCGCAAGCTGACGGGAGCCGTGAACCGCTCCCACACCTCGGTGATCTTCACGAACCAGATCCGCGAGAAGGTCGGCGTCATGTTCGGGAGCCCCGAAACGACATCGGGTGGCCGCGCGCTCAAGTTCTACGCGTCACTCCGCCTCGACATCCGCCGGATCGGCGCCATCAAGGACGGACAGGACCTGGTGGGCAACCGGACCCGCGTGAAGGTGGTCAAGAACAAGTGCGCGCCCCCCTTCAAGCAGGCGGAGTTCGACATCATGTACAACGAGGGGATCTCGCACACCGGCCTCCTCCTGGATCTCGGATCGGAACTCGACATCGTCGAGAAGTCCGGTGCGTGGTATTCGTATGGAGAGCTCCGTCTCGGCCAGGGCAAGGAGAACTCGCGCCAGTTCCTCCTCGACAATCCCGACGTGATCGACGAGATCGACCGCAAGGTGCGGGCGGCGCTCGAGCTGCCGGGGGCGGTGGATCCCGCGGAGGAGACGTCGGACGAAGAGTCCGAGGACTGAGCACCGTCCCGGCCTCAAGCCGAGGCGAAGCAGGTGGGGGGAACGTCCGGTGGCGTTCCCCTCTTCTCTGTTGGGCGAATGGCCGGAATCTCATTATCTTGCCCACTCGAACGAAGACGGTCCGCAGCACCGACCATCGGTGCGTTTCGTTCCGGGTGAATGCCGGGGACGAGGGGTGGACGGTCGCACGCCGTCTCAGGATAAGCTATGAAGGCCTCTGAAATTCGCCGCCGTTTCCTGGACTACTTTCAGCTGCGTGGCCACGAACTTCGGCCGAGCGCTCCGCTGATCCCGTCCGACGATCCGACGCTCCTGTTCACGAATGCCGGGATGGTGCCCTTCAAGCGGATCTTCCTGGGCGAGGAGTCGGTGCCCTGGGATCGCGCCGTGACCTCGCAGAAGTGCGTTCGCGCGGGGGGCAAGCACAACGACCTGGAGCAGGTGGGGGAGACGGCCCGGCATCACACCTTCTTCGAGATGCTCGGAAACTTCTCCTTCGGCGACTACTTCAAGCGGGACGCGATCCATTTTGCCTGGGAGTTCCTGACCGGTGAGCTGGGACTGGACCCCGACCGGCTCTACGTGACGGTCCACCACAGCGACGACGAGGCCTTCGCCCTCTGGACCGAGGTCGCGGGGATCGATCCCGCCCGGATCTACCGCCTGGGGGATCGCGACAACTTCTGGCAGATGGCCGATACCGGTCCCTGTGGGCCCTGCTCCGAGCTGCACTACGACCTGCGTCCCGAGGGGCAGCGGGGTCGGCCCGGACACGAAGAGTTCGAGGCGCTCGGGGAGGCTGGGGTGATCATGGAGCTGTGGAACCTCGTGTTCATGCAGTTCGACCGGGACGAAGAGGGCACCCTCCACCCGCTGCCGGCCCCCTCGATCGACACGGGGGCGGGGCTGGAGCGACTGGCCGCGGTCCTCCAGGAGGTGGACTCGAACTATCACACCGACCTCTTCATGCCCCTGATCGAGCGGGTCGCCAAGGTGGTGGACCGCCCGTACGATCCCGACGGGCCGAGAGGGGTGAGCTATCGGGTCCTGGCCGACCACGCCCGCGCCGTGACCTTTCTCCTGGCAGACGGGGTCTTCCCGTCGAACGAGGGGCGGGGTCACGTGCTGCGACGCATCCTGCGTCGGGGCGTACGTCACGCCTGGCTCCTCGGGCGCAGGGAGTCGACGCTGGCTGCGGTGGTCGAAGTGGTGATCGAGCAGATGGCCGGGGCCTACCCGGAGCTGCGCAGCCGGGCCGAGCACATCCTGGCCACCACTCGTGCCGAGGAGGAACGTTTCCTGGAGACCATCGAGGGGGGGATGGATCTCTTTGGCGCCCTCGCCCCCGACCGGTCAGGATCGCCCGACAGGGAAGGGGATCCGGGGGACCCCGCGAGGATCTCCGGCGCCGATGCCTTCAAGCTCTACGACACTTTCGGCTTCCCCCTCGACCTCACGCAGGTCATGGCCAGGGAGCGCGGATACGAGGTCGATGTCGAAGGCTTCGAGCGTCGGCTCGAGGAGCAGCGGGAGCGCAGCCGCGAGGACCGACGGGCCTCGGGGGTGGCAATGGACCGCGAGGAGGATCTGACGAAGTGGACGCTCCCTCGCGGAGAGGCGGCGCAGCGCTGGGTCGGATGGGAGGACTCGCGGGTCGAGACCGAGGTCGTCGCCTTCCGGGGGCCCGATGCCTCTCGTGTCGGGGTCATCCTGCGGGACAACCCGTTCTACATCGAGGCCGGGGGACAGGTCTCCGATCGAGGGGTCATTGCGGGAGAGGGTTGGTCTGTGGCCGTCGACGAGGTCCGCTCCGTCGAGGGTCGGACCGCGCTCTTCGGGTCGGTCGACGACCCGGCCGCGTTCGCGGATGCCGCCGGTCGGGTTCCGGTCCCGGTCGAGGCCCGGGTTGCGGGGGAGCTCCGCCACGACACGGAGCGAAACCACACCGCGACCCATCTGCTCCACGCAGCCCTTCGGGACGTGCTTGGCGAGCATGTGACGCAGCGGGGATCGCTCGTCACTCCTGATCGCCTCCGCTTCGACTTCTCTCACCCCGGCCCCCTCTCCGACGAGGAGATCCGACGCATCGAAGCATGGGTCAACCGCGCGATCTGGGAGGACCACCCGGTGCAATGGGACATCGTCGGCCACCGGGAGGCGCTGGAGCGCGGGGCGATGGCGCTCTTCGGAGAAAAGTACGGCGACGAGGTCCGGGTCGTGGAGATTCCCGGACTCAGTCTCGAACTGTGCGGCGGGACCCACCTGAGACATACCTCGGAGGCGGGTCTCTTCAGGATCCTGAAGGAGTCCGGTGTGGCGTCGGGCGTACGTCGGGTCGAAGCCGTGACCGGCCCCCGCGCCTTCTCGGTTCTCGAGGAGGCCGAGCGGGAGCTGGAGTCACTCGCGGACCGGCTCCGTTCGACGCGCGAGAATCTGCCCCGGCGGATCGACCAGATCCTCGAAGAGAAGGAACAGCTCGAGGCGCTCCTGGCCGAGTTGAGGGAGGGCGGGGGTGGGAGTGGCGAGGACGCCATCCACGAGGCCTCGGTTCCCACCCCGTCGGGCGGGACCGCGACGTACCGCGGGTTGCGGCTGCGCGTGCGGGATGCCGACGACGCCCGTGCGTTCGGGGACCGCTTTCGGGAGGAGGCGTCCCTCGCCGCGGCGGTGGTCGCGGCCCGCACGCCCGACGACCGGGAGGCCCTGCACGCCTTCGTGACCGATGATCTGATCGGGCTGGGGGTGCGCGCCGGGGACCTGATCCGGGACGTGGCAGCCGTGACCGGGGGCCGCGGGGGCGGACGGCCGCACATGGCGCAGGGCGGGGTCGAGGACGAAGCGCGGGTCGACGATGCCCTTCGCGAAGGCGAGGCCGTGCTCCGGCGCCTGCTGGGGGGCGACGGGTGAGTCTGGAGCGGAAGGCGCACGACGTGGCGGCTCCCGAAGTCCTGGCGGGGTGGATCCGCCGGTGGGCGGGGGCCCCGGAGGCCGGTGCCAATGCCCCCGCCCCGGCCCTGGTGGCGCTGGACGAGGCATTGAAGCGCCCGGGGCGGAGCCGGGAGGCGGCCGAGGCGCTCCTCGCTTCCGACGCCCTGCTCACCGACCTCGTCGAGGCCGCCGCCGATCAGGAGGATCCGGGGACGATCCTCGACGACCTCGTGTCCCTGATCGCGCGCAGGGGCTCGGGGTGAGCGGTTCCGAAAACGGGCCGGACGCCCCGGGGCCAGGGGGGACGGGACCCTCGGACCCGGCTGCGCTGGTCGACCTGCATTCGCACCTGGTGCCGGCGGTCGATGATGGGGCACGGACGATCGACGATGCGATCGAGGGGATCGGCCGTATGGTGGAGCGAGGGGTCCGCAACATCGTCACGACGCCGCACCTGAGCGCGACCGTGACCCTCAAGCCGTCGCGCCTGGCGGCGGCTCTCGAGCCTGTCGATCAAGCCTTCGCAGCCCTCTCGGATCGGGTGGCCGAGCGGTTTCCCGAGATCGAGCTCGGTCGTGGGCACGAGATACTCCTCGACGTTCCCGACCCCGACCTTTCCGATTCGAGACTGTGGCTCGGCAAGGTTCCGGTCGTGCTGGTCGAATGGCCCGGCCTCCAGTTCCCACCGGGCACCCCCCGCGTACTTGACGAGATGGTACGCGGAGGAATTCGGCCGATGGTGGCTCATCCGGAGCGCTACCGGGTGCACAACCAGCGACTCACGACGCCCGGGGAGTGGCGCGAAGCGGGGGCATGGCTTCAGGTCAACTACGGCTCGGTGGTCGGTCGCTACGGTCCCCGGGCCCGTGCGCACGCACTGACGCTCCTGGAGCGAGGATGGGTGGACTGTTTCGCATCGGATTTCCACGGACGGGCGCACCTTCGACTCTACATTCGAGAATGCAGGGAGTTGTTCATGAAGATGGATCACGGCGAAGCCTGGAACCTCCTGACGGCGGTGAATCCCGAGCGTATCCGGAGGGGCGAGGATCCGCTCGCGGTTCCCCCGGTCTCGATCCCGATCGGGGTGGTGGAACGGATCCGCACGCTCTTCGGGAGCATCCGATGAGCCGGGGCGGAGACGACGAGCCGATCCTCCCCGGTCTGGAGGGGATGCGTGCGCTGGTGACGGGAGGGTCCCGGGGGGTGGGCCGGGCGACGGCGCTCCTGCTCGGACGCTCCGGGGCCTCGGTGGCGATCTCCTATCGAAGTCGGGACGAGGATGCGGACCGGGTGGTGGGAGAGCTCGAGGCGCTCGGTGCGCGGGCCTTTGCGCATCGCGGAGACCTCACGAGCGAGGAGGTGGCGGAGGATCTCTTCCGAGAGACAGGGGAGCGCCTCGGGGGGCTGGATCTCTTCGTAGGCAATCATGGCATCTGGCCGCACGAGGGGGTCCCGATCGCCGAGATGTCGACCGAGCAGTGGCTCACGACCCAGCGGGTCAATGTGGAGAGCCTGTTCTACACGGTACGGGCGGCGGCGCGAATGATCTCGGACGACGGGCGGATCGTTCTGGTGAGCTCGACGGCCGGACAGCGGGGCGAGGCGTATCATGGGGACTACGCGGCATCGAAGGGCGCGGTGATCTCGCTGGTCAAGGGCCTGGCGGTGGAGCTCGCCCCCCGGGGCATCACCGTGAACGCCGTGGCCCCGGGGTGGATCGATACCGAGATGGCGGCGCCCGCGCTCCAGGGCGAGGCGCTCGAGGCGGCCCGGGCCGCGATCCCCCTGCGCCGGATCGCCACCTCCGAGGACGTCGCGGGGCCCATCGGCTTTCTCTGCACACCCCTCGCCCGCCACATCACGGGAGAGATCCTGAATGTGAACGGGGGAGCCGTGCGGGTCGGATGATCCGTCTCGATCCCCCGGGGGCCGTGCGCTGGATCGCGCGGACCCTCGAGGAGGCCGGGTACGAGACCTGGGCGGTGGGAGGGGCGGTGCGGGACGCGCTGCTCGACCGCGCATCGAGCGACTGGGACCTCGCGACCCGGGCGAGGCCGGAGGTGATGCGACGCCTCTTTCGCCGCACCGTGCCGATCGGGATCGAGCACGGGACCGTCGGGATCCTCGATCGGCAGGGCTCGATGTACGAGGTCACCACCTTCCGCAGAGACGTGGAGACCACGGGGCGCCATGCGGTCGTCTCCTTCGCCGATACCCTCGAAGAGGATCTGGCCCGGAGGGATTTCACGATCAACGCGGTGGCCTGGCACCCGCTCGAGGCGCGGCTCTTCGACCCGTTCGAGGGGGCTTCGGACCTGGATCGACGGGTGCTGCGCACGGTCGGGACGCCCGGGGACCGTTTCGCCGAGGACTACCTGCGGGTACTGCGGGCCCTCCGGTTCGCCGGACGCTTTCGGCTCACGGTCGATCCCGAAACATGGAGCGCGCTCTGCGCGGCGGTGCCGAAGATGGGGCGGCTCTCGGCCGAGCGAGTGCGCGAAGAGCTCGAGAAGGTGCTCTCGGGGTCGGAGCCACCGTCGTCGGCTCTCGGCCTCTATGCGGGCTCCGGCGCCCTGGATTTTCTCTACCCCGAAGTGGATCGGCTCGTGGGGACCCGTCGGGTGTCGGGCGGGCGGGAGGCCCCCGTTGCCATTGGCCCTCCACCGGAGGGCGCCGAAGCGGCCGACCGCTGGGGGGCGACGCTCCGGGCGGTGGACCTGCTCGCAGGGAGTCCGTGGGAGCTGCGGATGGCGGCGCTCCTGCACGCGGTGGGGGTGCCCGCTGCCGGTGCGCTCGACCCCGACCCCGCGTCGCCCGACGCGTCGGAGGGAGAGCGGGCCACCCTGCGGGCGCTCGCGATCATGACCCGACTGCGGGCCTCGAATGCCCGGATTGGCCGGGTGGCCGCCTGGGTGGGAGGGTGTGCTGACCCTCCGGCGCCCGAGGATGACCCGGCCGCGTGGCGACGGTGGCTGGCCCGGGTGGGCAGGGAGGACGCACCCGGGGCCCTGCGGCTCTGGGCGGCTCTCCACCGGGCTTACCGGATGACCGGGCCCTCGGCCCCACCCGGCTCGGGCGACCCGGGCCGCGCCGCCACCTTCCTGCGCCGACTCCGGGGCGAGCTCCGCTCCGGGAGCCCGCTGAGCGAGAAGGAGCTCGCGATCAGCGGCCGCGATCTCATCCGGATGGGGTATCGCCCCGGTCCGGAGTTCGGGGTCGTATTCCGGCGGCTCCTCGATGCGGTGATCGAGGACCCGGAGCGAAACGACCCGGACCGGCTGATCGAGGACGCCCGTCGCATGCTCGACGAGATCGGAGGGGAGTCGTGAGCGAAACCCCCGACCTTTTCGGCGAGCGAGCGTCTGCCCCGGGCGAGGTGGGGGCCGGGCCGGATTCCTCCGAGGTGGACTCGACCGCGCCTCTCGCCGCCCGGATGAGACCGCGCACCCTGGACGAGGTCCGGGGCCAGGAAAAGCTCCTGGGAGAGGGCCGCGCGCTGCGTCGCATGCTCGAGGGCGGCGAGCTTCAGAGCTGCATCCTCTGGGGCCCTCCGGGAAGTGGGAAGACCACCCTCGCACGGCTTCTGGCCCGCCGGGCCGACGCCCACTTCGTGGCCTTCTCCGCCGTAACCGAGGGCGTGGCCAGGGTACGCGAAATCATTGCCGAGGCCCGGGTGCGCAGACGAGCCTCGGATCGAGCGACGATCCTGTTCTGCGACGAGATCCACCGGTTCAACCGTGCGCAGCAGGACGCGTTCCTGCCCCATGTCGAGGAGGGGGTCGTGATCCTGATCGGGGCGACGACCGAGAATCCCTCCTTCGAGGTGAATCGCCCCCTGCTCTCGCGAGCCCCGGTGTTTATCCTCGAGCCCCTCGACCCGCCGGCGCTCCGCGAGATCCTCGAGGATGCGATCGAGGACTCCGAGCGGGGACTGGGATCACTCGGGGTCCACGCCGACCCCGAGGCGCTGGATTTCCTGGCGCACTCGGCCGATGGCGATGCCCGGCGGGGGCTCGGGGTCGTCGAGGTGGCGGCGCGGATCGCGAGCGAGGCCCTCGATCGGCGACTCACCCTCGGGATCGCGAAGGAGGCGCTCCAGCACCGCTTCGCGATCTATGACAAGTCCGGAGAGGAGCACTTCAACCTCATCTCGGCCCTCCACAAGAGCGTGCGGGGGAGCCACCCCGACGCCGCCCTCTACTGGCTCGCCCGCATGATCGAGGGAGGCGAGGACCCCATGTACATCGCCCGACGCCTGATCCGGATGGCGACCGAGGACATCGGGCTCGCCGATCCGCAGGCGCTCCCCATGGCGGTCTCGGCCTGGCAGTCGCTGCACTTCCTGGGGCAGCCCGAGGGCGAGCTCTCGCTGGCCGAGGTGGTCGTCTACCTCGCGACGGCGCCGAAGTCCAACCGCGTCTACCGAGCCTGGAAGGAAGCGCGCGGGGCCGCCCGCGAGAGCCCTTCGGCCCCCGTCCCGATGAACCTTCGAAATGCGCCGACCGACGCGATGGCGGAGTGGGGCTACGGCGAGGGGTACCAGTACGACCCGGACCTGCCCGACGGGATCTCGAAGCAGAGCTTCCTTCCGGAGGGGGTCGGGGAGCCCCCCTTTTATCGCCCGGGGTCCTTCGGTTTCGAGCGAGAGATCCGCAAGCGGCTGGACTGGTGGGAGGAGCGTCGTCGCGCGGGAGACGAAAACGAATCCGACGCGTCGGGGTAACAGACGCATGAGCCGACTCCGATCGATGGTCTTGATGGGCCCCCTGGCCCTCCTGCTGGTCCTGTCCGGTTGCGCGCTCTTCTATCAGTCGCCCGAGGTGCGGATCACCGACATGCGGGTCGTGGGGCTGGGGCTGACATCCGGGACCGCCGAGATCGATGTCGAGGTCGACAACCCGAATCGATTCGCGATCGAGGTGCGGGGGCTCGAGTACCTGCTCGAAGTGTCGGACGGGGCCGCCCGGGCGCGCTGGGACACGCTCGCGACGGGCTTCAGCGCCGATACCGTGAGGATCGCTCGTCGGTCGACCGACAAGGTCACCTTGCAGATCCCCTTCCGCTACCAGGCGCTGGGCGTGGCCTTCCGCTCCTGGCTCGAGGGGGGACAGATCCCCTACCGGATCGAAGGGGAAGTTCGCGCCCGCGGGCCCGGGGGCCAGAGAGACCTCCCATTTCAAAGTCAGGGGCAGTTTTCACCCTGATCCCGTTCACTTCAGACCGGATCCTCACCGATTCCTACTCAGCTTCTCGACAATCGTAATCCTGTGGAGCGGGCCATTCTGGTCGGTGCTCCCCTGAAGTCCGTGGACCCCCGCGAGGTGCAGGAGCACATGGACGAGCTCGTGCGCCTCACGGACACGGCCGGTGGAAAGGTGGTGGGATCCCTCGTGCAGCGCCTCGATGCGCCCAATCCGCACTCCTTCATCGGGAGCGGGAAGGTCAAGGAGCTGCGGGAGATGGTCGAAGAGAAGGAGGCGGATCTCGTCATCTTCGACGAGGACCTCAAGCCGGACCAGGCCAAGAACCTGGAGCGCGCGCTCGACGTGCGGATCATGGACCGCTCCGAGCTGATCCTGGACATCTTCGCTTCGCGGGCGCGCACTCGGGAGGCCAAGCTCCAGGTGGAGCTGGCGCAGCTCGAATACCTGTTGCCTCGACTCCAGCGAATGTGGACCCACCTCTCCCGGATCCGGGGCGGGATCGGGCTGCGGGGCCCCGGGGAGACGCAGCTCGAGACGGACCGGCGTCTGATCGGTCAGCGGATCGCCGACCTGAAGCGCAAGCTTCGCGGGGTAGCCGAGGCGAGGGCGACCCGCCGCAAGCGCCGCCAGGGGGAATTTCGGGTCTCGCTCGTCGGCTACACGAACGCGGGGAAGTCGTCGATCCTGCGCGCCCTGTCCGGCTCGGACATCTTCGTCGAGGACCGACTGTTCGCGACGCTGGATTCCGCCACCCGCCAGATCGACGTGGGGCAGGGCTACCAGCTCCTTCTCACCGACACCGTCGGCTTCATCCGGAAGCTGCCCCACCACCTGGTGGCCTCGTTTCGCTCCACCCTCGAAGAGGCGCGCGAGGCCGACCTCCTCCTGCACGTGATCGACCTTGCACACCCGGAATGGGAGGAACAGATGCGGGTGGTCGAGGGGGTCCTCGAAGACCTCGAGCTCGACGGGGCCCCCCAGCTGCTCACCTTCAACAAGGTCGATCGCCTGCCGCACGCCGAAGAGGAAGCGTTGAAGGACCGGATCCGGACCTTCGAACAACGGCCGGCCGTGTTCGTCTCCGCGGTCGAGGAGGGTGGCCTTCAGCCCCTGCTCGACGCCCTCCTGGCCCGGGCGCGGGCCCGATTCCCGCGGGTGACGGTGGAGTTGCCCGCCGCCGAAGGAGAGTGGCTGGCTGCTCTCCACCGCGAAGGCGAGGTGATCGATGTCACCCCGAACGGACAGCGAATCTCGGTCCGGGCGCGAGTTCCTCACGATCTCCTGGGTCGACTCCGGCAGGCCGGCGAGATCGAACTGACGGAACTCTGATCCCCCCTGATCGACCGCACCCTGTTTCTCCTCTGACTTTCCGGGGTTGGCAATGGAACGACTGGTGATCGTGGGACCCGGGCGCATCGGGCTTTCGCTGGGTCAGGCGCTCCTCGATGGCGAGGCGGTGGCCGGGATCCTCTATCAGGGCCGGCACCCCCAGCCGCCGGACCACCCCATCTTCGCCGATCCGCGAGTGGAGTACCGCTATGGGGTGGAGCGACCGGGGGAGGGGACCACCGCGCTCCTGCTCACCGTTCCGGATCACGTCCTCGAGGCGATGTCCGAGCTGCTGTCGGCTCGGGGTAAGCCGCCCCCGGGTACACCCGCGCTGCACTGCTCGGGGGCGCTGGGAGCCGAGCCGCTCGGAGCGCTTCACCGAGTGGGGTACCGGGTCGGGACGCTGCATCCCCTGCAGGCCGTCGCGGACCCCCGAACGGGAGCCAGACGCCTGCGCGGTGCTTCGTTCGCCGTATCCGGTGAGCGCGAGGCGCTCGCGGCCAGCCGCAGGATCGTCGCCTCACTCGGGGGCGAGGCCCTGACGGTTCCCACACAGCAGCGTCCGCGGTATCATGCAGCCGCCGTGCTCGCATCGAATTACGTCGTGGTGCTCCTGCGCGCCGCCACTCGACTTCTGGTCAGCACGGGCACGAGCCAGGACGAGGCCGAGCGGGCGGTGATCGCGCTTGCTCGTGGCACCCTCGACAACAGTGAGGAGCTCGGGCTGGACCAGGCGCTCACGGGCCCGGTCCTGCGGGGGGACGTGGATGTGGTGGACCTGCACATGCGCTCCCTCCCGGAACGGGAGCGCAAGCTCTACGTTGCGCTGGGGCGCGAAGTGCTCGATGAAGTTGCCGACGACCTTTCCCCCGATGTGCTGGGGGCACTCAACCTACTCATGGAACGATACTCGTGAGGCTCTACGTAAACATCGATCATGTGGCCACGATCCGCGAAGCCCGAAAGACCGACGAGCCGGACCCGGTCCGCGCGGCGGTACTCGCGGAGCTGGGAGGCGCGGAGGGGATCACCGTCCACCTGAGGGAGGATCGGCGACACGTGAACGACCGCGACGTGCGGCTCCTGATGGAGACCGTGCGCACCGGGGTGAACCTGGAGCTCTCGACGGAGCCGGCGATGGTGGCGAAGGGTCTGGATTTCTCTCCGTTTCAGGTGACGCTCGTGCCGGAACGTCGAGAAGAGATCACCACGGAAGGGGGACTTGCCCTGACCGACCCCGGGGTGCGCGCCCGCGTGGAGCGTGGCGTGGACGAGCTGCAGGCGCAGGGCATTCGGGTGTCGCTCTTCGTCGATCCCGCGGCCGGCGCACTCGAGGTGGCCGCCGAGCTCGGAGTCGAGGCCGTCGAGCTCCACACCGGAGAGTACGCGAACGCCGGTCGGGCCTCGAAGGCGATTGAACTGGAGCGCCTCGTCAGGGCGGCGGACCATGGGGAATCGCTGGGGCTGGCCGTGCACGCCGGTCACGGGCTCACCTACGAGAACGTGATTCCGGTGGCGGCGATCCCCTCGATCGAGGAGGTCAATATCGGGCACTCCATCATGTCTCGGGCGATCCTGGTCGGAATGGAGAGGGCCGTCCGCGAGATGAGGGATCTCGTGCTGCAGGCACCCGAGCGAGTCCGCGAACCGGGGACCTGGGTTCCGCCACAGGGCTTCTGATGAAATGGGACTGGAAGGCGGTCCTCGGGATCGTCATCAGTGCGCTGCTCATCTGGTGGGTCCTGAGCGACGTCGATATCGCCGAGGTCTGGAGCGAGGTCCGCCACGCGCACTGGGGGTACCTGATCGCGGCGGTGGCGGTCGCGACCTCGGGATTTCTGGTCCGTGCCCTGCGCTGGAAGCTCCTGCTTCACCCGCTAAAAGCCGATACCGGCCTCTCCAACCGCTTCGCCGCCGTCAACATCGGCTTCGCGGCGAACAACCTGCTTCCAGCCCGCGTCGGAGAGTTTGCCCGGGCCTGGTCGATCTCGAAACTGGAACCGGTGCCCGTCACGGGCGCACTCGGGTCTCTGGTCGTGGAGCGGTTTCTGGATGCGGTCGCGGTCTTCTCGCTGCTGGCCATCGCGGTCCTCCATCCGTCCTTTCCGGTGGACGCCACCGTGGCGGGTCGGCCGATCGGCTCCTTTTTCGTGATCCTCGTGTCGGGGCTGGGCGTGCTCCTCGCGGCGATCCTCGTCCTCCTCCTGCTGCCGCGGCTCTTCCTGCGGATCGCCCGGCTCTTCTCCCGTCTGCTCCCGGACCGGGCCGCCGTCCTGTTGATGGAGGGGCTCGAGAGCTTCCTGGCCGGTCTGGTGGCGCTCCGGCATCCGCGCCTGTTGATCGGGGCGCTGCTGTGGTCCTTCGGGTTCTGGGCATGGAATGCGGTGTCGTTCTGGCTGGCCTTCCTGGCCTTCGGGATCGACGAGGGCTACGTCACCGCGCTCTTCGTCCAGGGCATCATCGCGCTCGGTGTCGCCGTCCCCTCCGCCCCCGGCTTCTTCGGGACCTTCCACGCCGCGGCGGTGGTGGGGCTGGCCGAGGTCTACGGCGTGGGCGAGAGTCGGACGCTGGCCTTCGCCTTCGGCTACCACCTGGGGGGCTTCATTCCCGTAACGGCGATGGGACTCTGGTACGCCGGGCGGATGGGGCTCACCATGCGGGACCTGGGTCATGCCGAGGAGGCGGTCGAAGTCGAGTCCGGAGGCCCCTCATGACATCCGGTCAGGAGGGCAGGGCCCGAGCCCCCGTCATGAAGCACTGGTCGGGGTCCGCCCCGGCGAAGACCAATCTCTTCCTGCACGTGCTGGAGCGTGAGGCCTCGGGCTACCACTCGATCGAGAGCCTCTTCCAGGCGCTCGAGCTTTCGGACTCGCTGACGCTGGAGTTGAAGGCCGTGAGGGCCACGGATCGAGGTCCGGAGGGGTCGGACCGGATCGTGGTTCGGGGAATCCCCGTGCGGCTCCGGGTCGAGGGCGTGCCGCAGGGCGAATTGGGTGATCCACGGGACAACCTGGTGGTGCGGGCCGTCGACGCCTTCCTCGCACGACTCCTGGCGGATCCCGACGAGGCTGCGAAGGGACGTGTCCTCGAGATCACCCTCGGCAAGTCGATTCCGCACGGTGCCGGGCTCGGGGGAGGATCGTCGGATGCCGCCACCGCTCTGCGGGGCCTGAATACGCTCTACGGCGCTCCTCTCCTCCCGGAGGAGTTGCTCCAGGCCGGTGCCACCCTGGGCTCCGACGTCCCCTTCTTCCTCTCGGGCTCCCCGCTCGTGCTCGGCTGGGGTCGCGGACAGCGGCTCCTTGCCCTGCCTCCCCTTCCGTCCCGACCGGCGATCATCGCGATTCCCGGCTTCCGGATCTCGACTCCCGACGCCTACGGCGACCTGGCCGCGAGCCGTTCCGGGTCCAGCGCCCCGGGCTCGATCCCCCGTCGCATCGATCCGGATCAGCTCTCGCGCTGGGACGCCGTCGAGGCGCTGGCGGCGAACGACTTTCACGGCCCCATCGAGGCTCGACATCCGCAGCTCGGTCGCCTGCGTGCCGGGCTTCGACGGGCCGGAGCCTCGATCGCCCTCCTCTCCGGGAGTGGCTCGGCGGTCATCGGGATTTTCCCCAACGACGAGACCCGCGACCGTGCGCTCGAAGAGGCCTACGACGCCGAGCCCCTCCGCCTGATCCCCACCCGGACGCTGGGAGGGGTGGCGCCGGTTTCCGGAGTCTGGAGTACTCGTCCCGACGGCGATGATGGCTGAGCCGCTGTGGGTTCCCGATCGGCCGCCGTGGTCGATTGCCCCGGGTGCAGGGGAGGGGTACGTTGGGAAGACCCCTCCATCTCACCCCGAGGTCAACCATGAACATCCGCAACCGGGGCCGGCTTCCGGCCCTCCAGCTGGGTACGGCACTCTGCCTCCTCCTGGCACCGGTCCTGGCACCGGTCCTGGCCATCGCACAGCAATCACCCCCGGGGGGTGACCACCTCACCCTGGAGCACTACATGAGCTGGGAAGGGGTGGCCGATCCCCAGCTCTCGCCGGATGGTGAGAAGATCATCTACACCCGTCGGTTCATGGACCCGGTGAACGACCGCTGGTCCTCGGCCCTTTGGGTCATGAACGCCGACGGGACCCGCAACCGGTTCCTGACAGAGGGCTCGTCTCCCACCTGGTCGCCGGACGGCACCCGGATCGCGTATACCGCCAGCGGAGAGCCCGGGGGGTCGCAGATCTTCGTCCGCTGGATGGACGCTGAAGGGTCCACCTCGCAGATCACCCGACTGGAGCAATCTCCCGGGAGCATCGAGTGGTCGCCGGACGGCGCCCGGATCCTCTTCCAGAGCTTCGTGCCGGCGGACCCCGATCCGGCATGGCGGATCGACCTGCCCCGGGCACCCCGGGGCGCCGAGTGGGCGGGCTCGCCGGTGATCGAGGACCGGATCCACTTCCGGCGTGATGGCCAGGGCTGGACTCCCCGGGGGCACCAGCACCTCTTCGTGGTGGATGCCGATGCAGGGCAGCCCTTCCAGGTCACCCACGGGGAATGGGATCACTCCTCGGCCCGCTGGATGCCCGATGGCAGCAGCGTGGTCTTCCAGTCCCACCGGGTCCCCGACGCCGACCGTCGCTGGCGCGAATCGCACCTCTACCGGGTGGACGTGCAGAGCCGGGAGGTCACCCGGCTCACCGAGGTGCGGGGTCCCAAGGGGAACCCCACGCCCTCGCCCGACGGACGGCTCATCGCCTGGTCCGGTTACGAATGGGTCGAGGACAGCTACATAGAATCCAGCCTCTACGTCATGGACGCCGACGGCTCGGGGCTCCGGGAGCTGGCCACGAACCTGGACCGGTCTCCCTCCGGCTTGACCTGGGCCGGAGACAACAGCGGGGTGTACTTCAGTGCCGACGACCGGGGAACCCGCAACCTCCACTTCGCACCCCTCGACGGTCCTTCACGGCAGGTCACCGAAGGCACCCACATGCTCTCGGTGAGCCAGGTCCTCCCCAACGGAATGGCCGTCGGCACCGTGAGCACCTTCCAAGATCCGGGCTCGCTGGTCCGCTTCCGGGTGAACTCACCGGAACTCGAGGTCCTGCACCGGACCAACCGGGCGGCCCTCGCCCAGCTCGAGCTCGGTGACGTGGAGGAGCTCTGGTACACCTCGGTGGACGACTGGGACATCCAGGGGTGGATCATCAAGCCGCCCGACTTCGACCCGAACGAGCGCTATCCCCTGATCCTGGTGATCCATGGCGGGCCACATGCCATGTACAACGTGAGCTTCAACTTTGCCTGGCAGAATCACGCGGCCAACGGGTACGTGGTGCTCTACACCAATCCCCGGGGCAGCTCCGGGTACGGAAGCGAGTTCGGAAACGCCATCATGCGCGCATATCCCAGCAAGGACTATGACGACCTCATGGCCGGGGTCGACACGGTGGTGAACCGAGGGTACATCGACGACGCCAACATGTTCGTGTACGGAGGAAGTGGAGGAGGTGTCCTCACCGCCTGGATCGTGGGGCACACCGACCGGTTCGCCGCAGCCGTCTCCAAGGCCCCGGTGATCAACTGGATGAGCTTCGTGGGGACCACCGACGGCAGTGGCTGGTACCGCAACTTCGATCACTTCCCCTGGGACGATCCCAGCGAGCACCTGGAGCGCTCGCCCCTGATGTACGTGGGCAACGTGACCACTCCAACCATGCTCATGACCGGCGAGCGGGACCTCCGGACCCCCATCTCCCAGAGCGAGGAGTTCTACATGGCGCTGCAGATGCTGGAGGTGCCCACGGCCATGATCCGACTGACCGACGGGTGGCACAGCCGTGCGAGCCCGCCCTCAAACTTCATGCGGGTGCAGCTCTACCTACGCAACTGGTTCGAGCGACACATGACGGGGGACATGACCACGGACGGGGCATCCAACGGGGGGCCGTAGCGCAACGTCGCAGAGCCGGGCCCGCCTCGAGCATGGACGAAGGGGTCTCTCGCTCCCTCAGAACCCCATGATCCGGAGGAACACCTGGTGCTCCTCGCCGGGCTCGCCGTGCAGAATGGCGGCGCTCGTCCGGGCCACCCAGCTGTGCGGGGCGTTCACGCGCTCGATGATCTGCCGCCGCTCGTCGTCGCTCAGCTGGCTCCAGGCCACCAGGCTCTCCCGATTCAGCGCGGCGGTGACCAGGACCGCATGATCGGCGTAGGCTTCCGCCAGGCGGGCCCGCTCCTCCTCGCTCAACTCCTCGGGGTCGACCTCCTCGGCCCGGACGCGCTCGATCAGTGCTCGGGCTTCCAGGTACTCCGGTCGGTTCTCGTCGTGGTCCCGCAGGAGCCCGTCGGCCACGGTCTGGGCCCAGGGGTCCACGTCCTGACCGGACCCCAGTTGACTGACGCGCGCCAGGGTGAGGACCTGGCGGTGATGCGGGCCCAGCGGCCCCTCGACCTCCTGCCGGTAGGAACGACCCAGGTCGTTGACCCGGAAGGCCAGCCGGGTGGCGTGCCGCAGGTTCAGGAGAGTCTGGAGGCTGGGCTCCTCGTCCTCCATGGCCCGGACGCGCTCGAAGATCTCGTTGAACTCCCGCACCTCCCGGGAGCCGTCCCAGTCGGCCAGGGCGCCGCTGACCCGACCCATGTCGGCACGGGTCATCGAGGTCTGCTCCAGGGTGTCGAAGAACTCGTCGAAGGCGCGGGCGGCCTGCTCAGGCTCCTCTCCGGCGGTGGGGTCACCCGTGGTCCGGGCCGTTTCGCCAGCCCTGGCAGCCCGCTCGGCCACCTGTGCCACCTGACCCATTTCGGCCCAGCTGTCGGCACCCACGGCGCGGGGAATCCCGATCCAGGCGAGCACACCCCCAAAGCCCAAAAGCAGAACCAGCGCAGCGACCGCCAGGCAGCCGCAACCGAAGACCCCCTTCGCGCACCCCCCTCCACCTCCGGAATCATCCATCGGACGGGCGTCACCGGACGGTGACCCGGTCG
>REBS01000177.1 GCA_007692605.1 Gemmatimonadales bacterium
TGGTCCACCAGGAGGATCGCGTTATTCACCACGATGCCCCCCATCATGATCACCCCGATATACGCCTCCCTCGTGAAGGTCGCCCCCACGAAGTAGAAGGTGAGGAAGACCCCGATGAGCGCCATCGGCACGGCCAGCAGCACGCACAGGGGTTGTCGCACCGATTCGAAGAGCCCCGCGGTGACCATGAAGACGAGTCCGAGCGAGACCAGGAGCACCAGGAGGAACTGCTGCTCTTCGGCGCTCGAGATCACCCACGAGGTCCGCTCTCGGATCGAGTACCCGGCGGGGAGCACGGTGGCGTCCATGACCTCATCCCTGATCATGTCGCCGAGCCGACGCGGACCCCGGAACTCGTACGCGATCGTGCGTTCGTACTGCTGGTCCTCGCGGTTGATGATGCTCAGCACCTCGCGTTCCCTGACGTTCACCAGATCGCCGACCGTGACCCGCGCTCCCCGCGAGGTCGCCACCACGGTGTTCATCAGGTCCAGCACGTCGGCGTCTCGGTAGCCGGCGAACTTGACCTCGTACTGCACCTGCTCGCCTCCGAGCTTGACCGAACCGGAGCGCCCGGCTCCCCGGAGCGAGGCCTGGATCAGCTGAGAGGCCTCGGCCACGGTGATCCCGTGCCGGTTCGTCGACTCCCGGTCCACCGTGGCCACGAACTCGGTCGACCGGGTCCGGGAGAAGCCCGAGGTGGCATTCGTGTTCACCTCGTGGATCCGGGTATGGACCTCGAACCGGCGTCCGAGATCCTCGGCGAGTTCCGCCAGGCGATCGTAGTTGTACCCCAGAAGGGTGATCCGGTAGTTGGGGGCCGAGCCCCCACCCCCTCCTCCGAACGAGGGACCCTGGCCGAAGACGCGTATGTTCGCGCCACTGAAGTTCAGTCCGAAGGCACGCAATCGGTCCTCGATCACCAGGGGCACCGCGGTGAACTCCATCTCTTCGGGAAACTCCACCACGATCGACGCGCTCTCGCTCCCCACGTTGGCCTCGAAACGCGAGACCTCGGGCATCGTGGCGAGGCGGTCCTCGAAGTAGCCGGTGAGCTGGTTCACCCGCTCGAGATCGGTCCCTCTCGGCATCGTCATCGTGATCCGGACTGTGGAGCGCTGAATTCCGGAGCCTCCTCCCCACACCACGCCCCGGTTCACGTAGTTGTCGAAGAGGTAGTAGGTGCCGCCGAAGCAGAGCGCCGCCACCAGGACCGTGACCCAGGGGAAGCGCAGGGTGTAGTGCAGCAGCCCCGAGTAGAACTGGATGTACAGGGGGGTCTTCTTTCGGGCGTAGAGCGGGACGCTGCGATCCAGGTCGGTCGCCGGCCCCGCGTCCACTCCTGCGGCTGCCGACGCTTCGGTTGGCCCGGCCCCGGCATCCGCCGGTCCGATGGCCGCATCCGCCGGCCCGACCGTTCCATCCGCCGGCCCCACCGCCACCTCGGCTGCCTCGGGGTGCTCGCCCAGGACCCGTGCCGCCAGCGCCGGGATGAAGGTGAAGGCCACGAAGATCGAGGCGACCAGGGTCAGCGCGACCACGATCGCGAGGGGCAGGTAGTAGATACGCAGCTCCCCCTGCAGGTACAGGAAGGGGAGAAATACGATCAGGGTGGTCGCCGTCGACGCCAGGATCGGGAGGATCACGTCGCGCCCCCCCTTCTCGGCGGCATGGAAGCTCGAGACGCCTTCCTGCCATTTTCGGAAGATGTTCTCGAGCACCACGATCGAGTTGTCGACGATCAGCCCGAAGCCCAGCGCCAGCCCCATGAGGGTGAGCAGGTTCAGGGTCAGCCCCCCGAAGTAGATCATGTTCAGCGCGATCAAGATCGAAAAGGCGATCGTGCTGAAGATGATCCCGGCCGTACGGAAGGAGCGCAGGAACCCGAGCAGGACCAGGAAGATCACACCGGCCGCGATCAGCGCCCGGGTGCGCAGGTCGGTGAGCTGCCGCTGGATGTCTTCGCTCTGGTCATCGATCAGGATCAGCTCGGAGCCGGCGGGATTCATCACGCTCAGCTCTTGGATCCGGTTGCGGACCTGTTCGGCCAGGGTCACGGTGTTCGTGCCGAACTGCTTGTAAATCCTGAAGCCCACGGCCGCCTGGCCATTGATCCGGTAGTGCGACCGCGCCTCTTCGAAGGTGTCGCGCACCTCGGCGACGTCGTCGAGCCGAAGGGGCAGCGCCCGCAGCGTCTGGGGGGGGAGCGGGAGGAGCGCCTCGCGCAGGTCCCGGGCCGTGGTGGGCCGCGAGCGGATCGTGAGGGCCCACTCCCGGTCCCCGTCGCGGATTGCCCCCGCCTCGCGCACCAGGTCGAGCTGATCGATCGCCGCCGACACCTGGTTGGGGTTCAGCCCCAGGGCGGCGATCTGGTCTTCGTCGAGCTCGATCTCGAGCAGCCGGGCCCGCCCCCCCTGCAGGTCGACATCGGACACCCCGCGGATCTGCATCACCTCGGGAATGATCGTCTGCTCGAGGTGGGCCCGAAGCCCCTCGAGCGTCAGGGGACCCGTGAAGGTGTAGGCGAGGAACGGCCGGGTGGCCTCCTGCGCGAACTCCCGGGGCACGTACGGCTGCACATTGATGCGCGACACCCCGTCGGGGAGCTCGTCTTCGAGGGTCGCCAGCCGCTCCATCAGATCGAGGCGCGTGAACTCCATGTCGGCATCGCGCTGGAACTCGATCCGGATGGAGCCCTGACCCTCGCGGGTGGTGGAGCTGATCGACTCCACCCCCTTGATCCGCTGCACCTGGGCCTCGATCGGCGAGGTGGCGAAGGCCTCGACCGTCTCCGGCGAGGCTCCCGGCCAGGAGTACGAGAGGGTGAGGACGGGAAATTCCGCGTCCGGAAGCAGCTCGATCGGAATGTTCTGCCACGCCGCCACCCCCAGCAGCGCCACCGAGATGTAGATCATCGCCACCGCCACCGGGCGGCGGATCGAGAGTCCGATCACCGGGAGCCTCCCGGCTGCGGGAAGGCCGGCCCCACCGCGCCACCCCGGTCTTCGGGCTCGCCGGAGGGGACCAGCGACCTGCGGCGGGTCGAGTCCTCGCCGAGCACCGCCATCCGGGCACTCTCGACGACCGAGAAGAGCACCGGCACGATGATCAGGGTCAGGAGCGTGGCCAGGAGCAGCCCCCCGATCACGGCAATCGCCAGCGGCGCGCGCAGGTCGGCGCCCCGCCCGATCCCCAGCGCCATGGGGGTGAGTCCCAGCACCGTCGTGGCCGTCGTCATGATGATCGGCCGGAGCCGGACCCGGCCGGCCTCGAGGATCGCGTTGCGCAGGTCCATTCCGCGCTCCCGTGCCTGCACGATGAAGTCGACCTTGACGATCGAGTCGTTTACCACGATTCCGACAAGGATCACGATGCCTATGAGCGACATCGTGTTCAGTCCCTGCCCGGTGACAAGGAGGGCGAGGATCGCCCCCACGAGCGCGAGCGGGACCGCGGCCAGGATCGTTCCCGGATGGAAGAAGGACTCGAACTGGGCAGCCAGGATCATGAAGACCAGGATCATCGCCAGCCCGAAGGCGAAGGCCAGGTCCCGGAAGGAGCGGGCCATCTCCTCGTTCTCGCCCCCGACCTCGACCCGCAGGTCGCCGGAGAGGGGGAGCCCGGCCAGCGCACGGTCCACCTCGTCGAGGGCGCCGTCGAGCCCGCCGGACCGCACATCGGCCAGAACGGTGACCACCCGGCCCTGGTTCTCGCGTCGGATCTCGGAGGGGCCCATGACGAGTTCGACATCGATCAGCTCGCGCAGGGGCACCTGCTGGACCTGCAGCTGCTGGAGCGTCTCGACGTTGTAGCGCAGGCGGTCCGGGATCCGGACCATGACGGGGATCCGGCGATCGAACTGAACGAACTCGGTGGCCCGCACCCCGCGCATCCCCTGCTCCACCGCCGAGGCCACGGCGTTCGCGGTGAGCCCGTAGCGGCTCGCCTCGTCGCGGCGCACCTCGACCTCGTACTGCGGCTGACCCCGGTCCGCGCCCACCCGAACGTTCGCCAGCACATCCTCGTCGCGCAGGAGGGCTGCGACCTGGTCGGCGTAGACGAAGGCCCGGTCCAGGTCCTGGCTGCGGACCCGCACGGCGATGTCCGCATCGGAGCCGCCCAGGATCTGGCCCAGGGCGGTCGTCTGACCGGTCAGGATCGTCACCACCCCGTCGGGAGCCGCGGCAGCGAGCGACCCGCGCAGCGCCTCGACCACCGGCTGGGTGGCCGACCCCGGCGCGAGCCGCACCTGGAAGCGGGCGGTGTGCAATCCGGTCCCCTCGTCCGACTGCACGAACTGGCGGGGGTCGCGACCCACCGTCCCGAAGACCGCATCGACGTCGTCGTGGCCCAGCAGGACCTGCTCGATCGCCTGGGCCACCTCGTCGGTCCGGTCAAGGGCGGTCCCCTCGGCCAGCTCGACCCCGACCTCGAAGGAGCCCTGGTCGACCCGCGGCAGGAGGTCCCGATCGAGCACGAGGCCCGCGAGTACCGCACCCCCCAGGGCGAGCGCGGCGAGACCGAGCACCCGTCCGCGGTGGTCGAGCGACCAGTTCAGGGCCTGGTGGTAGCGCTCGGCGAAGGCGGCGAAGACGCGGTCGAAACCGTCCAGGAGGGGGCCGAAGAGCCTCGACGCTCCCCGCGCCAGCCCTCCACCCCAGAAGCGAAGCAGTTCGACCACCACGGCTTTGAGCAGGCGCAGGATCCACAGGGGCAGGCGCCAGAGGGTATGCAGGAACCAGAGGATCGTGCGGAAGACCCCCTGGGGACGCGGGCCCGGGGGGAGCTCTCCGGGTCCGACCGTCTCGATCGGAGCCTCGCCGATCCGGAAGCGGGCCGCCATCGTGGGCAGGAGGGTCAGCGCCACCAGGAGCGAGACCAGGAGCGAGAAGGCCACGGCCAGCGAGAGATCGCGGAAGAGCTCGCCCGCGACCCCCTCGACGTAGATGATCGGAAGGAAGACGGCGATCGTGGTCAGGGTGGCCGCGGTGATCGCGCCCCCCACCTCGCGGGCCCCCTCGGCCGACCCCTCGATGGCACTCGCGCCCGCTTCGCGGTGCCGGAAGATGTTCTCGAGCACGATGATCGAGTTGTCGACCAGCATCCCGACCCCGAGCGCCAGCCCGCCCAGGCTCATGATGTTGAGCGACACCCCGAAGGTGTCCATCAGCGCAAAGGTCCCGATCACCGAGATCGGGATCGCGAGCGCGACCGCCACCGGGTAGCGGGGCTCCCGGAGGAAGAAGAAGAGGACGAGGAAGGCGAGTACCCCTCCCATGATCAACGCGGAGACCACGTTGTCGATGGAGTCGCTGATGAAGCCCGCCTGGGAGCTGGCCACGTCGAGGGTGACCTCGGGGAACTCCTCGCGCAGCAGCCCCATGACCTCCTCGACCATCCGGGCGACCCGGACGGTGTTGGCCCCCGCCTCCTTGAAGACGAGGAGTCCGACGGCCTCCTGGCCATTGTAGCGGGCCAGCGCCTCGCGGTCGGCGAATCCGTCGATCACGGTCCCGATGTCGCGAACGTAGACGCTGCCCGAGGCGCCGCCCCCACCCTGCTGCGAGACCACCACGTCCCGGAGCTGGGCCACATCGGTGAACTCGCCGAGGGTGCGCAGCGGGTAGCGGGCCCGACCCTCGCGAATCGTGCCTCCGGAGCTGGCGAAGTTGGCCTGGTCCAGGGAATTCGCCACATCCTGGATCGACAGGCCATAGGCCTGCATCCGCTCCGGGTCGACCTCGACGACGATCTCGCGGTCCAGCCCTCCGGCGACCGAGGCCTGGGCGATCCCGTCGAGCTGCTCGAGCCTTCGCCTGAAGACGTTCTCGGCGAGCTCCTTGGTCTCCCACAGGTCGGCGCCCGCGACCGAAAGGACCATGATCGGCTCCGACTCCGGGTCGACCCTCAGGATCTGCGGACGCGACGCCTGGTCCGGAAGGCTGCCCCGGACGTTGTCGAGCCTCTCACGGACGTTCAGCATCGCGAAGTCCATGTTCGTGCCCCACGCGAAGCGCAGGGTCACGAGGCTCACACCCTCGCGCGACACCGACGAGGTCCGCTCGACCCCGGGGGTCGCGGCCACCACCGACTCGACCCGCTCGGTGATCAGGCGCTCGATCTCGGACGGGCCGACGTCGGAGTAGGCGGTATAGATGACGAGCCGGGGATAGCTCACATCGGGGAGCAGGTCGATCGGGAGACGCGCAAACGAGATGACGCCGAGAAGGATGACCGCCAGGAAGAGCATCGACACCGCCACCGGGCGGCGTACCGCGAGTCTCGAGAGCGACACGTCAGCCCTCCCCGCCGTCGGAGTCGGGCGTGGTCTCGAGCAGGGAGCCATCGGGGATCTCCAGCGGGATCCCGATCGCGCGCTCGAGGCTGATCCGCGCCCGCTCGAAGTTGAAGCGGGCCTGCAGCGCCTGTCGCCGGGCCTGCGCCGCCGATTCCGTCGCGGACTGGAGCTGGAAGAAATCGACCCGCCCGAGGCGATACGACTCGAGCTGCAGGTCGAGCTGCTCCTGGGCCAGCTCCACCCGCCGGTCCTGCAGAACCACCGAGCGGTAGGCGGACTTCAGGTTGACCATGAGGCTCCGGATGTTCTGGTCGAGCTCCATCCGGACCTGGCGGAGCTGCTCTTCGGCGTTGACCACCGTGATCTCACGGCTGCGGGCGGTGTTCCTGCGATTGAAGTACTGGCCGAGGTCGGGGAAGCTCAGTGTTACCCCGATGTTTCGCGACCACTCGCCGTCGGGGTTCACCTGGAAGAAGGCCTCGCCGCTCTCCCGCACGAACTCCTGGCGTCCGGTGCTCATGTTGAAGTTCAGGGTGGGAATCCATTCGGCCCGGCCCTGCTGGACCTGACGCCGGGCGCTCTCGATCGAGGCCTGCTGCTGCAGCACCGAGGGGGCCTGGTTCTGAGCGAAGGCCACCAGCTCCTCCTCGTCGAGTCGGGCGGGGTCGAAGATGCGCACGGGCACTTCGACGATCCGGAAGGGCTCGAGTTGCGGGTCGCCGATGAGGTTGCGCAGCGAGAGGATCGTGTTCTGGTAATCGAACTCGGCGTCATCGAGCGCGTTCTCCTGCTCCGCAACGTCGAGCTCGGCGGCCACCAGGTCGATCCGGTCGCGGCGGGCCAGCCGATACAGGCGCTCGGCCGCGTCGCGATTGAGCTCGGCATTCTCGAGCAGCTCCCGCTCGAGCGCGACGGTCAGGCTCTGCTCCTGCGCGTCGAAGAAGGCCTGCGTCAGGTCGGCCTCGAGCTCCTGGTACTCGCGCACCAGGTTCGTGCGACGCAGCTCCGCCTGCGTCTCCTGTTCGCGCAGGTTCAGAAAGTCCGAGAAGTTCACGCTCAGGTTCAGGCTGGCGCCCTGGTTGCTCCGCGAGGTCTGGATCATCGCGGTCTCGGGGTTCGGGAGCGGATTGCCGAAGAAGTCCTCGGCCACCGTCTGCCGCTGCCAGTTCATCGAAGTCGAAAGGAAGGAGACGCTCGGCGATGGCAGGATGCTCAGCCACGCCTGTCGCCGTTCGATCCAGTTGAGCTCCAGGCTGTTGGAGCTCTGCCGATAGGAGGGATTCGAAGCGATCGCCCGCCGGAAGGCCTCTTCGAGGGTGAGGTCCAGCGAGTCCGTACCGATCGCGGTGGATGGAGGATCGGCCGGACCGGCGGTCTGGGCGGAGAGGTCACCCGCACCGGCACCCAGCGACACGAGCGACACGAGCGACACGAGCGACACCAGGGATACGGTCCGGATCAGAACCCACGCGACACCCCTCTTCATCGGCCCGGAATCCCGCCCTCGGCCACGACCTGGTCGGCGTCGACCAGTCGTATCCTGACATCGTGGCCGATGTAGTGATGGGCGGTCGTGAGCACGATCTCTCCGGGCTCGACCATGTACGTGTCCTCGGCCGGGACGATCTCGATGTGCGTTTCGTTGCTGTAGCCCGTCGTGACGTAGCGCCAGTCGGTCACGCCCTCGCCATTCTCGTTCAGCTGCGTCGCCACGAAGACCACCTTCCGCCGATCGTCCCCCCGCTCGACGATCGCCTCGCGCGGCACCAGGATCCGATCGGGGTACGCCTGGCCCTCGACACTCACGGCCGCGTACATGCCGGGGCGGATCATCCCTCCGGGATTGGGCAGGGTCAGCGTCACCCGTCCGGTCCGGTTCTCGGGATCGACGAGCGGATTCACCGACTCGACACGGGCCTCGAAGGTCTCGCCCGGGATCGCCGTGAACCGGACGGTCGCGCGACGCCCCGTGTTCAGGTAGAGGATGTCGGACTCCAGTACGTTCACCTGCACCCGGATCGGGTCGATCTGGACCAGGGTGAGGACCTCGGAACCCGCCGACAGGTATGCGCCCTCGACCGCCTCCAGGTCGGCCACCCGTCCCGAGAAGGGGGCTCTCACTCGGGTGAGGTCCATGTTCAGTTCGGCCTGTTCGACCTCGAACTCCGCCGCCTGGAGCCCGGATTCGATTCGGATCAGCCGTTCCCTCTCGGCCCGCTCCTCGGGGGTGAGGGGAGACCGGAGCGACCCGACGTCGCCGCTGTACAGCTGCCGCTCCTGGAAGTCGGCCTCGCGCGCCGCGAGCTGGGCCCGGGCCTGCGCCAGCTGAATCGCGGCCTCGACCGTGTCGAGCTGAACGAGGATCTCGCCCGCCTGGACGAGCTGGTTTTCGCCGACGAAGACCTCCTCGACCACACCCGAGGCCCGTGCGGCCACGAGGCTGCGTCGGTTGGCGTCCGCCTCGCCGTTGGCGGTCACGTTGATCCAGAGGGTATCGCGCACCACCTCGGTGCCGGCGACCGGCTGGGCCCCCGCGAACCCGGCCGCCGAGGCGACCTCGACCCCTTCGGTGTCGGGCAGCTCGGCCCGCTCCGTCTCTCCGTTGGAATCGGACTCACTGAACATCTTCCAGGCCACCCCACCTCCGACGACCGCGAAGATCAACGCCACGGTCAAAAGGCTCAGGACTCCTTTGGACAACGTCATCGGCACCACCTGTTGAGGACTCGAGGGCGATCGGACCGGTTGTTGAGGACTCGAGGGCAATCAGACCGGCGGGGACTCGGAAGGAAGAAGCGGTTCACCCACGGCCGAGCCGGGAGCCCACCCCCTGCGAACCCCCCTCCCGGTATAGGACGCGAAACAAGCCTGAAAGGTTGCGCCCGAAGCAAATTTCCACCTGTAAACGCTCTACCGGGGCGCCGCGCCGATCCATGGCAGAACCGGTCACATCGACGGCTTCGGATGAGAATACGGGCCCATTGCCCGCATGTCAACGAATTCATTCGTCCTAGAAGTCACGCAGACCTGAGAGCATTCGACGTCCAGTGAGCCGGAGCTTCAATCCGCCCCCGAGCTGATCTATACTCGTACCTGCACTCGGTACGTGCGCGTCAATCGATCCCTTCACGCCGGTATGCCCGATGGTCGTCATTCGTCGTCTCCTCCAGGTCGCCCCGCGCGCCGTGGTCGTTCTCGTGGCCGTGGCGATGGTCCTGGGCGCATTCGGACTCGTCGGATGCGGAGAGCGGGAGGACTGGTCGCCGATCGACGGCCCGTGGGACCCGGATCACCCGGAAGCGAGAGCGATCCTGGAACCCCCCGATGTCACGGATCCAATCGACGACGAGATGGCCGACGCCGGGGAGCGGTGGTACCGGACACGGGGGTGCCTGGCGTGCCATCGGGTCGAT